>CAILKX010000042.1 GCA_903834975.1 uncultured Curvibacter sp.
GACAGTGGCACCGATCCTTGGACGCCTTCCCACATTGAAGCCCCTGTCGGCTTGAACCCCTACGAAACCTGGCCGGATCGTGAATCCAAGGCCGAATTGGTCAAGCGCATCAATGAAAAATTGAACAAGTTGCCCGGTTTTTCAGTGGGCATCAGCCAGCCCATCATCGACGGGGTCAACGACGCCATTGGCGGCGCACACAGCCCCTTGGTGTTGCGCGTCTATGGCCAAGATTTGGCAGAGGACCGCCGCATCGGTGACCAGGTGGTGGACATCTTGCACAGCATCCGGGGCACCGCCTCGGCGTCCATTTTTCAGGCACCCCCCATTCCTCAATTGGTGGTCAAAGTGGACCGTGAAGCGGCTGCTCGTTTGGGGGTGAATGTGGTCGATGTGACGACCCTCATTCAAACCGGTGTCGGCGGCGCGCCGGTGATTTCGGTCTACGAAGAAGACCGGGTTTACAACGTGGGGGTGCGTTTTGCCAAAGAGGACAAAGGCAGCCCAGAGGCCTTGGGTCGACTCACCGTGCGTTCCAGCAGCGGGGCCGCCATCCCCTTGTCACAAGTCGCTGACGTGCGCATGCAAAGTGGCGAGAGCACCATTTCGCATGAATTGAACAAACGCCAAATCACGGTCCGTGTCGACAACCGCGGGCGAGATTTGATGTCTTACTTGGCCGAAGCCCAAGAACGCATCGACAAAGAAGTCACCTACGACAAAACCAAGGTTACGCTGCAATGGGCGGGCCAGTTTGAAAACCAACAACGGGCCCAAGCCCGCTTGATCGTCATCTTCGGTGTGGTGCTCTTGGTCATGGCCTTGCTGCTTTTCTTGCAGTTTGGCAATGTCCGCCAAACCTTGTTGATATTGGGGGTGGTTCCTTTGGCTGCTTTGGGGGGCTTGATTGCCGTTCACCTGACCGGCGAAACGCTGAATGTGGCGACGGCGGTGGGGTTTATTGCATTGTTCGGCGTTTCCATTCAAAACGCCATCATCATGGTCTCGAATATTCGTCGGGTACGGGGTGAGGGCTATCCCTTGGATGAAACCGTTTTGATGGCCGCAGCCGAGCGCTTGCGCCCTATTTTGATGACCGCGACGGTGGCCTCGATTGGCATGTTGCCAGCGGCCTTGGCAACGGGTGTGGGCACCGACGTGCAGCGGGGACTCGCCACGGTGGTCGTGGGCGGCTTGATCGTCTCCACCATGTTGACCCTGTTCATCTTGCCGACTTTGTACTTCTCAATCGAGCGCTTCTTTGCAAACCATAGCTTCAACGTGGTGAGGCGGAAAAACCGATGAAAGTCACTCTCAAACCCTCTTTCAGCTCGGTCCGCTTGGCTTGCCTGGGCTTGTGCATGGGGTGGGGCTTGACGGCTTGCACCGTCGGCCCAGACTTTAAAAAGCCAGACCTGGCTTTGCCTGACCGCTACCTGCAAACCACGCCTGGCGGTTCAGCCCGCCAAGTTGACAAGCCCACCGAGGCTGCTTATTTGCCCTTGGATTGGTACAGCTTGTACCAATCCCCGGTGTTGAACCGATGGGTCGAGCAGGCTTTGACGCAAAACCCCAGTTTAGAAATGGCGCAAGCCGCTTTGCGTGCGGCCCAAGCGTCGGTTCAGGCGCAACAAGGGCAATCGGCGCCGCAGGTGAGCACGGGCTATGAGTTCACCCGGCAAAAAACACCCCGGGTTTTGGCCAGTCCCCTGGCCAGCAACGACTATGTGGCCAATCTGCACACGGCCCAAGTGAATGTGGCTTACACCTTCGATGTGTTTGGTTTGAACCGCCGCAACGTCGAGTCTGCTCAGGCGCAAGCCGAAGGCCAAGCGGCGGCCCTCGCTGCGACCCGCCAGCTGTTGGTCAGCAGCGTCGTGACGGCAGCGGCCCAAGAAGCCGGCTTGCGAGAACAAATTGCCTTGCTCGAAGCGCAGCGCCAACTGCAGCAAAAGGCGTTGGACAGAACCCGCCAATTTCAAAAAATGGGCCAAATTTCCGAGGCCGATGTTCAGTTTCAAGTTCAACAAGTCTTGAGCTTGGAAATGCAACTGCCCCCTTTGCGCAAACAGCGGGATCAGCAACTTGACCTCTTGAAAAACCTCTTGGGTGCTTACCCCGCTGACTCGGTGGGGCAGGGCTTTGAGTTAAAAGATTTGAATTTGCCCGCCAACCTCCCGCTGACTGCGCCTTCGGTGTGGCTAAGCCACCGGCCGGATGTACGCCAAGCGGAAGAAAATTTACACGCCGCCAGCGCCGCGATTGGCGTGGCCCGCGCAAACCGATTGCCCCAAATCACGTTGGGCGCCACGTTGCTGGGGCAGTCCAGCCAGCAGTGGTCAAGTTTGTTCAGTTCAGCCGGCCAATTTTGGTCCTTGGCGGGGGGCATCGTGGCCCCTGTTTTTGATGGGGGCACTTTGTCGGCCCGCGAAAAGGTGGCGCGGGACAACTACGACCAAGCGGCCGCACAGTACCGTCAAACCGTGTTGGCGGCCTTCCAAAATCTGGCCGACAGTTTGGTGGCGATTCAGCACGATGACGCTTTGGCAAAACACCAGCTCAGTGCTTTGAAATCCGCTGAAAAATCAGCACAAATTGCCCAGCGTCAGTATGATGCAGGTGACCAAAGTGAGTTGAGCCTGATGGCGTCGCAACTGTTGGTGTTGCAAGCCAAAGAAGCTTTGGCTCAAACCCGCGTGAATCAACTCAGCGATGTGGCGACCTTGTGCTTTGCGTTGGGGGGGAGTTGGGATGCCGCTTCGGACGCTGCCGTTCGGCCCGGCTTGCAGCCTGGTCTTCCGCCTGCCAACTAACAGGATTTTGTGATGGAAATTACCCGTTTTGATTGTGGCCCCCGATTCAGCGAAATGACGGTGGTCGATCTGGGCCACGGAAAAATGATCTATGTCTCGGGGCAAGTCGCTGAAGACACCACCTTGGACATCACCGGTCAAACCCGTCAAGTGCTGGGGTTCATCGACAAACTGCTGGCCAAGGCCGGCGCCAACAAAACACACATTGTGCAGGCCCGCATTTACTTGTCATCGGTCGGCGATTACGTGGCCATGAATTCCGTTTGGGACGATTGGGTCGTTCCGGGGCACACACCCGCCCGGGCCACGGTGGGGGGGCGCTTGATCAGCATCGATTACAAAGTGGAAATTGAATGCGTGGCGGCCATTTCATCTGAGTTAACAGATTAATCGGTCGACGCCAGCGGGCCTGATTCGGCCTGCTTTTTCATTTCTTACATTTCTTACATATCAGTCGGCATAAAAAAAGGGCGTTGGTTCAACCAACGCCCTTTTTGATGAGTGACTTAACGTTTAAGTCTTGGGGTTCAACGGTTGTAAGCCGTTTCGCCGTGCGAGCTGATGTCCAGGCCTTCGCGCTCTTCTTCTTCGCTCACCCGCAGGCCGATGGTCAAATCGACCAGCTTGTAGGCGATCAGGGCCACTACACCCGACCACACAATCGTCACGCC
>CAILKX010000043.1 GCA_903834975.1 uncultured Curvibacter sp.
GCCTTCAGCTGGCCATTCAGCAGGTTGAAGGTGGTGGATTTTCCCGCGCCATTCGGGCCAATCAGGGCCAGCATTTCACCCGCTTGCAAGTCGAAACACACCCCCTCAACGGCGTGAACGCCGCCAAAGGTTTTGCACAATTGCCGAACCCGCAACAGAGGGAGCGGCGCCGCTGTCTGAATCAGGGGCTGGGTCATGCGCGGGCCTGACTTAAAAGTCCTTGAACCTTGGGCCGCCATGTTGAAAAAATGCCCACGATCCCTTGGGGCATCACCAACACCAAGGCCAATAAGACCAATCCCATGGCGGCGTGCCAATAGTCGGTGTAACGCGCCAATTCGACTTGCAACTCGTTGAAGACCAAAGCGCCTGACCATGGGCCCAGTGCATTTACCAAGGGACCGACACCGCCCACACCACCCACCCCACCAAGGACCACCATGACCAAGCCATCCAAAGATTGATGCAGCGACATCACTTCAGGCGACACCCCGCCTTTTGCCCAGACAAACAAGCTGCCCGCCAGACCCGCCAAACTGCCCGCCAAGGCCCAAGCCAGCCAACGAATTTGAGTGACTGAGATGCCCAAGGCTTCCGCCCTCACGGGGGCATCACGACTGGCTCTTAAGGTTAAACCAAAGGGCACCTGATTCAAACGCCAAAGCCCAGCTGTGGCGACCAAGGCAAGCACCAAGACCAGCTCGTAAAAATGCGGTCTTGATTGCAACCACACCGGCGCGCTGATGCCATTGAGTCCGTTGCTACCGCCAGTGACGCCGTCCCATTCGAAGGCAATTCCCCAAATGACTTGAGCCAAGGCCAACGACAGCATCGCCAAATAAACCCCGGATAAGCGCACACACAAAGCGCCGAAAATCAAGGCCAAAATGCCAGCCAAAAAGGGCCCGCCGATCAGCGCCAGTCCCAGGGGAACTGCCCCGCTTAAGCACAACAAAGCCGTGGCATAGGCACCCACACCAAAGTAGGCCGCATGGCCAAACGAATCCATGCCGCCTGTCCCCATCATCCAAGACAGCCCCAAGATAAAGAGGATTGCAATCAACACATCAATCGCCATGACCCAAACATAAGACTCGGGGGCAACCCAAAGCGGCAGGCTCAGCAAGGTGAGCACCACGCCCCAAAGAGCCCAAAGTCCTGAGTGAGCCGATGGGTTTTGACCGGATGCGGTTTTGGCATCCATCGAACCGGACAAGAAGGGGCTGTGCAAGAAGGTTCTGGCCGAGGCGGGCGGGACGACGCTGGCCAGTGCTTTGCCCATCAGCCCATAAGGCCGAAAGACCAGCACCACCGCCATGATCAAAAACGCCATCACGAGTGTCAATTTTGAAAAGGAAACATCGACACCCAAAACGGTTTGCGTGCCCAACCAGATGCACAGACTGTTGGCCAAGCCAATCAGCAAGGCCGCTGCATAGGCCCCCCGAATGGAACCCAATCCGCCCACCACCACGACCACAAAAGCGGCGGTCAGGGTGCTCAAGTCCAAATCCAAATGGGCCGGCTCCAAGGGCAGTTGCAAGGCACCTGCCAAACCAGCCAGACCAGAGCCCAGCGCGAACACCGAGGTGAATAAACCCGCAGGGTCTTGCCCCAAAGCGCTCAGCATGCTGCGGTCTTGGGTGGCGGCCCGCACCCGGCTGCCCCAGCGGGTGCGGTGCAGCAACCCTTCCAAGGCCACCAGCACAGCAGGCCCCATGGCCAATAAAAAAAGGTTGTAGGTCGGCACCCGCCCGCCCCACCATTCGATCGATTGGGACAAGCCCGGTGCGCGGGGTCCGAGCAAATCTTCGGGGCCCCAAAACCACAACACGGCGTCCTTGATGAGCAGCACCAAGGCAAAGGTGGCCAGCAATTGCAACAACTCCGGCGCGGCGTAGAGCCTGCGCAAAATGGTGACCTCGACCAAGGCCCCCATTGCCGCCATCGCCAAGCCTGTTAAGACGAGGCCGAGCCAAAAACCCAAACCGGACGCCAAGACGGCCCCCAAGCCCCCTGCCGTGAGCGCAGCACTGAGCCCAGCGCTCACGCTGTAAGCGAGGTAGAGGCCCAGCATGAAAAAGGAGCCGTGGGCCAAGTTGACGATGCGGGTCACCCCAAAAATCAAGGACAAACCGGCGGCCACCAAAAACAAAGAAGAGGCTCCCGCCCAGCCATTCAGCAACTGCAGACCCAAGCTGGACCAAAAGGAAGCATCGAAGAAAAAAAGGCCACTCATGGCAGCTATCCTAGCGTGTATATTTCGGCGCATGGAGTTGACCGCCTTCGATTCAGAGACCTTGAGCGCTATTTTCTTGACGCTCAAATTGGCCAGTTTGACGACGCTCTTGCTCTTGGTCTTGGTCATGCCGCTGGCTTGGTGGTTATCGCAAACCCGCTCCGCTTGGCGATCACCCGTTTCGGCTTTGGTGTCGTTGCCCTTGGTGTTGCCACCCGCCGTGCTGGGTTTTTATTTGTTGGTGGCGCTGGGTCCGCAGGGCCCGCTGGGGCGCTTGACCACCGCGCTGGGCTGGGGTCCCCTGACATTCAGTTTCAGTGGTTTGTTATTTGGATCGGTCATTTATTCGTTGCCTTTTGCGGTGCAACCCTTGCAGCGGGCTTTTGAAGCGATCGGTCAACGCCCTCTGGAAGTGGCGGCCACCTTGCGCGCCAGCCCTTTGGACACTTTCTTTTCTGTGGTTTTGCCCCAGTCGTGGCCGGGTCTGCTGACCGCTGCGGTGCTCAGCTTCGCCCACACTGTGGGCGAGTTTGGGGTGGTGTTGATGATTGGCGGCAACATTCCCGGACAGACCCGCGTCATTTCTACGGAAATTTTTAGCTTGGTTGAAGCCATGGACTACCCGAGAGCCCATTGGCTTGCGGGGGGGCTGTTGGTGTTTTCGTTTGCTGTTTTGGTGGGCTTGCATTTCTTGCAGCGACCCAACGACCGAGTGGCCTCATGATCGACCTGCACTTTGAGTTGCAGCGGCCTGACTTTGATTTTCAAGTCGAGTTGAGCCTCCCCGCCAGCGGCGTGACGGTCGTGCTGGGACCGTCAGGCTCTGGCAAGTCCACCTTGATGCGCTGTTTGGCGGGGCTCGAGCGACAGGCCCGCGGCCGCCTGGTGGTGGGCTCAGAAACATGGCAAGACAACCCCCCTCAACGGAAGCAGCCCATTTTTCTGCCTCCCTGGCAACGTGCCATCGGCTATGTGTTTCAAGAAGCCAGTTTGTTTGACCACCTCTCGGTGCAAGGCAATTTGAACTTTGGTTTGAAACGCACACGACAACCAGCGGCAGGATTAGCGGCGCTGTCCCAAGCGATTGACATCTTGGGCATTGGGCACTTGCTCAAACGGTCGGTTCAAACGCTCTCAGGCGGCGAGCGTCAAAGGGTGGCCATTGCCCGGGCCTTGGCAACACGCCCCCAACTCTTGTTGCTCGACGAGCCCTTGGCCGCATTGGACGAGTCAAGGCGAGAGGAGCTTTTGGGCTGGTTGGAACGGCTGCGGGATGAGTGGACTTTGCCGATGGTCTACGTGACCCATTCCCTGGCCGAGGCCACCCGTTTGGCAACCACCTTGGTGCTGATGTCCGAAGGCAAAGTGCGTCGCGCCGGCCCAATTGCCGAGGTGCTGCAACAAGAAGGCGAAACGCTTTTGAATGCACAAGTGTTGAGCAAAGACCCGGCTTGGCACTTGATGACCTTGGGTTTTCAAGGCGGCGATTTGGTGTTGCCCGATTCAGGCTTGCCGCTGGGCAGCAGAACCCGCGTGCGCATTTTGGCGCGCGATGTGAGCCTGAGCCGAGGGGCGCCCCAGGACAGCAGCGTGCAAAACCACTGGCCTTGTGTGGTGTTGGGCTGGTCAGCGGGCGCGCATCCAGCGCAGGTTCAGGTTCTGCTCCAACTCGGTGAACAGACTTTGCAAGCCCACATCACCGCCCGTGCCCTGGACCAACTGCAGCTGAAACCCGGTGAGTCGGTTTGGGCCTTGGTCAAGGCGGTTTCATTGGTGGGGGGAAGTTCCCACCCTGCCTCCGCCTAATCAGGCCTTTGGGGTGGGTGGCAACTCGCTGAGCAGGTTGCGGAGTTGTTCAAGCGCCAGGTGGTTGCTGGACAAAGCCTGTGCCTCCACCTCGCGGTAAAGCCGCACCAAAGTTTGTCCTGCGGGGGTTAAAACGGCACCGCCGCCTTTGCGTCCGCCCACGGCGGTGAGCACGGCGGGTGACTGCAGGGCTTGGTTGATTTCGTCGACCAATTGCCATGCCCGTCGATACGACATTTTGTGGCGTTTGGCCCCCGCCGAAATCGAACCTTCACTGGCAATCGCTTCCAATAAGCTGATCTTGCCCGGACCGATCGGTTCATGCGCAGGGCCTTGGAGCCGAAGGTGAAAACGAGCCGTGATGTGCATCCTGTCATTTTGACTTGCTTAAAAGAAAATAGTTAACAATTTGCGGAGAATCAGGCTTTTTTATTGGGAGGCACTAGAATCAGTCCCCATGTCCGAAACGATGCCCACCCTCTTGCTGATTGAAGACGAAGACCTCTTGCGCAGCGGTGTGCAGGAGATTTTTGAGCTCAACGGCTTCCATGTGATTGGTGCGGAGGATGGTTTGGAGGCCATGCACTGGCTGTATGAAACCCAAATTGACTTGGTCGTCACCGACTTGTTGATGCCCAACATGAATGGCGTTGAGCTGATCGCCAAGTTGACCCGCAGCCACCCCGACCTACCCGTCATTTTGGTCTCGGGGGCCAATAACCTGGTTAAAGAGCGTTTGGGTATTCAGTCTTTGGAGTCCTTGGGTGCCAAAGCGACGTTTACCAAACCGTTTAAATCAGAAGAATTGGTCAGCAAGGCCAAAGAGCTGGTGACCTCAAGTCTTGCTAGGGTCGCCTGAACACCACGTTCATCGAGGCCCAGTATTTGCCCTCCAAGGGGTCAAGTCGCACGTCACCGCCTGTCGAAGGCGCATGCACAAAACGCCCTTTGCCTACATAAATGCCCGCGTGGTGCGGGACACCTGATGGGCTTTTGCTGAAGAGGACCAAATCGCCTGAGCGCAAGTCAGTGGGCGCAATGGACTGCCCCCAGCTTTGCAATTGGGCCACCGTGCGGGGCGTTTTGACACCTGCTTGGGTTTGGTAAACATAAGCAATCAAACCGCTGCAATCAAAGCCCGATTCAGGCGTGTTGCCGCCAAA
>CAILKX010000044.1 GCA_903834975.1 uncultured Curvibacter sp.
ACCACGGCCAAAGGCGTCGCGATGACGCAAGACTTGGGGCCCGTTTTGGCGGGTTTGCACCCCATCGTCGCGTCCAATGCGGCACGTTTGCAAAAGATTTCGGGTCTGGATCAGGTGAGTTTTCACATGTCCGGCACCGAAGCCGTCATGCAAGCCGTGCGCCTGGCGCGCTACCACACAAAACGCAAAAACCTGGTGCGCTTCAACGGGGCTTATCACGGCTGGTGGGAAGACGTTCAACCCGGCCCTGGCAACCCCATGCCACCGCGCGAGACATACACCCTGGCCGACATGAGCGAGCAGGCTTTGAAGGTGCTCCGCACCCGAAAAGACATTGCCTGCGTGTTGATCAATCCCTTGCAAGCCATTCACCCCAACAAAAGTGCGCCCGGCGATTCGTCCTTGGTCGACTCCTCGCGCAGCGCCCACTATGACCGCGCGGCCTACACCGCGTGGTTGAAAAAGCTGCGCCAAGTCTGCACGGAAGCCGGCATCGTTTTGATTTTCGACGAGGTCTTTTTGGGCTTCCGCTTGGCACCCGGCGGCGCACAAGAATACTTCGGTGTCCAAGCCGACATGGTCACGTATGGAAAAACATTGGGCGGAGGCCTGCCGGTGGGCGTGGTCTGCGGCAAAGCGGCCTTGATGAAGCGTTTTCGAGAAGAACGCCCGGCGGACATTTGCTTTGCCCGTGGCACCTTCAATTCGCACCCTTATGTCATGGGCGCCATGTCGGCGTTTTTGGACTATTTGGAAACCCCAGAAGCCCAAAGCTGCTACGCCGATTTGGAAGCCAAGCAAAACGCGCGTTGCGCTCGTTTCAACCAATTGATGGCCGAAGCGGGCGCACCGGTGGTCGCGACCGCCATGTCCTCGGTCTGGACGTTGAGCTACAACCAACCCTCGCGCTACAACTGGTTGCTGCAGTTTTACCTGCGTGAACAAGGCCTGGCCTTGGGTTGGGTGGGCACAGGCCGACTGATCTGGAGCCTTAATTACACCGAGGCCGACTTTGAACAAGTCATGCACAAGTTCTTGGCGGCGGTCAAACAAATGGCCGCCGATGGCTGGTGGTGGCGAGACGCCAACCTCACCAACAAAGCCATCAAGCGGCGCCTCTTGAAAGAGATGTGGTCGCACTGGAAAAGTAGCTGACATTAAGAATCCAGCCCCTCAAAACGAAGGGCTTGGGACTCAACCGGATGGCACCGGCTGACGTTCCAAGCCCTTTAATTCAGTTCAATCAGGGACGTTGGCTCAACCGTGACGCGCGTGGTCCATGGGGTCAATCAGTTGACCGCGCAGGAGGTAGAAAGGCGACTTCCAATACAACATGACGTCATGGAAGGGGTCGGTGATGATTTTGCTCATCCAGCACAGGCCACTCACCACGTCCTTGATGAAGAAAAGGTGCACGGTGCGGAACAGCAAACCGCCCACGCCGACCACCAACCAAGCCCAGCCCACTTGGTGCCAGAACTCGTTCCAGGAAGCAGCGGGGGTCAAGAGGCCGCCCAAGCTGGGGGCCGCGTACAAAATCACCGGTGCGGCAGCCCACAAAGCCATCAGCACAATTTTGCGGCGAATGTTGTAACCCACTTTGATTTCTTCTTTGTAATCGTCGGTGGCTTGATTGACTTCGTCGTAGCCACGGGGCTCAAAGAAGAAGTGACCCGATTGGCGCGAAATCATCGACACGCCCCACGCCAACAAAGCGGCTTCAGCGGGGTCTTTGAACAACATCACATAGGCGGCCAAGAAACTCAGGGCGCTGATCAAGTGCAACGTTTGGTTGATGCGGCTGTGGTGGTAGTAACGGTGATCGTCCCAACGCTGGGTTTTCAACTCTTGCAAATACTGCTTGACGTTCATCTGCTTCACGTTCATTCCTTTTCATGCTGGTCCAACGCCTGCCACCGATCTGGTGGCGAGGGCTTGGTCAAGTGCGCCAATGTTGACGCAAATTTATGAAAGTTCTGTGACGATCCTCGCTGTCACACAATTGTTGCAATGCAGCGGCACCATTCGCTCATGAACGCCTATTCCGATGACGATCTTTTGGTCGATGAACTCTCCCCTCGCCAACGCTCGCTGCGCATCGCCGTGGTGACCGAAACCTACCCGCCTGAAGTGAACGGCGTGGCCCGCACCTTGGCTTGCGTGGTCGAAGGCTTGCGCGGCCGAAACCACGAAATTCAACTCATTCGTCCGCGTCAAAACACGGCCGATGGTAGCGCAGGCGTCGACTCTGACGCCACTGAAAACACCTCATTCCATGAGGTCTTGATGCGGGGCTTGCCGATCCCACGCTACCCGCATTTGCGCATGGGGGTGACCAGCAAAAAATCATTGATCCGCTTGTGGTCTAAACGCCGTCCCGACATCGTCCACATCGCCACAGAAGGGCCGATGGGTTGGGTCGCGATGCAAGCCGCCAACCAACTCAAGTTGCCGGTGTGCTCGGATTTCCGCACCAATTTTCACGCCTACAGCAAGCACTACGGCATCGGTTGGTTGCACAAGCCCATCATGGCCTACCTGCGCAAGTTCCACAACAGCACCCAATGCACCATGACCCCCGACGCCGGTTTACGCGACGAATTGGTGACCTATGGTTTCCAAAATGTGGCGGTGGTGGCCCGCGGTGTGGACACCGCCTTGTTCGACCCGGCCAAACGCAACCCCGCGTTGCGTGAAAGCTGGGGGGTGGCTCCCCAAGATTTGGTGGTGGTGCACGTGGGCCGCTTGGCGGCAGAGAAAAACCTCGACGCTTTGATTTTGGCCTTTGAAGCGGTGCGCCAAGTTCAGCCCAAGGCGAAGTTGGTGCTGGTGGGCGACGGCCCGGCCCGCAAAGAGTTGCAAGCCCGCGTGCCGGATGCGATTTTTGCAGGCATGCGCCATGGCGACGATTTGGCCGCCCACTACGCCAGCGGTGATTTGTTCATCTTCCCCAGTTTGACCGAAACCTACGGCAACGTGACCGCTGAGGCCATGGCCAGCGGCACGCCCGTGTTGGCTTATGACTACGCAGCAGCGAGCCAGTTGATTCAATCGGGGGTGAATGGCCAATTGGCCCACTTTGACAACGTGACCGAATTTGTCGGCATGGCCCACCACCTGGCTGAACACCCCGAATTGCTCAAAGCGCTGGGGACCAAAGCCCGCGCCACCGCCTTGGGCACGGGTTGGGACCGCATCATCGATGTGATTGAATCCATCTATGCCGCTTTGATGGCGGGTGAGCCCGTGCCCTTGGCCAAAAGCCAGTTGGACGACGACAAAGGCAGGGGCAAAGCCAAGGGCAAGATCAAACGCTTGGTTTCGGGCGTTGTTGCGCGTGCGCCCAAATGATGGCGGCCATCGCCAACGCCACCAACAAGCCAAAGACCACCAGCATCGGCACAATGGGCCAATCCAGGGCCAAACAAGCCGCGTAAGCCCCCAGCATCACCAAGATGCTGAGGTTTTCATTAAAGCCTTGCACCGCGATGGAACGGCCCGCTGTCAATAACTGATGGCCGCGGTGCTGCAGCAATGCATTCATGGGCACCACCAAAATTCCGCCAACCACCCCCAGCAAGGACAAGGCGGGCAAGGTGGTGGGCAGGCCCGTCGTCAAGGCCGCCCCAGAAATCATCAAGCCCAACAAAACACCCGCTGGCAACACCCGCCAAGCCGCCCCCAAGGCCACCCATGCACCGGCCAAACCGGCGCCCATCACCACCCCAATGGCCACCACTGCCTGCAAGTAGGCGGCGCCGTCCATGGGCAACTGCAGCACGTCTTTGGCCCAGCGCAACACGGCAAATTGCACGGTGGCACCAACGCCCCAGAACAGGGTGGTGACGGTCAACGTCAAACCCCCTTCAGGATCGCGCCACAAGCGCCGGTTGGCGGCGGCAAAGTCCCGCACCAACGCCGACACCTGAAAAGAGGTGGGGGGGTAGGTAACCACGCCCGTTCGGACGCCAGATTGCAACAACGCGGCCACCCCGTACAAAACCACAACCAAGACCAAAGAGGCCAACAACTTAGAAACCAAAGGCAAGCCCAGCCCCTGCAACACCGGACCAATGACCGCCCCAATTTGCATGGCAAATGGCGTGCTGGCGTACCAGGCGCTGGCCAAAAAACCGCCCAAAACGGTCCCCGAAAGGGCCGCCAAGACGACCGAAATCTCAATCCAGCCATTCGCGCGCACCAACAGGCGGGCGGGCACCCACTCCGTGATCAAGCCGTATTTGGCGGGCGCATACGCCGCCGCACCAACCCCCACGACGGCATAGGCCAGCACCGGATGGATGGCGGTGAACATCAGCAGCACACCGATGGTTTTGAGGCCATTCATCCAAATCATCAACTTGGTTTTGGGCACCGCATCGGCAAAGGGCCCCATGAAAGGGGCCAAGAGCACGTAGGAAATGGTGAAAGAAAATTTCAACATCGGCGCCCACCAGGGTGCAAAACCTTGTTCTTGTAACAAGGCTGCAGCCAGGATGAGCAACGCGTTGTCGGCCAGCGCGGACACAAACTGGGCCGCAATTAACAAATAGAAACCTGAAGGCATGGGGGCTGATTAGCGCTTAGCAACGTGACAAATCCGTGACAGGCCCTTCGGGAAAACGTGAATGGTTTTCAACAAAAGGATGGCTTACATTCTGTTCACTCGCTTGAGCCTACAAGGCTTAACAGGTCGAGGTCAGAGGAGACACAACAAAATGGAAAAGGCGCTTGGCACCCAAGCGCCTTTTTTCATTCACAATGCCCGCCATGGACATTGTTTGGGTTGCGCTGGCCAGCACGTTGGCGGGTTTTATTGACGCCATCGTCGGCGGCGGGGGCCTGATCATGGTGCCCTCCTTGTTCGCAGCCTTTCCCAACAGCGCACCCGCCGCCCTGTTTGGCCTGAACAAAAGCGTCTCCGTTTGGGGCACCAGCATGGCGGCTTGGCAATACCAACGGCGGGTTGCCGTCGCTTGGACGGCTTGGCTGCCAGCCGCGCTGGCCGGCTTTGCTTTTGCCTTCCTCGGCGCTTGGGCCGTGACCCAAATTCCAGCTGATTTTTTGCGCCGTGCCTTGCCGCTGATTTTGCTCGGCGTCTTGGTCTATACCGTGGTTAAAAAAGACCTTGGGCAACAGCACCAGCCCCGCTTCAGCGGACGACGTGAAACGGCGGTGGCTTTTTTGATTGGCGCCACGATTGGGTTTTACGATGGTTTTTTTGGCCCTGGCACCGGCAGTTTCCTGGTTTTCTTATTTGTGCGGGTGTTGGGCTATGACTTTTTGCGGGCCTCAGCCAGCGCCAAACTGATCAATGTGTCGACGAATTTGGCCGCTTTGCTTTTGTTCGCCAGCCAAGGTCTGGTGGATGGGTCGCTCGCCTTGCCGCTGGCCGCCTGCAATGTCTTGGGGAGCTTTGCCGGCAGCCGGTTGGCACTCCGACACGGCACCGGCTTTGTGCGCTGGGTCTTTATCGCCGTCGTCAGTGCCTTGATTTTAAAAACCGGTTTTGATGCTTATGGGGCCTGAGCCGGACTCGGCGGCCAAGGCATTTCGGAGGCCTTGCGGGCTTTGCCGATCGGCGCAGCGGCCTGCCCTTGGCTGACTGCGGCAATGTCGTCATCGCTGGGATAGAGGTCTTGTAGCCAATAGTCAAAGACCCGACGGGCAATCGGCGCGGCCACCTCGGCGCCCCAGCCCGCATTTTCAACAATCAGGGCCAACACAATTTTGGGGTCGTCAAGCGGCGCCATGGCCACATAAAGCGCATGGTCACGCTGGCGTTCACCCATGCGGGCGCGGTCGTATTTTTGGCCTTCTCCCATCGTCACCGCTTGGGCCGTGCCGGTCTTACCGCCCGAAGCATAGGCAGCGCCAGCAAAGGCGCGGGCCGAGGTGCCCGCTGTGACCACCGCCCCCAACGCGTCACGAATCACCGCGACGTTTTCGGGCTTGAGGTTTAAATTTTGTGGCGGCTCGGTGTACAAAGCCCGGGTTTCTCGGCTCACGGCATCGCGGATGGCCATCGCCAAGTGGGGCTTGAATTTCAAGCCATTGGTGGCCAAGACCGAGGTGGCCTGCGCCAGCTGCAACATGGTGAAGGTGTTGTAGCCCTGGCCGATGCCCAAGGAAATGGTTTCGCCGGCGTACCACTTGCGCTGGGCCGCGGTTTTGTAGGTGTTGCGCTTCCACTCGGTGCTGGGCAAAACGCCGCGTGTTTCGCCCTGGATATCGATGCCCGTCAACTGGCCAAAACCCAGCGGCGCCATGAAGTCATGAATCGCGTCGACGCCCATTTCATTCGCCAGTGAGTAGAAATAAATATTGCTTGAAAGCTGAATGGCACGGCGCATGTCCATGTCGCCCAAATAGCCCTCAGGACTGCCGAATTTATGGCCGCCAAAGTTAAAGTAGCCCGGGTCGTTGATGAGGGTTGACGCACTGCGCTTGCCCAGCTCCAAGGCCCCCAAAGCCATGAAGGGCTTGTAGGTCGAGCCCGGCGGATAGGTGCCGCGCAAAGCCCGGTTCAACAAGGGTTTATCAATTGACTGGTTCAGGCTTTGCCAATTGTCGAGGTCAATCCCTTCAACAAACAAGTTGGGGTCAAACGTCGGCTTGCTGACAAACGCCAACACCTCGCCGGTTTTGGGGTCCATGGCGACCAAGGCGCCACGGCGCTTGCCGAACAAATCTTCCACCAGCTTTTGTAATTTGATGTCGAGGGCCAGGACCACGGTGTCGCCCGGCGTGGCGGGTCGACTGGCCAGGCGACGCACCGCCCGACCGCCGGCAGAGGTTTCCATCTCTTGGACGCCGGTGATGCCGTGCAGTTGGCGCTCAAAGCTTTGTTCGATGCCCAATTTGCCGATGTACTCGGTGCCCTCGTAATTGCTGTCGTCATCCGACTCTTCAATCGCGTCTTTTTCCTTTTGGTTGATGCGCCCGATGTAGCCAATCACGTGGCTGGCCAACTCGCCATAAGGGTAAGAGCGGAACAATCGGGCCTTGATTTCGACGCCTGGAAAGCGAAACTTTTGCGCCGTAAAACGCGCCACTTCCTCGTCCGTCAAACGGGTTCGAATGGGAACGCTGGAGAAGCCCTTGCCTTCTTCCGCCAGCTTTTTGAAGTGCTTACGGTCGCGGGCGCCGATCTCCAGCACCTCGCCCAAGGCCTCGATCAAGGGATCCAGCGGCCCCGCTTTATTGGGCGTGACTTCCAAGGTGTAGGCCGAGTAATTGGTGGCCAAAACCACGCCGTTGCGGTCCAAAATCAAACCGCGGTTGGGGACCGTGGGAACCACGGCAATGCGGTTGTCTTCGGCTTGCTCGGCCAAGTCGTCGTAGCGGATGACTTGCAAATAAAAGAGCCGCAAAAAAATCAGCACCAGACCCACCACGACCACGGTGCTGGCCACCCGCACCCGCGTGCGGAAGCGCCACAGATCGGCGTCCACATTGCGCATTTGGTTCATGTCGAGCCCAATGCCCTCATCAAAGGGGGCGACTGTCGTCGCGTTCTGGCGCCCGCATTTGCGGCAGCAGCAGCAGCCACGACAAAATCGGCCAGAGCGCTGTTTCCAACACCGGGGCCAACAACCACCAGAAGCCAGGAAATTGCCCCCCGAGCGCCAGCCTCAGCAAGACATCCAAGAGATGGCCTAAAAAGAACAGCGGGCCGACTTGCAACGCCTGCCCCCAATAACCAAACCAAAGCACGCGGCGATGCATGAGACGGGCCAAATAGCCGATCACGCAATAAACAATGGCGTGCTGTCCCAGCAAACAGGTTTGGTGCACATCCATGGTGAGCCCAAAGAAAAAAGCGGCGGTTAAGCCCACCCTGAGCGGCTGGCGCATGGTCCAAAACACCAGCAACATCAACAACCAATCGGGTGCGCCCGGCAAGCGGCCCAAGGGCAGCATGTTGACCAACATGGCCAAGATCAAAGTGCCCCAAATAAAGAGGCCATTGACCGGCAACAGCAGTTGTTGGCCCGCGGGCTTAACCATCATTGCGGGCCCCCTTGCGCTTGAGGGGCAATGGTGTTGCCGGGGCTGGGCGTGCAGGCACCTGAGCGCCCAAAGGGGTGACCACCAGCACATGCCGAACGCCCGTCACACCCGACAAAGGCGTGCAATGCACGCGGGCAAAGGGGGCATCGCCACGGCGCTCAATTTTGTCGACCTTGGCCACGCTCAAGCCCGGTGGATAAACCCCGTCCACACCGCTGGTGGACAACTCATCGCCCACCTGCACATCGGCATTCGCTGAGACAAAACGCAGCTCCAAGCCAGCCCCTTGCGGATCACCATCGGCCACGCTGCGCTCGCCGGTCCGCACATTGAGCACGGGAATGGCAAAGTCTTTGTCGATGACCAGGGTGACTTCAGACGTCAACAAGTCCACCCGGGTGACTTGTCCGACCACGCCCTTTTCGTCAATCACCGGAGAGCCCAGTGCAATTTTTTTCAATTGCCCTCGGTCGATCACGGCCCGCCTCGTGAAGGGGTCGGCCGCGTCATACAAAATTTGCGCGGCCTGGCCGGAGGTGCTGAAGCGCTGGCCCAAATCCAAGAGCGCGCGCAGCTTGGCGTTCTCTTGGAGGAGTTCGTCCACCTGCTGCGTCTTGGCCGATTGCAGCGTGAGTTGTTGGCGGGTTTTTTCTTCCAAGGCCTGAGCGCGGCTCATGGTCGTCACGTAGTCGGCCCCGCCTTCAACCCACTCAAAAGGCTGCCGCGCCAGCCATTCCAAGGGATAAATGGCCGTGGCCAAGCCCGAATGCAATGGCTGGGTGATGTGAAGCCGGGCATCGGCCACCATCAAAAACGCACCCAGCGCGCCGTAAAAAACCAATTGCGTCAGCGCCGAAGGCCCTTGTCTGAACAAGGGCGGGGGGCGACGGTCTAAGGTTCCGAGCGACACGACAAATGGATTTGGCGCAACCGCCCAAAGGGTTGGGCTTATTCGCTGGTGAAGATGCTGCCCAAACGGTCCATGCGCTCCAGCGCAATGCCGCAGCCACGCACCACGCAGGTGAGTGGGTCTTCGGCGACCAAGACGGGCAGGCCCGTTTCTTCGGCCAGCAAGCGGTCCAAGTCGCGCAACAAAGCACCGCCGCCGGTGAGCATCATGCCGCGATCGGCAATGTCAGCGCCCAGCTCGGGGGGGGTTTGTTCCAGCGCGTTTTTGACGGCCGAGACGATTTGGTTCAGCGGGTCGGTCAGGGCTTCCAACACCTCGTTGCTGGAAATGGTGAAGCTGCGGGGCACCCCTTCGCTGAGGTTGCGGCCTTTGACTTCCATCTCGCGCACTTCGGAGCCGGGGAAGGCCGAACCAATTTGCTTCTTGATGGCTTCCGCGGTGGGCTCGCCAATCAGCATGCCGTAGTTGCGGCGGATGTAGTTGATGATGGCCTCGTCGAACTTATCACCGCCGACGCGGACCGAACCTTTGTAGACCATGCCACCCAGCGAAATCACGCCGACTTCGGTGGTGCCGCCGCCAATGTCGACGACCATCGAGCCGGAGGCTTCCGACACAGGCAAGCCCGCGCCAATACAAGCGGCCATGGGTTCTTCGATCAAATAAACAGCCGCAGCGCCGGCGGCTTCGGCGGCGTCCTTGATGGCGCGGCGTTCCACTTGGGTCGAGCCACAGGGCACGCAAATGATGATGCGGGGGTTGGGGCTGAAAAACGAGCGGGGATGCACCATTTTGATGAACTGTTTGATCATCTGCTCGGTGATGACGAAGTCGGCGATCACACCGTCCTTCATGGGGCGAATGGCTTCAATGTTGCCGGGCACCTTGCCCAACATCGCCTTGGCTTCACGGCCGACGGCTTGAATGACCTTTTTACCGTGCGGGCCGCCTTCGTGGCGAATGGCGACGACGGAGGGCTCGTCCAAAACGACGCCCTTGTCGCGCGCAAAAATCAGGGTATTGGCCGTGCCAAGGTCGATAGCGAGGTCGGTCGAGAAATACCGACGAAAGGATCCGAACATGAGATTTCCTACTGTTTGAAAAGCGATTGGCTGCTTTTAAATTCGCGGCGTAACCGATGAAAAATACGGGTTTTTCAAGGCCCCACACAAAGACGGGATAATACCCGATTCGCCCTAATTCGCTTTTTTTGGCGTCTTTTTACCGACTGTTAACCATGTCCTTAGCACCCCAAGACATTGCCCGCTTGGCCAACCTGGCCCGGCTCGAACTTCAGCCCGACGAAGCCCAACGTTTGCAGGGCCAGATCAATGGTTTTTTTGAGCTGGTCGAGCAAATGCGGGCCGTCAATACCCAAGGCATCGAGCCCTTGGCGCACCCTGTCGCGGCCATCCAAGACATCGCTTTGCGCCTGCGAGCCGATGCGGTCAGCGAGCCGAATCAGCGAGAAGCCAATCAAAAAAGCGCCCCGGCGGTTGAAAACGGCCTGTTCCTGGTCCCCAAAGTCATTGAATAAAGCACAAGGCCCGGCATGAGCAACGATTTACACAATTTGAGCGTGGTGGAACTCGCCCGCCTGCTGCAAAGCAAAACAGTCTCCGCGGTGGAGGCGGCTGAGCATTTCTTGAAACGCATGGACGCCCACCAGCACCTGGGTGCGTTTGTGAGCGTCAACCCCGACGCCACGCTGGCCCAAGCCCGCGCCGCCGATGCCAAATTGGCGCAACAGGCCAAGGCATCGTCGCCGGAATCGGCCTCTCCCATGGCCTTGACCGGCGTGCCGATTGCGCACAAAGACATTTTTGTCACCCGCGATTTCCCAACGACCGCAGGCTCCAAAATGCTGAAAGGCTACCAATCGCCTTTTGACGCCACCGTGGTCTCTCGGCTCGCCGAGGCCGGCGCCGTGACTTTGGGCAAGCTCAACTGCGACGAATTCGCCATGGGTTCGGCCAACGAAAATTCGGCCGTCGCCCCCGTCGGCTTCAACGCCCCGGTCCCCGTGCGCAACCCGTGGGCGCAAGACCGCGTGCCTGGCGGCTCATCGGGCGGCAGCGCGGCGGCCGTGGCGGCCCGCTTGGCGCCCGCCGTGACCGGCACCGACACGGGCGGCTCCATCCGCCAGCCCGCCAGTTTTTGCGGCATCACCGGCATCAAGCCCACCTATGGCCTTGCCTCGCGTTATGGCATGGTGGCCTTTGCCTCCAGCCTCGACCAAGCTGGGCCCATGGCCCGCAGCGCTGAAGATTGTGCCTGGTTGCTGTCCGCCATGTGCGGACCCGACCCCGACCGCGACGCCACCTCGCTTGACAGGCCCGCTGAGGATTTCTCACGCCACCTGAACGACTCACTCGAAGGTCTGCGCATTGGCATTCCGGCCGAGTTTTTCGGCGAAGGCTTGGCCCCCGATGTGCGCGCCGCTGTGGAAGCCTCGCTGAAAGAATACGAAAAGTTGGGTGCCCAATTGGTGCCCATCAGCCTGCCGCGCACCGAGTTGTCGATTCCGGTGTACTACATCATCGCGCCGGCCGAAGCCAGCTCCAACTTGAGCCGCTTTGACGGTGTCAAATTTGGCCACCGCGCCAAGGACTTCGGCGATCTGACCGACATGTACAAAAAAACCCGTGCCGAAGGCTTTGGCGACGAAGTCAAGCGCCGCATCATGATCGGCACGTATGTGCTGTCGCACGGCTATTACGACGCCTATTACCTTCAAGCACAAAAAATTCGCCGCATGATCGCAGACGACTTCCAGCAGGCCTTCCAAAGTTGCGACGTGATCGCCGGCCCCGTGGCCCCCACCGTGGCTTGGAAATTGGGTGAAAAATCCGCCGACCCGGTCGCCAATTATTTGGCCGACATCTTTACCTTGCCGGCCTCCTTGGCCGGTCTACCCGGCATGAGCCTGCCCGCGGGATTTGGGGCTGACGGCATGCCCGTCGGACTGCAGTTGATTGGCAACTACTTTGGCGAAAGCAAGTTGCTCAACGCGGCACACCGATTCCAGCAGGCCACCGATTACCACCTCCGCACCCCTGAAGCGACCCGACCATGAGCAAAACCAAACTGGTACAAGGTTACGAAGTCGTGATCGGCTTTGAAACGCACGCCCAACTCTCGACCCAAAGCAAAATTTTCAGCCGCGCTTCGACCGCTTTTGGCGCGGCGCCCAACACCCAAGCCTGCGCCGTCGACCTGGCCCTTCCGGGCACCCTGCCCGTGATGAACTTGGGCGCGGTTGAGCGCGCGATTGAATTTGGCTTGGCCATCGGTTCGCACATTTCGCCCAAAAGCATCTTTGCGCGCAAAAATTATTTTTACCCCGACCTGCCCAAAGGCTATCAAATCAGCCAATTTGAAATTCCGGTGGTGGTCGGCGGTGAAGTGGCCTTCTTCCTCGGCGACGAAAAGAAAACCGTGCGCTTGGTGCGTGCCCATCTGGAAGAAGACGCCGGTAAATCGCTGCACGAAGACTTCATCGGCCAATCGGGCATCGACTTGAACCGGGCCGGTACCCCGCTGCTGGAAATCGTCACCGAACCCGACATTCGCTCCAGCGAAGAGGCCGTGGCCTACGCCAAGGAACTGCACAAAATCGTCACCTGGATTGGCATTTGCGACGGCAATATGCAAGAAGGCAGCTTCCGTTGCGACGCCAATGTGTCGGTGCGTCGACCCGGTGGGCCCTTGGGGACGCGGCGCGAAATCAAGAACTTGAACAGTTTCAAGTTCATGCAGCAAGCCATCGACTTTGAGGTGCGCTGGCAAATTGAGCAGATTGAAGACGGTCACGCCATCCAACAAGCCACGGTGCTGTTCGACCCCGATAGCGGCGAAACCCGCGCGATGCGCACCAAAGAGGACGCCGCCGATTACCGCTATTTCCCTGACCCCGACCTGCCGCCGCTGGTGATCGCAGACGAATGGGTGCAACGCGTGAAGGCGGCCATGACGGAATTGCCACGCACGATGGCGGCGCGCTTCGTGGCCGACTATGGCCTGCCCGAATACGACGCCACCACCTTGACCCAAAGCAAGGCCATGGCGGCTTACTTTGAAGCCGCGGCCAAGGCCTGCCATCAGCCTAAGTTGGTGAGCAATTGGATCATGGGCGAGCTGTCACGCCGCTTGAACAGCAGCGAAACCAGCATCGAAATGGCGCCGGTCAGCTCGGCCCAATTGGCGGCACTGATTGCCCGCATTGCCGATGGCACGATTTCCAACAACGCTGCCAAGCAAGTTTTTGAGGCCCTGTGGAGCGGTGAGGCCAACGAGGTGGACGCCGTGATCGAGACCAAGGGCTTGAAACAGATGAATGATTCGGGCGCGCTCGAGAAAATCATCGACGCGGTGATCGCCGCCAACCCCGACAATGTGGCCCAATTCCGCGCCGGCAAAGACAAGGCCTTCAACGCCTTGGTCGGCCAGATCATGAAGGCCAGCCAAGGCAAGGCCAATCCGGGTCAGGTCAATGGGTTGCTGAAGGCCAAGTTGGCGGGGTAAGCCCGCTCTTAAACCACACCGTAGCGCTGCCGATAAGCCTCGGTGCGGCTCAGGTGTTCGGCCATTTCTGCGCCGGCTTGCTGGCCCAAGTAGCCGAGCAGGTCGGTCAGGCTGGCAATCGCTGCGACCTGCAAGCCCAACGTTTCGCGAACATACTGCACGGCACTGTGGGGCACGTCTTGGGTGCTGCCGTCGGGCTGTTTTTCAGTCGCCATTTCTTGCCGGTCCAACGCAATCGCCACCGCGTGGGGCGTGGCGCCGGCGGCTTGAATCAAGGCAATCGACTCCCGCGCCGCTGTGCCGGCCGACATGACGTCGTCCACGATCAGCACGCGGCCTTTGAGCGGGGCGCCCACCAAGGTGCCCCCCTCGCCGTGGTCTTTGGCTTCTTTGCGGTTGTACGCGAAGGGCCGGTTTTTGCCCAAGCGGGCCAACTCAATCGCCACGGCAGCGGCCAGCGGAATGCCTTTGTAAGCCGGGCCAAAAATCATGTCAAACTCAATGCCACTGGCGACCAAGCGCTTTGCATAAAATTCAGCCAAGCGACCCAGTTTGGCGCCATCGTCAAACAAACCCGCGTTGAAAAAATAGGGGCTCAAACGACCCGCTTTGGTTTTAAATTCACCAAAGCGCAAAACGCCTGAAGCCACCGAAAATTCAACAAACGCTTGCGCCAACGCATCTGGGGCACCATTAACCTGCATGGGGAATTCCTTGTTCAAACTGACCAGCCTTAACCTGAACGGCATCCGCTCCGCCTCGACCAAAGGGGTTGAGCCTTGGCTGGAAGAGCAAGCCGTGGATTGTATTTGCGTCCAAGAAATCAAGGCCCAAGCGCCTGACATGGCGGGCAAATTTGAAACCCTGGCCGGCTTGAAGGGCTATTTTCAGTTTGCTGAAAAAAAGGGCTATTCCGGCGTCGGGGTTTACACGCGACACGAGCCCAGCGACGTCGTCATCGGATTTGACCCCGAGGAATTTGACGCCGAAGGCCGCTATGTTGAGTTGCGCTTTGACACACCAAAGCACAAGCGCTCCCTGATCAGCGCCTACTTTCCCAGCGGCTCCTCTGGCGAAGACCGGCAACTCGCCAAATACCGTTTTCTGGCCAAAATGGCGCCCCATCTGCAGGCGCTAAAAGCCCAGCGAGATTTTGTCTTGTGCGCCGACGTGAACATCGCGCACCAAGAAAAGGACTTGAAAAACTGGAAGGGCAACTTGAAAAACAGTGGCTTTTTGCCCCCCGAGCGCGCTTGGGTAACCGCGTTGCTGGCGCAAGGCGTTGTCGACGTTTACCGACACCTCCAACCCGACACCACCGACGCTTGCTACACCTGGTGGAGCAACCGTGGGCAGGCCTACGCCAACAATGTCGGGTGGCGCTTGGATTACCACTTGGCGACGCCAACACTCGGGCTCCTGGCGAAATCGGAAGCCATTTACAAAGGTCAGAAGTTTTCCGACCACGCGCCCATCACGGTTGAATACGATTGGGCTCTTTGACCATGCTGAAATACCTCACCGTCCCCGTCACCGCCTTCCAACAAAATGCCTCGCTGGTTTGGGATGACCAAACCCGGCAAGCCGCCGTCATTGACCCCGGTGGCGATCTGGATTTGTTGCTGGGCGAGGCCCAGCGACTGGGTTTAAAGCTCGAACAAATTTGGATCACGCACGCCCACATCGACCACGCCGGTGCCACCGCCGAGTTGGCCGAGCGTTTGAATTTGCCCATCATCGGGCCGCACCCGGGTGACCAGTTTTGGATTGATTTGTTGCCCGACACCGCTGTCAAATATGGCTTTGCGCCGTCCAAAACCTTCACACCCACACGCTGGTTGCAAGACGGCGACAGCGTGACTTTGGGCGCACACACGCTGCAAGTGCGCCACACACCGGGGCACACGCCCGGTCATGTGGTGTTTTATTCACCCGAAATTCAACGCGCCTTTGTGGGCGATGTGTTGTTCGCCGGCAGCATCGGTCGCACCGATTTCCCCCAAGGCAATCACCAAGATTTGATCGACAGCATCACCCAGCGTCTGTGGCCCATGGGCAACGACACGGTGTTCATCCCCGGCCACGGGCCGGAGAGCACGTTTGGAAGCGAACGCCGAAGCAACCCCTATGTGGGTGGGACCTGATTGGATGCCAGGCGCCATGCAAGCGGTAAAAGCGGCACAAGCGGTAAAAGCGGATAAGGGGGTTCAGGTGTTTAAGGGGGTTTTAACCGGATTGAAGACTTGGCTGAGTAGTTTCAAGGTCTACGCCGAGCCCGCCAGTTTGCGCATGTTGGCATTGGGTTTTTCTGCTGGACTGCCCTTGCTGCTGGTGCTGGGCACCTTGAGCTTTCGGCTGCGCGAAGCCGGTATCGACCGCACCACGATTGGTTACCTGTCGTGGGTGGGCCTTGCTTATGGCTTGAAATGGTTGTGGGCACCCTTGGTCGATCGGCTGCCTTTGCCTTGGCTGACGAATCGGCTCGGCTGGCGACGCAGTTGGTTGCTGCTGGCGCAAGTCGGCATCGTCCTGGGCTTGCTGGGCATGGGTCATTTCGATCCCCAATCCCAGCTAGACGCTTTGGTGGGGTGCGCCGTGCTCACAGCCTTCAGCTCGGCCACGCAAGACATTGCCTTGGATGCATTTCGCATTGAATCCGCCGCCGTCGACCGACAAGCCGCCCTGGCAGCCAGCTACCAAACGGGTTACCGACTCGCGATGATTTGGGCAGGCGCGGGCGGCCTGTGGTTGACGGCCCAAGCCGAAATTTTGAGCATTCCAGCGTCGACGACAGGCACAACCTTAACCGCAACCACAACCGCAACCACAACCGCTTACCAAAACGCCGCTTGGCAATGGGCTTATTCGGTGATGGCGGCCTCGATGGCGCTGGGCGTGTTGACCGTTTGGTTCTCTCCTGAACCGGCACGCCGTGAAGGGGGACGCAGCCAAAATGTCGGCGAGTGGCTGAGGAGCGCCTTGGTTGAGCCCTTTCTGGACTTTGTGCACCGATACCGCTGGCAGGCGGTGTTGATCCTGAGCCTGATCGCCATCTACCGCATCAGCGATGTGGTGATGGGCATCATGGCCAACCCGTTTTATGTGGACATGGGTTACACCAAGACCGAAGTTGCCACGGTCAGCAAAGTCTACGGCGTCATCATGACCCTCACCGGCGCTTTTGTGGGGGGGGCCTTGGCCTTGCGCCTGGGCGTCATGCGGGTGCTGATGCTGGGCGGCACCTTGAGCCTGGGCGGCAATTTGCTGTTTGCTTGGCTGGCGGGGCAGGGACACAACCTCACCGGCCTGATTTGGGTGGTGTCGGCGGACAACTTGGCCAGCGGCATTGCCTCGGCGGCCTTCATTGCTTTTTTGTCGTCCTTGACCAATGTGCGTTACTCGGCGACCCAATACGCTTTGTTCAGCAGCTTGATGCTGCTGGCGCCCAAATGGCTGGCCGGGTTTTCGGGTCGTTTTGTCGATGCGCATGGCTACACCACTTTCTTCCTGTCCACCGCGGCCTTGAGTTTGCCGGTGTTGGTGCTGGTGTTTTTCACGGCCCGGCTGAAAGTCTTTCAGCCGGCCAAAGATTGACGGCGCCTGCCTCAGATTTACCATTCTTTACGGTGGATGCCGTACCGCCCTCACGCGGCGGGTGGATCATCGCGACTTGAATCCCTTTGAATGACATTGGTTAGTAACTTTGGTGGACAAAAGCCATGAGCGCCCCCTATCCTGCCTCCCACACCCTGCTGATGATCGAAGACGACACCCGTCTGGCGGACATGGTGACGGCTTATTTGGCGCCCTCGGGTTTTGAAGTCATCCACAAAACCCACGGGACTGAAGGCCTGGCTTTTTTGAGACTGATCGCGGGGCAAATCACGGGGCAGAGCGCCGGGCAAAGCGGCGGACATTCACCAACGCTGGTGGTGCTCGACTTGATGCTGCCCGATGCGGACGGCCTGGAAATTTGCCGTCAATTGCGCGCCCTGCCAAGCCCCCT
>CAILKX010000045.1 GCA_903834975.1 uncultured Curvibacter sp.
ATGCAACTGCTCGATGCTTTGGATGCATTTGCCCTGCAAACCCAGCGCACCGTGACCATTCCGCTCATCAAAACAATGCTCGCGGCCGACGATTAAGGCCGTCTTTAAACCATGAAACTTGCCCTGTTTGATTTAGACCACACCCTGCTGCCGATTGACTCCGACCAATCTTGGGGGCGCTTCACCACCCGAATTGGCTGGACCGATCCCGATACCTTTGCCAAGCGCAACGAGGCCTTCTACGCCCATTACCAAGCCGGTACGCTGGACATCCACGAATACGTTCGTTTCGGTACAGAAGCGGTGCGTTTAAAAGGCCCCGAGGCCGCTGCCCAGGCCCAGGCGCAATTCATGCGCGAGGTGGTTCAACCGGCCATCCAGCCCGAGGCCTTGGCCTTGGTCGACAAACACAAAGCGGCGGGCGATCAAGTCATCATCATCACCGCGACCAACGAGTTTGTGACCGCGCCCATTGCCGCCGCTTTTGGTGTTTCTGAACTGATCGCGGTCAAGTTGGCACGCGATGCATCGGGCTGGTTTACGGGTGAAATTGACGGTATCCCGTCCCTGCGAGAAGGCAAGGTCCTGCGCATGGAACAATGGCTGTCGGCGCGGGGCCTCCATTGGGACTCGGTGGACGCCACTTTTTACAGCGATTCATCCAACGATGTGCCGCTCTTGGAGAAGGTCAATCGTCCTGTGGCCACCAACCCAGACGCCGGATTGCGCGCCTTGGCGCTGGCGCGTGGCTGGCCCGTGTTGGACCTGTTTGCTAAAGAAAAATGATTAAAAATTTCATCGATAAATTACTCGGCTCGAAATCCTCGGCCAAAACAGCGGCCGTGACCAAGCCCAAATTGGGCAAGCGAGAAGAAGTGCCTGCCTCGGTTCACGGCATTGACCCCGAATTGGTTGATCGGCGCGCCTTTGATGTCGTGCGCAACTTGCAAGACGCCGGCTTTGAAGCCTACATCGTCGGTGGTGCGGTGCGCGATTTGTTGCTGGGCCTGCGTCCCAAAGATTTTGACGTGGCCACCAACGCCACACCGGAGCAAGTGAAGTCCTTGTTCCGCCGTGCGTTCATCATTGGGCGCCGTTTTCGCATTGTCCACGTGGTGTACGGCCGAGGTCGTGAACACGAGGTGATTGAAGTTTCGACCTTCCGCGCCTACTTGGACAACGCCGCCGCCGAGCAAGTCAGTGGCAATGAAAAAACCAGTAAAGCGGCTTTGGCCGGCATGACGCATGCGGTGGATGCCAGCGGTCGCGTGCTGCGAGACAACGTCTGGGGGCCGCAAGAAGAAGACGCGGTGCGCCGCGACTTCACCCTCAACGCCATGTACTACGACCCAGCGACGCAAATGGTGGTGGATTACCACAAGGGCATTCAGGACGCCAAAAAGAAGACCCTGCGCATGATTGGCGACCCCGCCACCCGCTACCGTGAAGACCCCGTTCGCATCATTCGGGCCGTTCGGTTTGCGGCCAAGCTCAGCCCCTTGGGTTTTTCGTTGGAAGCCAAAACGGCCGCCGCTTTGGTCCCCAGCCGCAAGCTCTTGGCCGAGGTGCCGCAGAGCCGCTTGTTTGATGAAATGCTCAAGCTGTTGCAAACCGGCCACGGTTTGGCCACCATTGAGCAGTTGAAAAAACTGGGCCTCGCGCAAGGCATTTACCCGCTTTTGGACGTGGTCGTCGAGCGGGCGAACACCCCGTTTGTGGCCTGTGCCTTGCAAGACACCGACCGCCGCGTGGCCGAAGGCAAATCGGTCGCCCCCAGCTTTTTGCTGGCCGCGGTGTTGTGGCAAGACGTTCGCGACGGCTGGTCGGCACGCTTGGCGAAGAAAGAAAACACCTTCCCCGCCCTGCAAGAGGCCATTGACGAGGTCTTTAACCAGCGCATTGGCGACGTTTCAGGACGTGGCAAGCTGGC
>CAILKX010000046.1 GCA_903834975.1 uncultured Curvibacter sp.
CGATGGCAGCGCCTTGCCCCTTGTGCGCAACCTGCCTTGCAAACACCCCAAAGGCGCGGCTTACTTCCAGTTCGCCCGCAACATGGTGGGCGGCATGTCGAAAAATTACCCCGCTCCTCTGAAGTGCGTGGACGTCGTCGAAATGGCAACCACCTTGCCCTTTGACCAAGGCATGTTGAAAGAGCGTGAAGCCTTCATGGGTTTGATGCAAACGCCTGAATCCAATGCTTTGCGCCATTTGTTCATCGCAGAACGCGCCGCCTCCAAAATTCCGGATGTGGCCGAAGACACCCCCAAGCGAAAAATCGACAGCGTCGGGGTGATTGGCGCCGGAACCATGGGCGGCGGCATTGCCATGAATTTCTTGAACGCCGGCATTCCCGTGACGATTTTGGAAACCAAGCAAGAAGCACTGGACCGTGGCTTGGCAACCATCCGCAAGAACTACGAAGCCCAAGTTAAAAAAGGCAAACTCAAGCAAGACAAATACGAGCAACGCATGGCCATGCTCAAGCCCACGTTGAGCTACGACGACCTGAGCCAAGCCGACCTCATCATCGAGGCGGTGTTTGAAGAAATGGGTGTCAAAGAGGTGGTCTTCAAGCAATTGGACGCGGTTGCCAAAGCCGGGGCAATTTTGGCCTCCAACACCTCGACCCTGGACGTCAACCAAATTGCCAGCTTCACCAAACGCCCTCAAGACGTGGTGGGCATGCACTTCTTCAGCCCCGCCAATGTGATGAAGTTGCTCGAAGTGGTGCGCGGTGAAAAAACCGCCAAGGACGTCTTGGCCACGGTCATGGCGCTGGCCAAAAAGATCAAGAAAACCGCGGTGGTTTCGGGTGTTTGCGACGGCTTCATCGGCAACCGCATGATCGAGCAATACAGCCGCCAAGCGGGCTTCTTGCTGGAAGAGGGCGCTTTGCCTCAGCAAGTCGACAAGGCCATCGAAAAATTCGGCTTTGCCATGGGCCCCTTCCGCATGGGCGACTTGGCCGGCAACGACATTGGCTGGGCCATCCGCAAGCGCCGCGCCGTGGAGCGCGCCAACATGAAGTACAGCAAAACCGCTGACCTCTTGTGCGAAATGGGCCGTTATGGCCAAAAAACCGGAGCGGGTTGGTATGACTATGTGCCCGGCAAGCGCGATGCGATTCCGAGCACCGTGGTCAACGAAATGATCGAAAAACACCGCGCTGACCAAGGCATCAAAGCCCGCAAAATCAGCGATGACGAAATCGTGCAGCGCTTGGTGTTTGCCATGGTCAACGAGGCTTGCCACATCTTGGAAGAAGGCATCGCCAGCCGTGCCAGCGACATCGACATGGTCTACCTGACCGGTTATGGCTTCCCCATCTTCCGCGGTGGTCCCATGCACTATGCGCAGAGCTTCGGTTTGTACAACGTCGTGACGGCCATGCAGCGCTTTGCCCAAAACCCCATGGACGACCAAGCATTTTGGACGCCTGCGCCGTTGCTCACCAAACTCGTGGCCGAAGGCCGTGGCTTTGACTGAGTGCGCCAGCCCACCTCCTTTTCTAACCAGATTTCTAACCGAATTTAACGAACTCTAGAAAGCGAAAAGCCATGACCAACGCCCTGATAGTCTCCACCGCTCGCACCCCTTTGGCCAAAAGCTGGAAGGGCTCTTTCAACATGACGCACGGCGCCACTTTGGGGGGCCACGCGGTGCGTCACGCCATCGAGCGTGCTGGCATTGACCCTGCCGCGGTGGAAGACGTCATCATGGGCACGGCCACGCCAGAAGGCGCTACCGGCTCTAATATCGCTCGTCAAATTGCGTTGATGGCAGGACTGCCCGTCACCACCTCGGGTCTGACCGTCAACCGTTTTTGCTCGTCGGGTTTGCAAACCATTGCCTTGGCTTCACAGCGCGTGATCGCCGGCGAAGGCGATGTGTTTGTGGCCGGCGGCGTCGAAAGCATTTCTTGCGTGCAAAACGAAGCCAACAAACACATGTTGGTCGACCCCGCTTTGATGAAGCTGAAACCAGAAATCTACTGGAACATGCTGCAAACCGCTGAACAAGTGGCCAAGCGCTACAACATCGGCCGCGATGTGATGGACGAATACGGCGCCGCCAGCCAACAAAAGGCCTGCGCTGCCCAAGCAGCTGGCTTGTTTGAAGCCGAAATCGCCCCCATTACCGTGACCACCGGCGTTGCCGATGCCACCTTTGGTTTGATCACCAAAGAAGTGACGGTGAGCCGCGACGAAGGTTTGCGTGAAGGCACCACCAAAGAAAACATCTCTGGCATCAAACCCGCCATCCCCGGCGGCGTGATTTCAGCCGGCAACGCCAGCCAGTTCTCTGACGGCGCGGGCGCTTGTGTGGTGGTCAGCGAGGCCTATGCAACCCAAAACAATTTGAAGCCGCTGGGCCGCTTTTTGGGCTTTGCCGTCGCCGGTTGTGAGCCCGATGAAATGGGCATTGGCCCTGTCTTTGCCGTGCCCAAGGTGCTGGCCAAATTGGGCTTGAAGATCAGCGACATCGATCTGTTTGAATTGAACGAAGCCTTTGCCGTGCAAGTGCTGTACTGCCGCGACAAACTCGGCATCCCAGCTGACAAGCTGAATGTCAATGGCGGCGCCATTGCCGTGGGCCACCCTTACGGTGTTTCAGGCCAACGCCTGACGGGTCACGCCTTGATCGAAGGCAAACGCCGGGGTGCCAAACGCGTTTTGGTGACCATGTGCATTGGTGGCGGCATGGGCGCAGCGGGCGTGTTCGAAGTGCTATGAGTTTGCGCAGCAGCCTGGACTTTTTGCTCTATGACTGGTTGCAAGCGTCCAGCCTGACGCAGCGCGAACGCTTCAGCGACCACAGCCGCGAAACCTTTGACGCGGTTCTCGATACCTGCGAGCGCATAGCGCGCGAAAAATACGCGCCCTTCAACCGTCTCCTTGACACCGAGGAGCCTCGGTTTGACGGTGAAAAGGTCATCTTGCCCCAAGCCAGTTACGAGGCGAATCGCGCTTACGCCGAATCCGGCATGCTGAGCGCCGCGCAAGATTACGACATCGGCGGCATGCAGTTGCCCTACACCCTAGAAGCAGCAGCCAACACCTTTTTTGCCTGCGCCTCGGTCAGCATGGGTTCGGGCATGCTGACGGTGGGCAACGCCAACTTGCTCATGGTTCACGGCACCGATTTGCAAAAAGAGGTGTTCGCGCTGAATGAGTTTTCAGGCCGCTGGTCGGGCACCATGTGCTTGAGCGAACCACAGGCCGGCTCCAGCCTGAGTGACGTCGCGACCCGCGCAGTCCCCGATGGGGCTGACTTTGAGTCCGACCCCTTGGGTCCACGCTACCGCCTGAAGGGCAACAAGATGTGGATCTCGTCGGGCGAGCACGAGCTCACTGAAAACATCATCCACTTGGTCTTGGCCAAAATCCCGGGAACCGATGGCAAAACCATTCCGGGCACACGGGGTATTTCACTTTTCATCGTGCCCAAGAAAATGGTCAACGCCAAGGCCGAGTTGACAGGCGAGCGCAATGACGTCGCCTTGGCGGGATTGAACCACAAACTCGGGTGGCGTGGCACGACCAATACGCTGCTGAATTTTGGCGAAGGAAAATTCACGCCGAACGGACAATCCGGCGCCGTTGGCTACTTGGTTGGTCAGCCCGGCAAAGGCCTATCGTGCATGTTCCACATGATGAACGAGGCCCGCATCGGCGTGGGCTTGGCGGCCACCATGCTCGGCATGGCGGGTTATTTGGCCTCGTTGGACTATGCCCGCAACCGCCCGCAAGGCCGGCCCATGGGGGCGGCTGGTAAAGACCCGGCGCAGCCCCAAGTGGCGATCATCCAGCACGCCGACGTCAAGCGCATGCTGTTGGCACAAAAATCTTATTGCGAAGGCGCCCTGGCTTTGGCCTTGTTCTGTGCCAAGTTGGTCGACGAACAACATACCGGCACACCGGAGTCCGCTGACGAAGCCCGTTTGCTGCTGGAGGTTTTGACGCCGATTGTCAAAAGCTGGCCCAGCGAGTGGTGTCTGGAAGCCAACTCCTTGGCCATCCAAATTCACGGCGGTTATGGCTATACGCGCGATTTTCCGGTCGAGCAGTATTGGCGCGACAACCGCCTGAACATGATCCACGAAGGCACACACGGCATTCAGGCCACCGATTTGCTGGGCCGAAAGGTCTTGATGGAAGGCGGTCGGGGTTGGCAACTGTTGCAAGCACGCATCCAGGCGACGGTGGCCCAAGCCCAACAACGACCTGAATTGGCCGCTCACGCGGCGGCACTGTCTACGGCAGTGAAACAAATCGACGAAGCCACTCAATCGGCCTGGGCCACACAGGTGCCCACCGAGGCTTTGGCGAATGCGGTGCCCTATATGCAGGCCTTTGGGCACATGGTCTTGGCCTGGATTTGGCTGGATGTGTGTCGCGTCTTACCGGCGCCTACCGACAAAACGGCCTCGCCCGCCCAACAGGGTCGCTGGGCGGCAGCCCGTTTCTTCTTCCATTACGAGTTGCCCAAAATTGGCGCTTGGTTGCAGGTGGTTGAGACCCGCGACCTGACCTGCGCCAATTTGCCCGAAGAGGCTTTTTGATGGGCTTTGGCGTTGAAATTCCCTTTGTCAATTTGCTCGGTTTTGAGCTGACGCACTTTGACAACGGGCATTCAGAGCTGACTTTTTCGCCGCGACCAGAGCACCACAATTCCTTCGCTGTGGTTCACGGCGGGGTCATTATGACTTTGCTCGATGTGGCCATGGCCACCGCGGCGCGCAGCCTGGCGCCTGACCATGGCATTGTGACCATCGAGATGAAAACCAGCTTCATGCGCCCGGCTTTGGGGCCATTGAAGGCCAAAGGGCATTTATTGCACCGAACCAAAACCATGGCCTTTGTTGAAGCCCAAGTGCTCGACGAGCAGCAGCAACTTTGCGCCACCGCGACGGGTACTTTTAAATACGTCAACCGCACTGCGCCGCCAGCCGGCATGACGCCCCGCGGTGCCAGCGAACCCATTTCGACAGACTGAATTTAAGCAAAATCAATCAGGAGACCCCATGACCACTTACCAACAAATTCACCTGCACAGCCGCCCCACGGGCGAGCCCACCGCCGACAACTTCAAATTGGTGGAGGCGACTTTGCCTGCTTTAGATGACGGCCAAGTTTTGGTGCGGCACCATTTCTTGAGCTTGGATCCCTACATGCGCGGACGCATGAACGACAGCAAAAGTTACGCCGCGCCGCAACCGCTGGGCGCCGTCATGCAAGGCGGCACGGTCGGCGAGGTGGTGGAGAGCCGTCACCCCAAATACAAAACGGGTGATGCGGTGGTCGGCATGGGCGGCTGGCAAGAGTACAGCGTCGTCAATGCCAACCAGCCGGGGGCCTTGAAAGTGGTCGACACCACCCACGTGCCCCTGTCTCATTACCTCGGCGCTGTCGGCATGCCCGGCGTGACCGCTTGGTATGGATTGGTCAAAATCATCGCGCCCAAAGCGGGTGAAACCGTGGTGGTGAGTGCGGCGACTGGCGCCGTGGGCAGCGCCTTTGCGGCATTGGCCAAGGCACGCGGTTGCCGCGTGGTCGGTATCGCGGGCGGCCCTGACAAATGCGCCTATGCGGTGAACGATCTCCACTTTGACGTTTGCATCGACTACAAGCAACACACCGACCTGAAGTCGATGTCGATGGCCTTGAAAGAGGCTTGCCCGAATGGCATCGATGGCTACTTTGAAAACGTCGGGGGCTACTTGTTGGACGCCGTCATGTTGCGCACCAATCCCTTTGCCCGAATTGCCATGTGCGGCATGATCGCCGGTTACAACGGCGAGCCCTTGCCAATGCAAAACCCCTCGCTGATCTTGGTCAATCGCCTCAAGATTGAAGGTTTCATCGTTTCTGAACACATGGAAGTTTGGAACGAAGCGCTCAAGGAACTCGGCGGTTTGGTGGCGACGGGTCAACTGAAGCCCCGTGAGTCCATTGCACAAGGCTTGGCCTCGGCGCCAGAAGCCTTCATGGGCTTGCTCAAGGGTCGCAATTTTGGCAAACAACTGGTGAAATTGATCTGATATGAAAATGCAACAACTCAAAGGCTTGACCGCCGTTCTGACTGGCGCGGGTTCCGGTTTTGGGCTTGAAGTGGCCCGCATTGCAGCCCGCCACGGTATGAACCTTGCCATCGTGGATGTCCAGCAAGATGCCTTGGACAAGGCGCACGCTGAACTCACCCAAATGGGCGTTCAGGTCTTGGCTAAAAAGGTCGATGTGTCCCATGCCGACGAAATGGCGGCTTTTGCAGACGCCGTAAAAGCCCGCTTTGGTGCGCCGAACTTTGTCTTTAACAATGCCGGTGTCGGCGCCGGCGGTTTGGTTTGGGAAAACTCAGTGGCCGATTGGGAATGGGTGCTGGGCGTCAACGTCTGGGGTGTGGTGCACGGCGTTCGCTTGTTCACGCCCATGATGCTGGAAGCCGCTGCCAAAGACCCGAACTTTCAAGGCCGCATCGTCAACACCGCGAGCATGGCGGGTTTGTTAACGCCGCCGAACATGGGCATTTACAACGTCAGCAAACACGCCGTCGTGTCCTTGTCTGAAACGCTCTACCAAGACTTGAAGTTGGTGACCGACCAAGTCAGCGCCAGCGTGCTGTGCCCTTATTTCGTGCCAACAGGCATCAACCAAAGCCACCGCAACCAACCCGCTGCATTGGCCCACCAAAAACCGACCCAAAGCCAATTGATCGGTCAAGCTATGAGCGACAAGGCCGTGGGTTCAGGCAAAGTCAGCGCGGCAGACGTGGCGCAAATGGTGTTTGACGCTTTGGCAGAAGACCGTTTTTACATCTTCAGCCACCCCAAAGCGCTCGGCACCGTACAAACGCGGATGGAAGACATTTTGCAAATCAAAAACCCCACCGACCCCTTTGTACACAAGCCTGAAATCGGTGAGGGACTGCGCAAAGCACTGCGCGCCGGCCCCTGAATTTTGAATGTAACACCCACGCCCTGCGTTTCGGACGCCGGGTGGGTGACACTTCCCTTTAGAGCGGAATCTGCGCTTTGATGCCCAACACGTAATTTCGGGGAAGGGCTGGCTCAAAGAACTGGGTTTGAGCTTGGTTCACGATGACCGAGCCCACATAAGCGCGGTTGCTGAGGTTATTGAGGGCCAAGAACGCCTCCAAGTTCAAATGGGCGTTGACTTGATAGCCCTCACGCAACCGGAGGTTGAACACATTCGCATTGCCCGCTTGGGCGGTGTTCGCGTCGTTGGCATAAATTGCACTTCTACCGACCCACTCCACCGTCGCCTGCGCGCCTTGTAGTTTCTCGGCCGGCGAGCCGCTTTGGGCATTTTGTGACCAAGTCAAATTGGCCAGCGCTTGATTTTGCGGTATCGAAGGCAGGCGATTGCCTGCTGCAATCGGGGTGGTTCCGCTTGTAAAGGCGGAAGAATAAGTGGCCTTCATGGTGGTGCCGGTGGTCTGCACCAACCAATGCGGGTCAAATTGATTGCGGTAGCTGAATTCAAGCCCTTGGCGTTGGGTGTTGGGTGCATTTTTGTAGGCGGTTTTGCCGCTCACCGACAAATCAGTCACCACTTCGTTCTGGGTGTTGACTTCAAATACGGCCACTTCAATTCGGCTCAAATGGCTGGGGAGCCACTTGGCACCCAATTCATAACTCACATTCGTCGCGGCTTTCAAATTGGGGTTGAAGGTCGGGGAGACGGCCGCGAGATTGGCGGGGTTGCGGATGTAGGCGGCATTCGCCAGACTGGGGGTTTCAAAACCACGGCCCACATTGGCATAGACATTCAAACGATCGTTGGCATGAAAGGTCAGGCCCGCCATGGGCGTAAAGGCCTGGTACTTCACCGTGCCGCCGGTTCCAAACAGCGAACTGGCCGTGACAGCGCTCAAATTCACGTTGCTGTCGCGCGCCGCCAACACCGCGCTCCACTGGTCGTTGAGTTCCCAATGGGTTTGGGCGTAGAAGTCGCGGTTGGTCGCCACGTCTTGCTCGTTGCGACTTAAATAGGTGGTGCCGATCAAGCCGGCACAACCGGCGGCGTTGGCCGAGGAGACCACCAAGTTGCCCGTGTTGGTGCAGCCGCCTTGACGGGCTTCTGAAGATCGATCACCGTCAAAACCAACGACCCACTGCATGGGCACGCTCCCCCCGCGCTCACGGCCTTTGAGTTGCAGACCCAGGCCCCTGAAGTCTCGGTTCAAACCGACCCAAGTGCCCATCGTGTTGGCGGGCGTGGTGGTCGCAGTAGCGGCTTGAAGTTGCAAGTTTTCGCGAGCGCCGTCATAAATGCGCCCTTCAAAACTCAGATCGGGGCTGATGCGTTGCTCCAGCACCGCACCGACCTGATTTTGGCGAATGGTTTTGCTGACATGGTCCAGCACCGAATTGGTCCCAGCGGATCGGGGGTTGGCGTTCAGCTGCGCTTGAGTCAAGCCCATAGGATCACCTGCAAAAGGCATTATGAAAGAATTCAAAATCAAGCGCACACGGGTGTCTTCTTGCGGGTCAATCGTCAAAACGGTGTTGAGTTGCTCGCGTCGGGCCTGAGAATTGTCCCGCCAGCCTGCCAAGTTGAAGAAGCTGTAGTCGGCCACCAAACCCACTTTTTTGTTGTCGGTGCGGTCGCTGAATTGCCAATCGGTGCGGGTCAGGCCATTGGAGCCGGTGAAAAGCTGCGTGTCGAACTCGGCCTGGTCGCCGGCTTGTTTGGTCCAAGTTTGGATGACGCCGCCCGAGGCATTGCCGTATAACTGGGCCATGGGGCCTTTTAAAACCTCAACGCGGTCGACCGAAGTCAAGCTGACGGTGGAGGCTTGGCCCGAACCGTCTGGCATGGTGGCTGGAATACCGTCAGCGATGATTCGAATGCCTTGCGTGCCAAAAGCGGCACGGGCGCCAAAACCACGGATCGAAATTTGCACGTCCTGTGCATAGTTGTTTCGGTTGAGCGACACCACACCAGGCACACCCGATAAGGCATCGGACAAATTGACTTGTTGGCCGGACGCCCTGATGGTTTCGCCCTCCACGCTGCTGATTGCAGCAGGCGCATCGAAACTGCGTTGTGCCATGCGGCCTGCTGTCACGTTCACATTCAAGTTGGCGTTTTGGGCCACTGAATTGTCTTGCGCCCAAGCCCCTGAAAATGCGGCACTCAGGGCCACCCACAGCAGCGGGGCTTTGCTCAGGGTAGGGGGCAGGGACGATTTCGGGCAAGAGGCGGTGCGTTGGATCATGGGGTCTGTCTCGGGTGGTTTTTGTTTGAAATTCAATGACAATGATTGTGTTCGAGACGCCTGTGCATTTCGTTCATGATTTTCATGATTTCTGCCTGAACCCAACCCCTTATGAGCCTTCGACTGCAACTCAACTTGATCATCACCGCCTTGATGGGCGTGTTTGCCGCCTTGTTGATCACGCTGCAAATTCAAAACACGCGCAGCAGCGTGCACGATGAAATTGTCGGCTCCAATGCGGTGGCGGTTCAGTTGTTGTCCCGCTTGGGTTGGATTTATGAGCGCGAAGGCTTGGCGGGTATTGAAAGCTTTTTAGAATCCTTAGGCCGCATTCGCGCCAATGAAATCACGCTGTACAGCGCGGAAGGCGCGCCCCTTTACCACTCCCCGCCCAGCACCTACAAGGCAGGTCGTTATGCGCCGGCTTTTTATGCCAATTGGGTCTCGGAAGACCTGCCCGCCAAAACCATTCACCTGCCGACCGCTACCCTCGTTTTAAAGGCCGATCCCTCCAGGGCGGTGCTGGACGGTTGGGAGGATTTGCAACCTTTGTTGTTAACCGGCTTGGCGGGTTTTTTGATCGGCAACTTCTTGGTATTTGCGCTGGTCGGCCATGCTTTGGTGCCCTTGGAAAAGCTCAAAACGGCGCTGCACCAAATGGAGCTGGGGGCCTACCAAACCCGCTTGCCGGAACTCAAAGGTCTGGAAGCGAGGCGCATGGGGCAGGCCTTTAACCGAATGGCCCAGGCCGTTGCCGAAAAAAATGAGGCCCAACTCTCTGCCCAAGCGGCCAGACAGGCCTTGGCAGAAAACCGTGAATTGGCCCAATGGGTGCATCACCGAGTCGAAGAAGAACGCAGCGCCATTGCCCGTGAACTGCACGATGAGTTGGGGCAACAAATCACCGCGATTAAAAGTGTGGGCACTTCGATTGCGCGTCGAGCCGAAGGGGTCGACCCCAAAACACTCGAATTGGCCCATTGGTTGGTGGCCTGCTCAGACGACATTTATGGCGGTATGCACCGGCTGATTGCGCGCTTGAACCCGCCCGCTTTAGAGGAGTTTGGCTTTGCAGAGGCCTTGGCGGATTTGGTCGACGACTGGCGCCTGCGACAAACCGAGGTCCGCATTGAACTGGAGACGAAGGGAGATTTGTCGCGGCTGAATTCCGACCACGCGCACGCGGCCTACCGGATCGCACAAGAAGCTTTGAACAATGCGTTTAAGCATGCCCAAGCCAAGCACATCCGCATTGAGGCAACTTTGCAAGCCAGTTTGAATCCCGAGCAGGCAGATACCTTCAAATTGAGCATCACCGACGATGGTGTGGGGCGCCAAGACAAGGCCATCGATCCGAGCCGTTGGGGCATTAAAGGCATGCAAGAACGGGTGCAAGCCTTGGGCGGGCATTGGGCTCTGCACGACCATGAACCGCAAGGTTTGACTTTGGTGGCGATGTGGGAGGTGGCATGAAAGTCATGCTCGTCGACGACCATGCCGTGGTGCGCATGGGTTTTAAATTGCTGTTGCAAGCCGAGCCCGACATCGAGGTCGTGGCCGAGTCGGAGTCGGCCGAGGCCGCGTTGTCGACCTTGAACAACCTCGGTGAACAAAGCCCCATCTGGCCCGATGTGGTCGTCATGGATTTGGCGATGCCCGGGATGGGCGGGCTTGAAGCCATCAAGCGACTCAAGGCCAAATACCCCGCTTTGAAGGTGTTGGCCTTGTCCGCTTTTGAAGACAGCAGCCACCCCAAGCGCGCCCTGGAGGCAGGTGCCGTGGGCTATTTGTCCAAACGAAGCGCCCCAGAAGCGCTGATTGATGCTTTGAGGCAAGTGGTGATGGGCCAACGTTATTTGGACAACGCCACAGCCCATCGCTTGGCCCTGCAAAAAGCCAAGCCGGAAGGTGAGGGCCCCTTAACGGCCTTATCGGCCCGAGAGTTCGCCGTCTTTTTGCAATTGGCGCACGGCAAGTCGGTGCATCAAATTTCAGAAGACTTGAGCCTTTCAAGTTCCACGGTGGGCACGCACCTTTACAACATCAAGCAAAAACTCAATTTATCCAATCAAGCAGAAATGACCTTGTTGGCCTTGAGGCATGAATTGATCGACTTGGCGGGTCGCTGAAGATCCGAGGCTTTTTTAAAGCGCCCTTAGCGCCTTTATCGCCCTTAACGCTGCCGCCATTCCCGCCATTGGCGTTTGATTTGCGCCTTGAAGCGTCGACCCCAGCGCCAAGCGACGCTCTCGCGGATGCGGGTGAAAAGGGCTTCTTTCCAGTTGTAAAAGCGGGGGTAATATTTGGCGAACCAGCCAATTTGCATCAAGGTGGGTTCGGTCAGTTGGAACAACCGGGCCACCAAGGCGGTGCCCACGACCTTCAAGGTGATTAAAAACAACAAGCCCACGGTGCCGTGGCCGTTGGCAAACAACCAAAGCGCCACCAACTTCAAAGGCAGCAAGCAAACCGCCGGCACCCCCATCACACAAACGGCGGCCCAGGGTGGGAGTTGTCGGATACCCCGCTCCAGCACCGCAAAAGGGGGCCATTGACCCCATCGTTTCAAAGCGGCCGAAAGACTCTTCCATCCCCACTCCTCGAACAAAAGCACCAGCGCAATCAAGCCCCAAAGGGTGTTTTTGAGGGCGCTTTTCAAGCGTTTCCAGAGGGACGACATGCAAATAGAGGGGCCAGAGGGTAATTTGAAACGGTCACTTAAACGATAGGAGACGGGTGACAAAGCGGCTATAACCTTGCTCACAACGTGCATCAAGCACAACACGCTGTGCGCGGTGGACCCGCTGAACTATTGCAAGTGCATTTTGTCGACTTGTTCATTCTTCGCGTGGACTCACTTTAACAGTCGCCTTTTTTTTCTTAGCTTTATCTGATGACCGATTCCACCCTTTTCAAGCCCGAAGACTTCCCCCAATTGTTCAAATTGCGTGTTCGCTGGTCTGAGATTGACATGCAAAAGATCGTCTTCAACCCGCATTACATGACCTATTTCGACACCGCCTTCTCTGACTATTGGCGCCAACTGGCCTTGCCCTACGAGGTCAGCATGGCGGCGCTGGGGGGCGAGTTGTTCATGAAAAAGGCGACCGTCGAGTACTTTGCGTCGGCCCGTTATGACGACGAATTGAGCATCGGGTGGATGTTGCAGCATTTGGGCAATTCGTCCTGCCGCTTTTCAGGCGCCATTTTTCATGGTGAGCAGTTGTTGACCACAGGCGAGATGCTTTATGTGTTTGCCGACGCCCACACGCAACAATCCAAACCCATTCCAGTGGCTTTGCGCGAGGCATTTACGGCCCATCGGGACCGGCAGCCCTTGGTTCAGGTGCGCACGGGTCCTTGGTCGAACTTGGAAGCTGGCGCCAGCCACGTTCGCCAGTCGGTTTTTGTACAAGAACAAGCCATCCCCTTGGAGGAAGAATGGGATGTGGCAGACGCCAGCGCCCTGCATGCGGTGGCCTTCAACGCGGTCGGGCACGCGGTGGCCACGGGGCGATTGATCGAGGAATCGCCTCAAAAAGCCCGAATGGGTCGGATGGCCGTCTTGCGACCCTTGCGTGGCACGGGTTTAGGTCGACAGGTTTTCCAAGCCTTGGCGAATGCAGCCCGATCGAAGGGCTACTCAGAAATCAGCCTGCATGCCCAGTGCACCGCCCAGCGGTTTTATGAGCGTTTGGGCTGCCAATCCCATGGCGAGGTGTTCGACGAAGTGGGCATCCCACACATCGAAATGAAGCTAAGACTTAATTAAAACAATGATTTAAATTATTTTATTAAAGTTAATTAATTAAAGTATTTTATTAAATGTCGTTTAGCAACTCGTAGGGCAAAGGGCGCAAGCGCAACAAGGTGCCTTGCGGTGAATGTCCATGCAGGTCGTCGGCGTGGTGGGTCGCGGCATCGGTTTGTAGCACCAGCATCAGCAGGCAGCCGCCTCGGTCATCCGGGGCGGATTGAACCACCACACCACTGGGTTGATCACTGGCGTCGGTGCCCACAAAAACCGCCGCGCCAGGTGCCCACCCGGTCTGAAGCGACTGTGCGGTGTACAAACGGCGCTTCAAGGTCCCCCGGAACTGGCTGCGGGCGACAACTTCCTGACCGGGATAACAGCCTTTCTTGAAATTAACCCCGCCGATGGATTCGTAATTCAGCATCTGGGGAACAAAAGTGTCCAATAGTTCCCCATGCAAAAAGGCAACGCCCGCCTGGACTTCGGCCAAATCCCATGCGCTTTTATCCAGTGTGGGCTCGTCTGAAGGCAGGGCCTCCTCAGCGGGCAACAGCAAGAGGCGCCGCGAAGCCTCAGGGGTAGGGTAAAGAGCAATGTTGTAGCCCTGCAGGAAGGGCTTTACTTGCCAAACCGCAGGCACAGAACCAGGGACATCGGGTTCAAGAAAACCTAGTTGGCCCCAAATTTGCCACAGAGCCGAGGCGTCTGTGAGTTTGACTTTGGCACGCAAAACAAACATCGAGAGCCGCTTCAAAGTCGCGGGCAAGTTGGCTTTGGGGATCAACAATAAAACGTGCTGGGCGCTGATTTTGAGGACCAGCACCGTGGCCAGCAAGCGCCCCTTGGCGGAGCAAAAACCGGCCAGATGGGCTTGGCCATCGCGCAACAAGAGCACGTCCTGGGTCAATTGACCGTGTAAAAAGGAGGCAGCGTCATCGCCTTGGGCGTCAATCACCCCCCAATCGGTCAAGGGCAAGCTGCGGTTTTGAATGGCGTTAGACATGTCTGAATTATGATCCCAGTGTCGACAACAGGGTGCGCATGCGCGGGTTATTCACGTTATTGAAATTGGTCATTTTGCTGGCGCTGGGCATTGCTCTGGCCGCCGCCGCTTGGCTGAACCTGCCCATGGGCTTCAGTGACCCCAAGGCCATCGTCGTGGATTTGTCCATCGAGCCCAGCACCGCCCCCAAACAAGTGGCACAACAGGCCCACGATGCGGGACTGCAGGTCGACCCAACCCTGCTTTACACCTGGTTCAGGGTTTCCGGTCAAGCCCGACAAATCCGCGCGGGCTCCTATGAAATCGACGCCAACACCACGCCCTGGGAACTGTTCAACAAGCTCATTCGAGGCGAAGAAACCCTAAGGGCCTTGACCTTGGTGGAGGGCTGGAACTGGCGTCAGGTTCGAGCGGCCTTGGCCAAAGCGGACGCCCTCAAACCCGAAGCCCAAAGCCTGACCGATGCCGAATTGATGGCCACTTTGAACCGTCCTGGGGTGTCGCCCGAAGGCCGTTTTTACCCCGACACTTACACCTATGCCAAAGGCAGCAGCGACCTGCACCTGCTCAAGCGGGCCTTGCACGCCATGGACAAGCACTTGGCCACTGCATGGGCGGCTAAACCCAGTGGTTTGCCTTTAAAAAACCCCGAGGAGTTGTTGATTCTGGCCAGTTTGGTTGAAAAGGAAACCGGCAAAGGCAGCGATCGACCCCTGATTGCGGGCGTCTTTTTGAACCGCCTCAACAAAGGCATGTTGCTGCAAACCGACCCCACCGTAATTTACGGTTTGGGCGACCTCTACGACGGCCATTTGCACAAGCAAGACCTGCAGACCGACACCCCCTGGAACACTTACACGCGGTTGGGCTTGCCCCCCACGCCCATCGCCATGCCGGGCAAAGCCGCTTTGATGGCTGCCGTCAACCCGGCCAACACGAACGCGCTTTATTTTGTGGCTCGGGGCGACGGCAGCAGCCAATTCAGTGCCACGCTGGAAGAGCACAATCGAGCCGTCCAGCGCTACATCCGCCACCCCTAAATCACGTTCAGAGCCACTGCACCCATGACTGCATCCAAGTCCCCAGGCTTGTTCATCACCTTTGAAGGCATAGATGGCGCGGGCAAAACCACGCACATCGAGGCCACCGTCGCCGCTTTCAGGGCGCAAGGCCGGGTCGTCTGTCAAACCCGTGAACCCGGCGGTACGCCGCTGGCGGAAAAGCTGCGGGCCCTGGTGCTGAACGACGCCATGGACCCCTTGACCGAGGCGTTGCTGATTTTTGCCGCCCGTCGTGACCATTTGCAGCAAGTCATTGAACCCGCTTTGTCGAGCGGCGAAGTCGTGGTTTGCGACCGTTTTACCGACGCCACTTTCGCGTACCAAGGGGGAGGTCGTGGGTTCGACTTGCCCACTCTGGCTGCGCTGGAAACCATGGTGCAGGGCGCCCGGCAACCCGACGCGACGGTCTGGTTTGATCTGGATCCTGCCATCGCAGCGGCACGTTTGGCCGATGCGCGCCTGCCTGATCGCTTTGAATCTCAACCCCTGGCGTTTTTCCAAGCCGTTGCGGAGGCGTATGCCTTGAGGGCCCAATCGTCCGCTGGGCGTTTTATTCGCATTGACGCCGCCCAAGCCCGTGAGACGGTGGCCGATGCGGTGATGCAAGCCCTGGTGAGTCGGGGTTACCTCAACGATTCTGCCCGGCACGGACTGAAGCGATAACCTGGACATGATTCAACCGCCATCGCAGACCCCACCGACGTCGTCCACTTCTGAATTGAACTTGCCACCTTGGTTGGAGCGACAACTGGCCACTTTGTTAAGTCAGCGGGGCCACGCTTGGCTGCTTGAAGGTCCTTCCGGTTTGGGCCAATACCGGCTGGCGCTTGCGCTGGCCCGGGCATGGCTGTGCGACCAGCCTGTCCGTGACGCAGCCGGTCACATTCAAGCCGCCTGCGGCACGTGCGACAGCTGCCACGCCGTCGACGTGCGAACCCATGCCGACCTGGCGGTGCTGATGCCCGAAACCGTGGCGATGGCCTTGAATTGGCCCTTGAGCGAGAAAGCCCAGTCTGAAATTGATGACAAAAAACGCAAACCCAGCAAAGAGATTCGGGTCGAGGCATTGCGCGATGTGGTTGAGTTTTCGCAACGAACCGCGGGGCGAGCCCAAGGCAAGGTCGTGCTGGTTTTTCCGGCCGAACACATGAATGGCATTGCCGCCAACACCTTGCTCAAAACCCTGGAAGAACCCGCCGGCCACTTGCGCTTCATTCTGGCCAGTGAGAACGCGCAAGCGCTGCTGCCCACCATCCGCAGCCGCTGCCAAAGCCACCCCATGCGCTGGCCTGACCCCGCTGAGGCGTTGGCTTGGTTGCGGGAGCAAGCTCCTTCTGCGACCCCCGATAAAACCCTTTCAAAATTACTGCGCGCCACTGGCGGCCGCCCGCAAGACGCGTCCGACTTGCTCAACGCGGGCCCCTCCATTGACCCCTGGATTCAGGCTTGGTCACAATTGCCCCAACATCTGGCCAACGGCCAACCGGGCTTGTTGACGGAGGCCACCCCGCCTCAAGCGGTGGCCATGCTCCAAAAGGTTTGTCATGATTTGATGGTGCAAGTCGCCGGCGGCACGCCCCGTTACTTTGATGCGTCAGACTTGCCTGCGGCGAAGTCTGATAGGGGCATTGCCGCCAATGCAGAATCTGCCAGTCAAAGGTGGATGGCCTTGAACGCTTGGGCCCGAGACCTCAATCAATCGGCCCAAACGGCCGACCACGCCTTTAACCCCGGCTTGATGCTTGAAGCCTTGGTCAGTCGTGCCCAAACCGCCATTCAGGCTTCGATTTAAGCCCGCTTTTCACCTTTTTTCCCCACTTTGTTATGTACGTCGATTCTCATTGCCACCTCAATTTCCCCGATCTGGCCAAAGACCTGAGCACCATCCGCGCCGCCATGGCCGAAGCCCAAGTGAACCGCGCGCTTTGCATCAGCACCACCTTGGAAGACTTTGGTGACGTCCATCGTTTGGCGCTGGACCACGACAATTTTTGGTGCACCGTGGGTGTCCATCCGGACAACGAAGGGGTCCAAGAACCCAGCGTGGATGATTTGCTGGAACGCGCGGCTTTGCCCAAAGTCGTCGGGATTGGTGAAACGGGTTTGGATTACTACCGCCTTGAGGGCCGCACCGTGGCCGACATGGAATGGCAGCGAGAGCGCTTTCGGCGTCACATTCGGGCCGCACAAGCCTGCCAAAAGCCCTTGATCATCCACACCCGAAGTGCTTCTGACGATACTTTGTCGATTTTGAAAGAGGAGGGCGAGACGGGCGCACCGTCCTCGGCGGGCGGCGTTTTCCATTGCTTCACCGAAACCAAGGCCGTCGCGAAGGCGGCATTGGACTTGGGGTTTTATATTTCTTTCTCTGGCATTTTGACGTTCAAAAACGCCGCCGATTTGCGCGAGGTGGCGCAGTTTGTGCCCTTGGACCGGTTGTTGATTGAAACCGACAGCCCTTATTTGGCGCCCGTGCCGCACCGCGGCAAAACCAACAATCCTTCTTATGTGGCCTTCGTTGCGGCCCAAGTGGCCCAACTCCGTGGCCTAACGGTGGAGGCCGTGGGGCAAGCGACCAGTCATAATTTTGATCAGTTATTCAAAGGCGTTCAAATGCAAGGCCTTTTAGCCGGAGAACCCGCATGAACCGGTCACTGGCCAAACTCACCCTGTTCGTCGCCTTGGTCTTCGGCGTCGCCGTCACGCAGGCGGGCTCTTTAGACGACTTTTTTGTCGCTGTTCACCGAAACGACCCCGCGACGCTTCAAGCCTTGGTCAACCGAGGTTTTGACCCCAACAGCTTTGACGAACAGGGTGAGCCGGCCTTGGTCAAGGCGCTTAAATTGGGTTCTCTTGAAGCGGCCAAAGTCTTGATGAATGCGCCGAGAGTCAAACTCAACGCCACCAATCAGATGGGTGAAAACGCCCTGATGATGGCGTCGTTGCAGGGCCGCTTGTCCGAGGTCCGGGCCCTGATCGAAAAAGGGGCGGATGTCAACAAATCGGGTTGGACCCCGCTGCACTACGCCAGCTCCGGCACCTCACCAGCGCAAAGCGCCATCGTCGACGCCCTGCTGCGCGATTACGCCTACATCGATGCGCCCTCTCCAAATGGCTCGACGCCTCTGATGATGGCGGCCAAATACGCCTCCAGCGCCTTGGTCAAGCAGCTGTTGGAAGAGGGTGCTGATCCCGCTTTGCGCAACCAGTTGGGCTTGAGCGCGGTGGACTTTGCCAACCAAGCCCATCGAGCTGATGTGGCCAAAATGATTCAGAGGGTCATCGACGACACGCCCACCCCGCCGCCTTTGGAGCAGGGCACGAATGCAGGTCAGTAACCCAGCCGAGCCCGCCCACGAGGGGCTCCTGACTGGAACCACTCAAGCGGCGACCCAATCCGCCCAGGCGCTGGCCGTGTTTGACCAAGTGGTTCAGGCGGCCCACGGGTTGAAACCACGCGCCGGTCAACGGCGCATGGCCGAACGGGTGGCCGAAACCTTTGCTTCCACCGCATTGGGCAAGGTGGAGCCCGGCACCGACAAAGGCATTTTGTTGATTGAAGCCGGCACGGGCGTTGGAAAATCCTTGGCCTATTCTGCGCCGGCCATTGCCCTGGCCTTGGCGGGCAAGTCACGGGTGATCATTTCCACCGCCACCGTGGCCTTGCAAGAACAATTGGTCAACAAAGACCTGCCGCTGTTAAGCCAAGCCATGCCCCAGCCCTTCAGCTTTGCCTTGGCCAAAGGGCGAGGGCGCTATGTGTGCTCTTATAAGCTCAAGCAACGCCTCAGCGCCGATGACAGCGATTCGGGCTTATCGGCTGATTTATTTGTGACGGAGGGCGAAAGCGATGGCGTTCCCACAGCCAACGCCAACGCCAACGCTAGCACTAACGCCAACGCCAAAGCCCAGCCACTTCATTATTTGGAAAAAGCCTATTTTCAGTTGATGACCGACCTGACCGAGCGCCGCTGGGACGGTGACCGGGATTCACTGGAAACCCCGCCCAGCAGTGAGTTGTGGTCGCCCATCGCGGCCGAGGCCAGCAGTTGCACGGCACGACACTGTCCGGATTTTTCAGGCTGCGCTTATTTTGAGCAACGCCGGGCCTTGGCCACCGCCGATGTGATTGTGGCCAACCACGATTTGCTTTTATCCACCTTGTCTGGCAACACCTTGCCCGACTTGGGTGACTGTTATTTGATCTTGGATGAAGCCCATCACCTGCCCAGCGTCGCGTTGAACCACTTTCAGGAAAGCACCAATTTGAGCCGCTTGCGCTGGGTCGAACAACTTGCTCTGCGTGCCCAGAGGGCCGAAGCGGCCTTGGACCTGGTCGAAACACCCGACTTCTCAGCCTTGGGGGCGGGCTTGCGCGAGCACCTGAGTGCCGCCGCGCAATGGGCCATGGGCTTTTACCGGCCCTTGGGCTTGACCGAAGAAGAAACCGAGTTGTTGCCCGTCGGTCCATTACCAGCGGACTTGGCCGCGCTCGTTGCGGACATCGACACCGAAGCCGCCGCCTTCATCAAAGGCTTGCAATCGGTGTCGCAGGCTTTGCGAACCCGTCTCAAAGACGAACCCCAGCAAACGGCTTTTTGGTCCAAACACTATGTCGAACTGGGCGTATTGGCCCCGAGGTTGGAAGCCGTATCGGCCTGGGCCCAGTTGATGCTGTCGGGCAGCCAACCCAACGCCCCCTCTAACCCGCACGCCTCTGACGCGCCAGATTCAGCCCCCGTTGCTGCGGCCAGGGCTTCTGTGGCGCGCTGGTTCAGCTTTGGCAAATTGAGCGAAGGCCAAACGCTATACGCCAACATCACCGCCCACGCCAGCCCGATTCAACCGGCGGCGTCCCTGAACGCCAAGTTATGGCCACAAACTCGGGCTGTCTTGATGACCTCGGCAACGCTGACCAGCCTGGGTTCCTTCGATTATTTTCTGCGCGAAACCGGTCTCCATTTTCAGCAAAAGGTGGCATCAGAGCGGGTCAGCAGCCCTTTTGATTTTGAAGCCCAGGGCAGCTTTACCGCCGTTTTGCTGGGCGTCGACCCCAAGCATGCGGCGCTCTACAACCAAGCCATGTGCCAAGCCTTGATGAAAGATTTGGAAGCGGTCGGGCAGGGGGCTTTGGTCTTGTTCACCTCCCGTGACCAAATGCGCCAAGCCGTGAGCAGCCTGCCGGCCAAGTTGCAAACCCGCGTCTTGGTGCAAAACGACTACCCGCGAACCACGCTGCTGAACCGGCACCGCGAGCGGGTGGCGCTGGGTCAGCCTTCCATCATTTTTGGCATGCAGTCATTTGGCGAAGGACTCGATTTGCCTGGCGCCTTGTGTGAGCACCTTTTCATCACCAAACTGCCATTTGCCCCGCCCAACGACCCCCTCAGCAGTGCACGTTCAGACTGGTTGCGGGCGCAAGGGCGAGATTCATTCAATGAGTGGGTGATCCCCGCTGTCAGTTTGCGTTTGGCGCAATGGGTGGGGCGTGCGATTCGGTCAGAGAGCGACCGCGCGCAAGTCATTTGCTACGACCCCAGGCTGTTGACCACGGGCTACGGCAAGCGCCTGATGCAGGGTTTGCCACCGTTTAAAAAGTGGCAACGCGATGCACAGGGGCAGCTCAAGGCACTTACTTTTTAAGCCCCGCCAGTTTGCTGAAGGCCGAGGCCATGGCCGTGTTATTTTGGTTATTTTGGTTATTTTGGTTAGTGTGGTTTGAGCGGTTTTGGCGAGACGGCTCGAACCGGTTTTCACGACGTGCCGCAGACGGCGCTTCACCCAACTTCATGCTCAGGGCGATGCGTTTGCGCGCCACATCGACCTCGGTCACACGGACTTTGACGATGTCGCCGGTTTTCACCACTTCGCGGGCATCGGTAACAAATTTGTAGGACAACTGGCTCACATGCACCAAGCCGTCTTGGTGCACACCCAAATCCACAAAAGCGCCAAAGGCAGCCACATTGCTGACCGTGCCCTCCAGCACCATATCGACCTTCAGGTCTTTGATGTCGTCGACGCCGTCGTTGAAACGAGCGACTTTGAAGTCGGGGCGGGGGTCGCGGCCTGGTTTTTCAAGCTCGCTCAAAATGTCTTTGACGGTAATGACGCCAAATTGTTCATTGGCGAAAAGTTCAGGACGCAGGGTTTTGAGCCTCTCAGCGCGGCCCATCAAGGCCTCGATCGGGGTTTGGGTGTGCGCCAATATGCGCTCGACCACCGGGTACGTTTCGGGGTGAACTCCGGTCATGTCCAAGGGGTTGCTGCTTTGTCGCAGGCGCAAAAAGCCGGCGCATTGCTCAAACGTTTTGGGACCCAGGCCGCTGACTTTGAGCAGATCCACCCGGCTGCTGAAGGCCCCGTTCGACTCACGCCAGCGCACCACCGCCTTGGCCACCGAAGCGCTCAAGCCTGAAACGCGTGAGAGCAGGGGGACGCTGGCGGTATTCAAGTCCACGCCCACGCTGTTCACGCAGTCTTCAACCACGGAATCCAAACTGCGGGCCAGGTCGAATTGGTTGACATCGTGTTGGTATTGACCCACGCCAATGGATTTGGGGTCGATCTTGACCAACTCAGCCAAGGGGTCTTGCAAGCGCCGCGCAATGCTGGCCGCGCCACGCAGACTGACGTCAACGTCAGGCATCTCTTGCGAGGCGAATTCGCTGGCCGAATAGACCGACGCACCGGCTTCACTGACCACCACTTTCAACAAACCGGGCTGATCGGAGGCCAAGCGCTTGATCAATTCAGCGGCCAATTGATCGGTTTCTCGACTGGCGGTGCCATTGCCAATGGCAATCAGGTTCACCCCGTGTTGGCGGCACAAATGCGCCAAACTGTGCAACGCACCTTCCCAGTCGCGACGGGGTTCATGCGGGTACACCGTGGCCGTGTCCACCAATTTGCCGGTGGCGTCGACCACAGCGACTTTGACGCCGGTGCGGATACCTGGGTCTAGACCCATGACCACCCTCGGCCCCGCTGGAGCAGCCAACAAGAGATCACGCAGGTTGTCGGCAAACACCTTGATGGCCACCTTTTCTGCTTCTTCGCGCAGGCGGTTGAACAAATCCCGCTCAAGCGACAGGGCCAATTTGACGTGCCATGTCCAATGGATTGCTTTGCGGATCAGGTCGTCCGATCCGCGACTTTGGTGGCTCCAGCCCAAGTGCAAAGCCACTTTCCCTTCGGCCAAGCTTGGGGCCGCTTTTGCGGCTTGGGTGTCTTGTGGGATTTGTGGGTTTTGGGGGGCTTCTAATTTCAGGGTCAAAATTTCCAAGCCTCGACCTCGGAAGGCGGCCAAAGCGCGGTGCGACGGCACGCGGTTGATGGGCTCTTGGTAGTCAAAATAATCCCGAAACTTCGCATGATCCGGGTGGTTTTCGTCTTTGCCACTGACCAGTTTGGAGGCCAAAAGTCCGTTTTGCCAAAGCCATTCACGCAGACTTTGAACCAGCACAGCGTCCTCAGCCCAACGTTCACTCAAGAGGTCACGAACCCCATCGAGCACGGCTTGGACGGTGGTGAAGTCGTCGCCTTGCTCGGTTTTCTCAACCAGGACATACGGTTTGGCGGCCTCAGCTGGCACCAAGTCGGGGTGGTTAAACAACGCATCGGCCAGGGGCTCGAGGCCAGCTTCCCGGGCCATCATGCCTTTGGTGCGGCGTTTGGGCTTGAATGGCAGGTAAATGTCTTCCAAGTCTTGTTTGGTGCTGGCGGCCTCTATGGCAAGCCTCAAATCGTCGGTCAGCTTGCCTTGGTCTTGAATGCTTTTGAGAACGGTTTCTCGCCGGGCCTGTAATTCACGCAAATAGGACAGGCGTGCGTCGATCTCACGCAATTGAATGTCGTCCAATCCGCCAGTGGCTTCTTTGCGGTAACGCGCCACAAAAGGCACCGTGGCGCCGCCATCCAGTAATTCGACAGCCGCTTGGACTTGGGAGGGAGAAACTTTGATTTCAGCCGCGATCTGGGCCATGATTTTTGACATGGGGGCATTTTCCCATAGCGAACCAGCGCCCTTTGGGTAACAGAGTTGCCTTGTTTCTTTGGTTTTATACAATTTATATTATGTTAAATAAAGAAAAGGATTCAGAATCGATGAATTAACGACCAACGGCAACTTTCAAAGAAGCACCGTTTGCGACTGCCGCTTTATGCTGAGGCATGCCCTCGTCGCCCCCAAAAACACCCTCAGACACGCAAGCTCAAGTCCGTTCTGCGCCTTTCACCCCGACGACCTCCATTGTGTTGCTGGCGATGATTGCTTTGTTGGGTCCTTTGAGCATGGGGATTTTTCTCCCTGCCTTTCCGCACATTTCCGCAGAATGGCACATCCGAAGCGATCAACTGGCCTTGACCTTATCGGCTTACATGATGGGCACGGCTGTTGGTCAATTGGTCTACGGCCCCCTCATCGATCGGTTTGGACCTTATAAGCCCTTGATGGTCGGTTTAGGCATTTATTCGGTTTCCCTGGTTGTTTGTTACCTGAGTCAAAACGTTGAGACGCTGTCGATCGCGCGATTCATACAAGCCCTCGGTGCTTGCGCCAGTGGACTGGCAACGCGGGTGGTGGTTCGAAGCACCTACCCAGCCAACCAAGTGAGCGCCGCGTTTTCAACGTTGACCCTGGCGATGGCCATTTCGCCCATTCTTTCACCGATTTTGGGTGACTTGCTGATCGATCTAAAAGGCTGGCGAAGCACCTTTTTGGCGCTCGGCGGTTTTGCCGCTTTGTCTGCCTTGGTGACTTGGTGTTGGTTTCCCAGGTTGCCTGGTGACCTGACAACACCCTTTTCATTAAAAGAAACGCTGCAGCAGTACAGCGACATTATGAAGAATAAAACGTTTTTGTTTTATACCCTCATCCTGTCATTTTCCGGCGCTTGCCCCGTCATATTTGCCAGCGCCAGTGCCTTTGTCTTCATGGATGACTTGCACCTCAGCCGATTCGAGTATGTCCTTGCGTTCGGTTTTTGTGGCAGCGGCCTCGTGGTGGGGGCCTTGATCAACAAATGGCTGCTAAAAACCATTCCCAGTGATCGTTTGATCGTGATTTCGCTGTTGGGCCAGTTCTTGATCGTGGCAGGCGCCGCCTTTTATACAGAGTGGCGCCACCTTACCCTCAACGAGCTGGTGGGCGTGGTGTTTCTGTTTTTTGGTTTTCAAGGGCTTGTGTCTCCCAATGCCACTGCCCTTTCCATGAGCGAATTCAAGGACCACATTGGCATCGTTTCATCGCTGAACTTGTCAATTTCGATGGTGGTGATGGCCCTGGGCACTTGGTTGGTCAGCCTGCTTAAAGTCAATCAAGTCAGCGATCTTTTTTGGATCATGACCGCCTTCACGCTCTTGGCCTTTGCGCTGACCTTCGTTTACCGAGTCAGGCTGAAATTCAATATTTCCCACCCGCTCAGAGATGTTTACCTCTTGTTGGGTGAAGGAAAATGAATTTTTAAGGCTTCAAGATTCGATGTCCTTGACCACCAAAACGGGCACCTCAGCGGCGGACAGGACTTTTTGAGTGACGCTGCCCATCAGGAATTTAACAAAACCACTGCGCCCATGGGAAGCGATGACGATGGTATCGGCTTGTGAGGTCTTGGCCACCTCTAAGATGCCCTCGTAAGGCACGTGGTTTTCTTGCATGACCGTTTTAATGGTGACGCCAGCCGCCTCAAAAACGGCCTTCACCTCGTTAAGCGCCAACCGTGCCTCTTTGCGTGCCGCCACAAAGTAATCTTCTACTGAAAAGGCCACCATGCCGCCAGCCTCAAGGTAAGGATAGGGGTCAATGACAAAAACGGCGGTGACTTCGGAGCCAAATTTTTGGGCCAAGGCCAGCGCGTGGGGAGCCGCCAACAAAGCGCTGTCCGAGCCGTCGGTGGGTAATAAAAGGTGCTTGAACATGAGAAATCTCCTATTGGGATTTCTGCAGTATCGGCCTCCAATTGAAACTGACCTTGATTCAGGTCAATGAGTGTGGCCCCAGAAAATCAAGGCCTCTCGTCCCTCAGCGGTCAGGGACACTGGGGCCCCGACGGGCAACAAAACCTTGGTCGGTACATGCCCGAACGGCAAGTTCAAGAAAACGGGGACTTTGATCTGGCTGCGCAACCAAGCCACCACGCTGGCCATGTTGTAGCCCTTGTCATGCGGCGTCAATTTGAAATCGGTGAACTGGCCCAGCAAAATGGCTTTTTGAGAAGACAAAACACCCGCGTTCAAAAGTTGAGTCAGCATGCGCTCAATTCGGTACGGGTGTTCGTTGACATCTTCCAAAAACAACACGCCCCCTTGGATGGCGGGCCAATAAGGGGTGCCGACCAAACTGCTCAAAACCGCCAAGTTCCCCCCCCAAAGGACGCCCTGCTTCAAATGAAAAGGTTTTTCCACGGCCTCGTGCTTTGGCAGCGTCCATCCAGCGCCCTCCCCTTGGCCTGCGAGCAAATCGTCAAAACACGCGAGCATGATGTCGTCGGGCTCGTGTTCGCTGCCGAAATCAGCGCACAAGGCGGGGCCAGCCCAAGTCGTGGCGCCCGTTTTGGCCAACAAGGCGTTTTGAAAGGCCGTGAAATCACTGATGCCCACAAATCGAGTGCCTTGTTTTTCAATCGCCTTGGCGATGGCCTTGTAGGGCAAACGATCGAGCAGTCGGGTCACGCCGTAACCACCTCGTGAAATCAAGGCCAGGTCGGCGCCACTGGCAGCCGCCCTGGAAATGGCGGCCAATCGGGTGTCGTCATCACCCGCGAACCGCGTTGAAGTGCTCAAGGCATCCGCATCAATTTCAACCTCGTGCCCCAGGGCTTGCAAACGTTTAACACCTCGCTTGAAGGCGGCTTTGTCACGAACAGCGCCCGAGGGCGAGTAAATATAGAGGTGGGACATGGGGCTTACTTTTTAGGTCATTCTTGAGGAAGAAATCAAGTGTCTCACAGCCTCTTGGGCTGTGTGTTGATCAGGCTCAGAGACAGGGGCGCTGACCAAGTGCCCGAAACGCTCAAATCGGCTGAAAGCCCGGGGGCCTGCTCGGTAGCCAGGGTCTGGGTAAGGGGCTTGGTAAGGGGCTTGGTAGGCGTCAACGTCAGGCAAAGAAGGGGCTTCGGGCGGATCTGCCAAAGGGGCGGGTTCTGGTGAAGAACGGCTGAACGTCGACACACACCGAAACTCCCCCCGAAACCTGTGGGGGTGGGATTCAAGCAAGGCCATGCCGACCGGATGGCCTTCTTCAGGCAGCAGCAA
>CAILKX010000047.1 GCA_903834975.1 uncultured Curvibacter sp.
ACCCGCAATTTGAAATTATTGGCCTTTGCCACCGCGGCCAGTTTTGGCGGTGTGGCGGGGGCTTTGTTCGCGGCCTTTCAGGGCTTTGTTTCGCCCGAATCCTTCAGCCTGATGGAGTCGGTGATGATCGTGGCGATGGTCGTCTTGGGTGGCATTGGCCACATCCCCGGCGTCATTTTGGGCGCGGTCTTATTGACGGCGTTGCCCGAGGTGCTGCGCTATGTCTCTACCTCTTTGCCGGCGCTCACTGGCGGGCGTTTGGATGCGTCGATATTGCGGCAACTGTTGATTGCATTGGCCATCATTGGCGTCATGCTGTGGCGGCCACGAGGCCTTTGGCCTGCGCCTGAACATGGCAAAGCCATGGCCAACAAAGGGGCCGTCAATGGGTGAAAGCACCTTGTTCAAAGTCGAAGGCGCCAGCAAACGTTTCGGCGGTTTGCAGGCTTTGAGTGATGTCAATTTGACCATTCAATCAGGCCAAGTGGTGGGCTTGATTGGACCCAACGGCGCGGGCAAAACCACATTTTTCAACGTCATCACGGGCTTGGTCCCCGCCGACAGCGGTAAGTTTGAATTGGCCGGCCGGCCCTACGAGCCCAGCGCTGTGCACCAAGTCGCCAAGGCGGGCATTGCCCGAACCTTTCAGAACATCCGTTTGTTTGCCGACATGACGGCTTTGGAAAATGTCATGGTGGGACGCCATGTGCGAACCCATTCGGGTTTTTGGGGCGCGGTGTTGCGCACCTCAAGGTTCAAGCAAGAAGAGGCCCAAATCACTGAAATGGCCTTGGCGTGGCTGAATTACGTGGGCTTGGGGGCGCTGGCTTCGGCACGCGCCAGGACCTTGTCCTATGGCGACCAACGCCGGCTCGAAATTGCCAGGGCGCTCGCCACCGATCCGTTTTTATTGGCGCTGGATGAACCAGCGGCCGGCATGAATGGCACCGAAAAGCGCGAGTTGCGCGACTTGATCGAGCGCATCCGGAATGACGGCAAAACGGTCTTGTTGATTGAACACGACGTCAAGCTGGTGATGGGGTTGTGTGACCAAGTCACGGTGTTGGATTACGGCAAGTTGATTGCCTCGGGCAGCCCCGCCCAGGTGCAAGCAGACCCCCTCGTGATGGCGGCTTATTTGGGTACCGCTTCTGCTAAAAAAACCAAAACACCTTCAGCCCCTTCAGCGCCGGAAGCCGCCGCAGCCACCGAGACGTCGATAGGGGTTGCCCATGTCTAACGTGGCGGCGCAGGCGACTTTGCAAAATTCAAAGCCTGATGGGATGTCAAATCAGCGTTCAAATCAGAGCCTTAATCCCGAGCGAAATCCGCTTTTAAAGGTCGATCGGCTGAGTGTCAGTTACGGCGGTATTCAGGCGGTCAAGGGCATTTATTTTGAGGTCTTCCCTGGCGAGTTGGTGAGTTTGATTGGCGCCAATGCCGCGGGCAAAACCACCACCCTGAACGCCATCACCCGCGGCGTCCCCTGGGCCTCGGGCGATGTGCTTTGGCGCGGCACCTCAC
>CAILKX010000048.1 GCA_903834975.1 uncultured Curvibacter sp.
GCAGCGCTACCAGGAGTTTCGCTTTTTGACATTCGTGCTGTGTAGCGTTACACTGAACACAAATGATCAAGACCTTCGCGCACAAAGGCATAGAAGCCTTTTTTAGAAAAGGAACAAAGGCTGGCATTCAGGCGTCTCATGCGGCTAAGCTGGCTAGACAACTGGCGCAGTTGAATCATGCGCAAGCACCTAGCGATATGAATCTTCCGGGCTGGAGACTTCATCCGTTGTCTGGAATGCTTGATGGGCATTGGGCTTTAACAGTCAGCGGCAATTGGCGCTTGACCTTTCGGTTTGACGATGGAGATGCGATCTTGGTTGATTATCAGGATTACCACTGAGGAGTAAAAAATGAGCAGGATGCACAACCCACCCCACCCAGGACTCACCTTGCGAGATGACGTTTTGCCTGCCTTGGGCATGAGCGTCACTGAAGCTGCCAAGGCGCTTGGGGTAGCGCGGCCAACACTTTCGCGCGTATTGAACGGTGCGGCGGCTGTGTCCCCGGAGATGGCCTTGCGCCTTGAACGCTGGTTAGGCGTTGAACATGGTGGACGTGCAGATGTTTGGCTGGGTATGCAAGCGGCGCATGAGTTATGGGTTACAGAGCAGAAAGCAAAAACAGTTATTCGAAAAGTTAAGCCACTGTCTGCTGCTGCTCTGACGCTCGCTTTAGCCTTGGTGCAATAGAGGCTGAATTCTTTGTGCAAGTTATCCGACGTGATGCCCCTAAAAGGTCGTATAAGCTGTAAGCCACCTTTTTAAAGTGACAGTGCTCTTCAAGTTCTACTATGTTTAGTAGACTTTTTTTCAGCGAACCACTTCTGGAGTCAGTGCCAGGATGGCTTGGTAATTGGTCAAGAAAACTTGGCCGTGTAAATGTTGAAAAAAATGGGTTCGATTGAGCTTGTCCATGACAGGACCTTTGATCTCTGAAAAATGAAGATAGATCCCCGAGTCTTTCAGTCGATTTGAGATGGCCTCTAAGCTCTCAAAGGCGCTGGCGTCTATGTCGTTCACTGCTGAACACTGAAGCAAGACATGCTCCAACTGAGGTCTCGCAGAAACCTCAGCATTGATTCTGTCTTCGATGCCCCGAGCGTTGGCAAAAAACATACTGGCATCTACTCTAAGACAAACCAACTTGGGGCTAATTAAAACTTCATGACGGAGCACATTGCGGAAATGTTCAGTTCCAGGAACCAAACCCACGGTGGCAATGTGAGGACGACTGGCGCGGAATAAAAACAAAGCTAAGGAAACACCAACACCGATGACTAGTCCACTCTCAACGCCGATCAGGAGGGTGGCTACTAAAGTAGTTGCCACCGCTAAGAAGTCAAGCTTGGAAAAGCGCCAAGTCGATTTCAAAATTTCAAAATCAACCAATGAAAGCACTGCCACAACGATGGTTGCGGCCAAGGTAACTTGTGGCAGGTAATAAAGTGCTGGGGTTAGGAATAGGGAAGCCAAAGTGATGCCAATCGCTGTCAACACCCCTGCAGCGGGCGTGACCGCACCCGCATCAAAATTCACGACTGACCTTGCAAAACCGCCCGTGACTGGGAAGCCTCCGGTAAATGCAGCCGAAAGATTACTCGCTCCTAAAGCGACCAATTCCTGATCGGGTTCAATTCTTTGCCGCCGTTTTGCAGCCAAAGTTTGACCAACTGACACCGATTCAACGAATCCAACCACACTGATTAACAGGGCTGGCATCAATAACTCTTGCCATAAAGCAAAATCCATCAGGGGGGCTGTTAAAGGGGGAAAGCCTTGCGGCACAGTGCCTACTAGTTTCATGCCCTGGCTTTGCCAGTCAGCTCCCCAGGCCAGTAGGGTAGTGATCGCAATTGCTGCGACTGGCCCCGTCTTGGCGATGACATCGGCTGCTTTCGTTGAAAGGCCAAATTTGATCAAAAGAGGCTTTAGCCCTTTGCGCAACCAGAACAAGAACGCAGTGGTCGTCAGCCCGACCAATAAGGTCAGCAAATGGGTATGAGAAATTTGGCTAAAGAGAGAAAAAGACAACTCTAAAAAATTGTGCCCATCTGCTTTGACTCCCATGATGGTCTTCATTTGACTCAGGGCAATTAATAAACCCGACGCTGAAATGAATCCAGATATAACGGGATGGCTCAAGAAGTTGGCCAAGAATCCAAGTCGTAGCAATCCCATTAAAAAAAGCATGCTGCCTGACAAAAATGCCAAAGTGATCGCAATTTGCCAGTAGGCATGAGTGCCAGCTGCAGCGTGTTCAGAAACAGTCGCCGCTGTCATGAGAGAAACCACCGCAACCGGCCCTACAGCCAAAACACGGCTACTGCCTAGCACCGCATACATTAACAAGGGCGCCACACTGGCGTAAAGTCCCACCTCAGGTGGAAGTCCTGCAAGCATTGCGTAGGCGAGACTTTGGGGAATCAACATGATCGTAACGATCAGGGCCGCTAATGCGTCGTTTGTGAATGTTTCGCGGTCGTATTTCCGACCCCAGACAAGCAGGGGGATGGATGGAAGCCATCGTGTCGAAAAGCTCATCAGCCCACCATCTCAGGTTTTGCCAACCACTCTCGGCCTTTGAGCATGGCTTCCCAATAGATGGGCGGCAGTAAACGCTCTTTGAGGTACCAGGCCAAAGTGGAGGGTTTTGTGCCGTCAATAAACCAAGATGGGAAACTGGGTGCTAGTTTTCCACCATAGGTGAATTCGGCCAAGACAATCTTGCCTCGTTCAACGGTCAAGGGGCACGATCCATAACCGTCGTATTTGGCTTCATTTTTAAGCTGACCCATTGAGACCAATAAATTGTTTGCAACCACCGGGGCTTGTTTGCGCGCAGCCGCCGCTGTTTTGGCATTGGTTGTGTTGGTCACATCACCTAGCGCAAAAATGTTGTTGAACTTCTTATGACGCAGGCTGGCGGGGTCAACATCGATCCACCCAGCTGCATCAGCCAATGGACTGACACGGACGAAGTCAGGGGCTTTTTGTGGTGGGACGACGTGAATCATGTCAAATTCGCGCTCCACTTTTTCTTTACTTCCGTCGGATAGGTTCTTCATGAAGGTGGCCTTGTGTGAGGGGCCATCCACGGCCACCAAGGTTTCACCGAAGTTGAGTCCAATTTTGTATTTTTTGACATACTCCATCAGTGCAGGAACATAGTCAGCCACTCCGAACAGGACAGCACCCGAATTGCAGAATTGAATGTCAATGTGATCAATGACCCCTTGACGGGTCCAGTGATCGGATGACAGGTACATGGCCTTTTGGGGCGCACCCGCACATTTGATGGGCATTGGTGGCTGGGTGAAAAGGGCTTTTCCCTTTTTCAACTTTTGGACCAATTCCCATGTGTAAGGGGCCAGGTCGTAACGGTAATTCGAAGTCACTCCATGGCGACCTAGGGACTCGGCTAGGCCTTCAATGCCTTTCCAATCCAACATCAAGCCGGGACAAACAACAAGATGTTTGTACTTCACCACGCGACAGCCTTCCAAAATGATTTGGTTACTTTCGGGTTCGAATGCGGCGACAGCGGCCTTAATCCAATTGACATCGGTTGGTATCACAGAGGCCATGGCACGAGCCGTATCGACTGCATTAAAAATGCCCCCTCCAACCAGGGTCCAGCCAGGTTGATAAAAGTGGGTATCTGCAGGGTCGATGATTGCAATGTCGAGCAATGGGCTGCGCGAAAGTAAACTTGAAGCCACTGCAATGCCGGCTGCTCCTGCGCCGACGATTACGACATCGTGACTGGCATCGACCTGACCGGTTGGTGTCTTGCCGGCATTGGCGAGTCGTTGCAACAACGATTGCATGTCAAATCCGGCTTTTCTTGAAGCTTCCAAAATTTGAGGCAATGGGGTAACGCCCGCTTGAGACAATGCCCACATGGTGGTGGACCGCATACCACTGCGGCAAAAGGCAAGAATGGGGCTGGGCAAGGTGCTGAGCAATACCCCAAATTCTTTGCCGTCGGCGTCACTGACCTTACCTGTTTCTGCGGGCAGGTACTGGGCCTTTAGGCCAAGTTCAATGGCCGCTTTTTCCAGCTCTTTGAAGCCAGGTTGATCCGAGCTTTCACCATCAGGGCGGTTGCAAATAATGGCCTTGAAGCCCGCCGCCGCAATCGCTGGCAAATCAGAAGCCAGGATTTGAGGACTGATGGAAAGGTTGGGGGTGAGTGGTTTGATATCCATTGCGTTGTCTCCAGTTTTTAATCTCAAGCCGCTTTCAATTTGGCTTTGCGCGGTGCATGTACAAATCGGTCCATCAATTCAAAGCCGAGCATGCCAACCAACATGGCCACGACAAAGATCAGTGCCTTGGGCTGTCCGTCGGCCATAGAGACAAGGGCAGGTCCAGGACAAAAACCTGCCAAGCCCCAGCCGGCACCGAATATCAGACTGCCAATGACCAATTTTTTGTCAATATCCATGCTGGTAGGAAATCGCAAAACGCCACCCAAGAAGGTGGCGGTGCGTTTCTTGGCAACTGTGAATGCAAAGACACCCACCAAAATGGCGCCACCCATCACCAATGCCAATGAGGGATCCCATGAACCAAACAGGTCAAGAAAGCCGATCACTTTTCCCGGATCTGTCATCCCTGACAACATGAGCCCGAGGCCAAACAACAGGCCTACAGCGAATTCAACAACTCGGTTAATTAGTGTTTTATTTGTCATTGGTTTTCCTTAAGCGGGGAGGGCGTGGCGAAGGAGATACACGATGGCAAAACCCGCGCTCATGAATGAAGCGGTGGCGACCAAAGAGCGGGGTGACAAGCGTGACAATCCACAAACACCATGTCCGCTGGTACAGCCGGATGCATAGCGGGTGCCAATGCCTACCAACAAGCCGGCTACCACCACCATCCACTCATGGGCTTCAATGCGTGGGGAAGTGATGAGTTCAGTTGGGATGACAGCGTGAAACACCTTTGGAGCTGCCAGCAAACCCATTAAGAAGGCCAGCCGCCAAGCGGTGTCACCCAACTTCGGTGGGAATAAACCTCCCAGGATGCCGCTAATTCCTAATATTCGCCCGTTGACAAGGATGAAGATGGCCGAAGCAATGCCCAACATGATGCCCCCAGTTAGGGACGTGAGGGGCGTGAAATGGATCCAATCCAAATTCATGATGCAGACCCTTCGCAGAATTCTTGATACAGCACATGCATCACCGCTAGGGCTTGAGGGCTAGAGATCTGGTAGTAAATATTTTTGCCTTCACGGCGAGTCGTAACCAGTTCTTCTTCTCGCAGAACGGTGAGTTGTTGCGACAAGGTGGGTTGGACGATGCCTAAGATTTCTTCCAGCTCGCCAACCCGTTTTTCGCCTTGTGAAAGTTGGCACAGCAACATCAGGCGATCTGGGTTGGACAACACTTTCATCAAGCGAGAGGCCAGTGTTGCTGAGGCTTTCATTTTCTCAAGGTCTAGAGCGACTTCTTCCATGTTGAAAATTCCTGTTTTTTGTCTGTGTTGAAAATTATATTGACAAATAGTTTGTTTGTAAATAAAGTATAAAAAAATGAATTCAAAATTTCTTAATTGATCATGATTCCACGAATTGCCATAGCGACAGTGACATTGATTGCAACATGCCTCGCTTTGTTCAGCTTGGCCAACTTTTCTTTGGCCCAGACAAGTCATGCACAAAGTGAGGCGACTTTCAAACCGCCATCAGAGGCAACCATCCCCGATGGACCTGCTGGGGTTGCGATCAGAGAAGGGAAAAAACTTGTGACAGAGACTCGTCAGCGATTACCAGGTAATGTGGGTAATGGCCTGAATTGCACCAACTGTCATTTGGCTGGCGGAACGACGGCTAATGCGGCGCCCTGGGTGGGAATTTGGGGTGTTTTTCCTGAATACCGAGCCCGCAACGGTCGGCTGATTTCTTTGCAAGAGCGTGTGAATGATTGTTTTGAGCGTTCAATGAACGGAAGCCCCTTGGCTTACAACTCAGACGAAATGAACAACATCTTGGCTTACATGCAATGGTTATCGGCCGGTATCCCCACCGGTAAGAGTGTCAAAGGCCGTGGTTTTGTCAAACTGAACGAAAAGCTCAAAGCTAATTCTGCTGACGGCGAACTTTTGTACGCAGAAAAGTGTGCCAATTGTCACGGTGCCCAGGGCCAAGGCATGAAAAATTCTGGAGAGGGTTATCTATTCCCCCCTGTATGGGGCATGGAATCTTTCAACGATGGGGCGGGCATGGCGCGCACTTGGACTGCAGCTGCATTCATCAAATACAACATGCCATTGGGTCAAGGAGGTACTTTGACCGAACAGCAGTCACTTGATTTAGCTGAATTTATGACCCATCAGCCTAGACCTGTTTTCGCGCACAAAGTCGGTGATTGGCCAAAAGGCGCAAGACCACGCGATGCACGCTGAAGGTTTTAAATTTCAGGACCGGTTTTAGTATTTACTTAGGAATAACATGACCTTACTCGCTTATCAACCCCAAGTCCACGGAATTTTTGATCCTGGGACTTGGACTGTTACTTACGTGGTTTACGAAAGGCGAGGCAGTGCTTGCGCCATCATTGACTCGGTTTTGGATTACGACCCTAAGTCAGGCAGAACGACACACGCCAGTGCAGACAAAGTGATCGAGTTTGTTAAGGAAAATGACCTGAAGGTGGCGTGGATCTTGGAGACCCATGCCCACGCAGACCACTTGAGTGCTGCGCCTTATTTGAAGAAACAACTCGGTGGAAAAACAGCCATCGGTGATCACATCAGCGGTGTACAAAAAGTCTTCAAAGGCATCTTCAATCTGGAAGCCGAGTTCAAAAATGACGGTTCACAGTTTGATCACTTGTTCGCTGATGGCGAAGAGATCAGGGTAGGCGATTTGAGCGGACGCACGATGTATGTGCCGGGCCATACGCCAGCCTGTGTCGCTTATCAGTTCGGCGATGCTGTCTTTGTGGGCGATACGATGTTCATGCCGGATGTAGGAACTGCAAGGTGTGATTTCCCAGGAGGAGATGCCAAGACTTTATATGCCTCGGTGAAAAAAATTCTGGCCCTACCACCATCGACGCGTTTGTTCATGTGCCACGACTACCCACCGAACGGGCGTCAGGTTCACTTTGAAACCTCGGTGGCTGAGCAAAAAGCAAAGAACATCCATGTGCACGATGGCATTACCGAAACGCAATTTGTCGAGATGCGCACCAAACGTGATGCCACTTTGGAAATGCCTGTTTTGATCTTGCCAGCTGTGCAAATCAACATTCGTGCAGGCGAATTGCCCCCCAAAGAAGCCAACGGTATTTCCTACGTCAAAATTCCCTTGAATGCCCTCTAAATATGACTGGATTCACTTACCCTAAAGAAATGTGGAACAAGAGATTTTCCACTTCCGACTATGTTTTTGGTGAAGAACCCAACTCATTTTTAGTTTCTCAAGCGGCCAATCTAGGCCAAGGATATGCACTGGCATTAGCGGATGGAGAAGGACGC
>CAILKX010000049.1 GCA_903834975.1 uncultured Curvibacter sp.
AACATGCTGCAAACCGCTGATTCGGCCATGTCGACTCAACAACAAATGTTGCAAACCATGTTCACATTGGCCACTCAAGCCTCCAACGGTACTTATTCGAGCAATCAACGCTCTTATATGAATACCGAGTTCACCAGCTTGGCCAGCCAAATTACCAACATTGCCAACCAAACCACTTGGAACGGCATGAGCATTTTGGCTGGTACCACAGCCGCTTCAGGCGGTGCAGGCACCACCTCTGCCGGTAAAGTGACTTTTCAAGTGGGCGGTACCTCGGGCTATACCATCAGCGTGACCATCAGCGGTATGGACGGTAAAAAACTGGGCGTCAGTGGAGTTTCGATTGCTACCGCTGCAGATGCCAGCTCGGCATTGGCTACCGTGGATACGGCTTTGACCACCATCAACAACCAACGCTCTAAAGTCGGTGCCGGCGTCAATCAATTGACTTTTGCCGCTCAAGACATGACGAACGTCCAGCAAAACATCACCGCATCGCGTGCCAACATCACTGACACCAATTACGCTGCAGCGTCGACCAACTTGTCACGCTCGCAAATCATTGCCCAAGCGGCAACGGCCATGTTGGCTCAAGCCAATCAACAAAGCCAAAGCGTCTTGACCTTGTTGAAATAATTCAGATCACCTCTGAATAAAACCCCGCCACTGGCAACAGTGGCGGGGTTTTTCGTTATGGGCGTCGTTTTTTTGACGAAGTTGGCATGAGAAGGCTTTAAAAGCTGGCACGGTGATTGCTTGATAAGAGCAGCAATTGACACTTGTGGCCAATTGTTGCCGCTCAAGTCAACCACTCAATTTAGGAGTAACAGATGTCTTTAACGATTAATACGAATGTCAACTCGCTGTATGCTCAGACGGCCATTGCCAATAACAATGTGAACCAGTCAAAAGCCATGCAGCAATTGTCCACTGGCCTGCAAATCAACCAGGCTTCCGATAATGCCGCTGGTTTGGCAGTCTCTCAGTCCATGACCCAGCAAATCAATGGCATGGGTCAAGCCATTGCCAATGCCAACGACGGTATTAATATGCTGCAAACGGCAGACTCGGCCATGTCGACGCAGCAACAAATGCTGCAAACCATGTTTACTTTGGCTACTCAAGCAGCCAACGGGACTTATTCAAGCACCCAACGCACCTACATGAACAACGAGTTCACTTCGCTGGCCAATCAAATTACGAACGTGGCCAATCAAACCACTTGGAACGGAATGACCTTGCTAACCGGCACCACGGCCGCCTCGGGGGGCATTGGTACCTTGTCGGCAGGCAAAGTCGTCTTTCAAATGGGTGTGGGTGCCGGACAAACCATTTCGGTTCATATCCCACCCATCACTTTGTCAGGGTTAACCATTAACCTGGCGAATATCAACACGGTTTCTGCGGCATCTGCCGCCATGACATCGGTTTCTACCGCGCTGGAAACCTTGAACTCCACCCGATCGACGGTGGGTGCGTCTGTCAACCAATTGACTTATGCCGCCCAAGACTTGACCTCGGTGCAATCGAATGAGACCACCTCGCGTGCCTCCATCACAGACACCAACTACGCAGCTGCGTCGACCAACCTGTCGCGCGCTCAGATCATTGCCCAAGCGGCCACGGCCATGCTGGCACAAGCCAACCAACAAAGCCAACAAGTCTTGACCCTGTTGAAGGGTTAATTAGGGGGTTTTCCCCTCCTGACATCGTTACTTGAGCTTTAAATCCCGCCCTGGTGTGACCCACACCAGCGGTGGGATTTTTTACGCCCAAAAACCTGTCGAAAATCCGTTGGCATGGCATTTGCATTGAGTGTTTCAAACAAACACATTTGCAACACCATGACTCACAATCCCGCTGTCAAAAACCTGCTCTGGCTGGACCCCTTCCAGTCGCTGCCTGCCAGCACATCGGCACAACTCGGTGCCTTGGGCTTGGTGATTCGCCCGGTGCGAACCCTCGAAGACTTCACGCTCTCTTTGCCTTGGGCCAATGGCCTGGTGGTTCGATTGCAAGACAACGATCAATTGCTCGTTGAACTCCAAACCCTCATGGCCCAGCAGCAAAAGCAGCTGCCGGTGGTGGCCCGCATCGACCGTCGTCAGTTTGAGCTGGCCATTTCGGCCATGCACAAAGGCGTGGTGCATGTGATGCCCGTGGATGAGTGGACCTTGCCCGCCTGGCAAGTGGCCAAACAATCGATGTCCGACGCCTTGCACACCGCTTCGGACCTTGCTTCTTCAAACCCATCGGCCTCAGCTTCCTCAGTTCCCTCAGTTCCTCTAGCGCCTCTGTCCGGGGCCGCCCGCAGCGTGGTGTACGTGGACCCCGCCAGTTTGCATTTGTTGGCTTTGGCCCAACGGGTTGCACAAACCCAAGTGACGGTTTTGATTCAAGGCCCCACGGGCGCGGGTAAAGAAGTGCTGGCCCGCGTCGTGCATGAGTCGTCACCGCGTGCCCGAGGCCCTTTTGTGGCCCTGAATTGCGCTGCCTTGCCCGAGCACTTGATTGAAGACATGCTCTTTGGCCATGAAAAGGGCTCGTTCACAGGCGCTGCCAAAGAACACCGTGGCGCTTTTGAGCAAGCCCACGGCGGTACCTTGTTCTTGGACGAGTTGGCTGAAATGCCCGTTCATTTGCAAGCCAAATTGTTGCGTGTCTTGCAAGAGCGTCAAGTCATGCGTCTGGGCTCCGAGCGCGCTTTGGCCGTCGATGTGCGCGTGGTCGCGGCCACCAACAAAGACCTGCGCCAAGCGATCGTGGACAAAGAATTCCGTGAAGACCTTTATTTCCGCATCAGCACCTTCAAGCTGACCGTGCCGCCTTTGAGCCAACGCCGGGGCGACATCTTGCCCTTGGTGGCCCAGTTGTTGGTGCGTCATGCCCAAAGCGGCCGTGTGCTGCACATCAGCCAAGAAGCGCAATGGGCCTTGCACCAATACGCTTGGCCTGGCAATGTGCGCGAACTCGAAAACGTGGTGATGCGCGCCGTCGTCTTATGCACCGGCGACACCATCACCCCCGCCCACCTGATGTTTGACGATGCGGCCACCTTGCCTGTGATGTCGATGCCTGAGGCCCCTGCGTTTGCGCCGATGCCCGTGATGAACATGCCTCTGGTTTCATCGGTTGAATCCGACATGGACTCCGATCTGGACGACGATTTGGAAGCCAGCACGCTGCACGAAGAAATCAAAAACAGCGAATTGCAAATCATCATGACGGCCATCAAGACCACTTGTAGCCGCATGGAGGCCGCTAAAAAATTAGGAATCAGCCCACGAACCCTGCGTTACAAGCTGGCCAAACTCAAAGAAAACGGCCATGAATTGGCTTGGTTGAACTGAATCGAGGTCACCCCATGATTGAAAAAGTCAACTCCAACGCCAACATCATGTCGATGTTGCAAACACTGCAGTCTTACCAACGAGAGGCCGCAGGTGCACCCGCATCGGTTACCAGCCCCAATGCCCCCAGTTTTTCAGAAGCGATTCAGAAATCAGTCAATAAAGTCAATGACTTGCAAAACCATTCCCAGGCCATGACCAGCGCCTTCGAGCGGGGTGAGGATGTGCCTTTGACCGATGTGGTCTTGAGCATGCAAAAGTCGTCTTTGGCCTTTGAAGCCACCTTGCAGGTGCGCAACAAAGTCCTCAAAGCGTACGACGAAATCATGAACATGCCTGTGTAAGAAAGTTAAGAAATCATGGCTACAGAAGCACTCTCATCCAACATGGCCAA
>CAILKX010000050.1 GCA_903834975.1 uncultured Curvibacter sp.
GCCGTGCTTTTCCGTGATCAAGTCAAAGCGCGAGAACAAACCGCCCAAGATTTGCACCAAGTCCGAGGGCGACATGTGGCGCGACATCTTGGTGAAGCCCACCATGTCGGCAAACAAAACGCTGACCGAAGGACAGGCATCTGCAATCTTCTCTTCGCCGCTTTTCAAGCGCTGGGCAATGCTGCCCGGCAAAATGTTCAGCAGCAGTTGCTCGGTTTTGGCCTTTTCTTGACTCAAAGCTTCGTGTTGCTTTTTCAGCTGACGCATGCGCAAGGCTTCTTGGTCGCGCAGTTGTTTTTTGTCGACGGAGGTGGTGACGCGGGCGCGCAGCAAAACCGGGTTGAAAGGCTTAGGCAAGTAATCTTCGGCGCCCAACTCAATGCAGCGCACCGCATCGTCCATGGCGGTGCCGCCGGAAATCACAATCACGGGGGGCCAAGGGTGGTGCGGAGAATCACGCAAAACTTGCAAGACCTCCATGCCGTTCATTTCGGGCATTTCCATGTCGAGCAGCATCAAATCAAAAGGTTGGCGAACCAACATTTCGATGGCTTCTTTGCCGTGATTGGCCTCGGTGATGTCTTGCAGGCCAATCGACTCCAACGAGCGACGCAGCCCCATGCGAATCAGGCGACTGTCGTCGACCAACAGCACCCGCGCAGCGGCCAAGCCACGGCGCCCCGCCTCGGCCGCCAGCAAACCGGGGTCGGTGGCGGCGGTCGGTTGACCTAAGAAATCAATGGCACTCATTCAGCAATACTCAGATCAGCAATTTGGCTTCAAACTTCGGCCAAAAGTTGAGCAACGGTTTCCAACAATTGCTTGGCGTTGAAAGGCTTGGTCAAACTGGCATTGGCGCCGGACAACAGGGCCGAGTCCAAACCAAAACGAGCGCTGACCACGCGGCTGCCGCCGGAAATGGTCAAGATCGGCACCAAAGGAAAGGTTTCCCGCAGTTTGGTGACAAAGTCCACACCGTCCATATTGGGCATGACCACGTCGGTAATCACCAAGTCCACATCTGAAACAGCAAACAACTGCAAGGCTTGTAAACCGTCGCTGGCTTCGATCACTGAGTAATCGGCCATTTCAAGAATCTCGCGAACCCCTTCTCGCAAAAGATCTTCGTCGTCCACCAAAAGAATCGTCGTCATGTCATTTCCTCAAATTCGTTGCGCATTACTTAGAAACCATAAACCCGAACCAAAAACCGTTTGGATGTGGTTTCTGCGCTGCCGGCGATCATAAAGGATGAAAGCTGTTTCTGAAGGCGAGTTAAGTGTTTTGTGAACACTTCCTTTAGAAATAAATTCAATTTTTATTTTGACAATGGAATAAAAAAATGGCACCACTTGAGCGGTGAAATCCTTCAAATCAGCTTTAGACTCGCACCCTGGGCTACGCAATGGCCTTTCGCCCTTCTTTATTACTGACAGCTGAATACCAATTTCGAACTCCTATGCAAAGTGGACAAATCGTCGTCAACGCCCAAGGGCTGATTCAAGATTGCAATGCGGTGTTGGAAGGATTGACGGGACAAACCCGTGATGTCCTGATCGGTTTGCCGGTTGACAGCCTCTTCAGCGACACCTCAGACCATTTGGATCTTTATCTGGATCATTTGACGCTGCGTCACCACAGCCAGCTGACGCCCTCGGTGGAATCGTTTTTATACAGCGAACTGGATCACGCCCCGGTCGCTTGTTTGGTACTCGATTCCGAGGGCCAGGTCTTGTTTGCCAATCCCCGTGCGGCCCATTTATTGGGCTACACAGCCCAGCGCCTGCAAGAACTCAGTTTGAATGACTTGTCGGTTAAAACCACCACCACCATTCAAGCCACCAACCAGACTGAATGGGCTGACTTCAAAACCCAAAGCGGAGAAGCCATTAGTGTCAAACTCGACGCCCTGACCTACCAAGTTTCAGTCGAAGACGCAGGAAACCAAGGTCAGTTTCTTTTTCACAGCTTGGTGTTTCTGCGCCAAGCCTCCGATTTGCCATGGGCCGTCATCCGGGCTTGCAGTTTTAATCAGTTTAGCCAAGAGAGTGACACCATTCTGACATTGCTCAAGCACAGCCAGAAAGCCCTGACCCCGGTTCGATTAACGGCGCATTTCGTCATTAATCAACCCGGGTTCTTTGAGCAGATTACCCTGGACATTAGTCCGGTCCCCTCCTTAATCGATAAAAACGAAGACCTGCGTCACCAGCACAGCCTGCTGGAAATGACCATGGAAGTGATGCAGGACGGTGTGGTTCAACTCGATCGAACGGGACACGTGCTGAATGCCAACCCCAAAGCGCAAGAGCTTTTGGGGCGCAGCAAAGAACATTTGCTCGGTTTGAATTTGGAAGACTTGCTCGCCAAAAGCAACGACGACTACCAATTTCCGAACTGGATTCCAGCCAACCACGTGGGTGTCTTGCAGTCCTTGATGGACCACGACCCTGAAAACTTTTGGTTGCTGTTGCGCCAATTGCCCCACCCTATTTTGGGCTTTGATGGCCAGAAGAAACTGCGCTTCATCAACCAATCGGCTTGCCACTTGTTGGGGGCCGATGAGGAGCAGTGGCTGGAGCGGGCACTCCACACCTTGGTCGCGCCACAAGCCCAAGTTCAGTTGGAGCGGCATTTAAAAGACCTCGCGCAAGGCAACTGGGACACAGCGCCGACGGAGCTGACCTGGCTGCGTGACAACTACACCAACCTGCATTGCACCAGTGTGTTCCAAGCCCTGACCTTTGGCAGCCAGGTCTGGACCATGATCTGTCTGAACAACAGCATTGAGGAGCTCAAATCACGGGCCATGCGCAACACCCAAAACATTGAGTGGTCGGTGGTGCGCTCCGATGGCGATCTGACCCCCGTGGTGTTGACCGTCGCGCCCCTGCGTCAAACCAACAGCGGCACCATCACCGGCGTGGTCATGACCCTCAAGGACATGCGCGAGATCAAGGAAAAAGAAGCCGACCACGTTCGAATGGTCCAAAAAATGGAACAGTCGCAACGCCTGGACGCTTTGGGCCAGCTGGCTGCTGGCGTGGCGCACGACTTCAACAACCTTTTGGGCGTGGTGCAAAACCACGCCGAATTGGTCGAAATGAAGTTGGGGCCCGACACCAAGGCGGCCAAAAACATCAGCGCGATTTTGCAAGCGACGACCCGTGCGCGCGACATTGTGATCAAGCTCAACGGACTCGGACGCGAGGCGCGGAAAACCGAGGAAGTGGTCGAAGTTTTTGACTTGGCCCCCGTTATTGAAGAAACCAAGGGCCTGCTGACCGCCAGCCTGAAAGGCATTGAGATTGCCATTGAAGACGCGACGCCTTTGGCCTCTGCCGTGAAGTTGCAAGGCGACAGCGGCGGCTTGCAACAGGTTCTGGTGAATTTGTGCGTGAATGCCAGCCACGCCATCGGCGAACGACGCGATGGCCGCATCATCATTTACACCTCGCGCTTCCGCGACTCACGCGTTCGAGTTGCCGTGATTGACAACGGCAGCGGCATCCCCAAAGACACTTTGGCGCGCATTTTTGAACCCTTCTTCACCACCAAAGAAGTGGGCAAAGGCACCGGCTTGGGGTTGGCCATGGTGCGCAGCATCATCAGCAAAATGGGCGGTACGGTCGACTGTGAATCCGAGGTCGGGGTGGGCACCAGTTTCATTGTGACCTTGCCGATTGCGAACGCTTGAATTTTTAAAGACCCAAACACGAATGACATTTGCATTGACGAACAAACTCTGGTCCTTATTGGGCGCGGCATTTTTGTTGAGCACCTTGGGCTTCGCCCAAGCGCAAAACACCGCTCAGGCCAACAAAGCCACCGCGGCCGACGCTGAAAACATGGTCTCCAAAGGCGCCACGGCCCTGCGGGCCCAAGGTTGGCAAGCCTTGGTCGAAATGACGGCCCCGCGCAAAACCTTTGTCGACCGCGATTTGTATCTGACGGTTTACGACTTGAACGGCAAATGCAAAGCCCACGGTCAAAACCCCAAGCAAGTGGCCAAAAACCTCATCAACATCAAAGACCCTGACGGCAAGTTGTACGTCAAAGAACGCGTTGAATTGAGCAAGACCCAAAAGTCGTTTTGGCAGGAATACAAGTACACCAATCCGGTGACGAAATTGGTTCAAACCAAACAAGCTTATTGCGAAAAGGTCGATGAACTGCTGGTCTGCGGAGGAATCTACAAATGAGCCACGCGAATCACAACAACGGCTCGGCTTCTGGCCTGATTTGGAAGCTGATGATCGCCCCTGCCGTGGTGGTGCTTTTGCTCGTCGCATTTGGCATTTTCAGTTACGCCAACTTGAACAAAGTTCAAAAAGACACGGCTGAATTGAACCTGGCGGTGAACACCGAACGCTTGGCGCAAGAAGCGGAAGCCACCACCAACGCCATGCACGCGGTGGCCTACCGCGCCTACAGCATGGTCACCAGCAAAGACGAAACGGCGGTCAAAAAAGGGCTCGACATGATGGTCCGCCAAACGTCGGTCATGAATGATTTGAAGTTCTCTTTGGGTACTGTCGAAGACCCTAAATTCGCGGCCACCATTGAAAAGTTCAATCTTTATGCGGCTGAAATCAAGTTGGCGGGCGCCGAATTGGCCAGCAACCCCAGCCTGGCCCTGGACCACATCCAAACGGCGGAAGAGCATTACGACGAGCTCATCACCGAACTCCTGCTTTTGGGCTCAGAAGGCCGCATTCATGCTGAATCCATCCGCGAGGAAATGGACAAAAGTCTGGTGTTTTTGAAGCTGTCCGTGTTGAGCCTCTTGGTCTTGGCCACGGTGGTCGGCTTGTTGGTCTCCATGTGGGTGTCCCGCTTGGTGGCCAAACCCCTGACGCAGATGCAAGCCAAAATTGCTGAAATTGAGCGCACCAATGATTTCTCTTTGCGCGTCAGCGTGAGCAGCCACGATGAAGTGGGCCAAACCGCCCGCTCCGTCAACGCCCTCTTGTCCACGCTTCAAAGTTCAGTACAAGAGGTCAATGGGGTCATGACGGCGGTCTCTAAAGGCGACTTGGATCAACGTGTGCATGCCGATTTGCGCGGCGACATGGGCCAATTAAAAGACGCCATGAACCAAAGCTTGGACAGCGTCCAAAACACCATGAATGTGGTGGACGATGCCATGCAGGCACTGCAAAAAGGTGATTTTTCCAGCCACATCAATTTGCAAGGTTTAGAAGGCCAGTACCTCAGCACCTTGCAACAAGCCTCTGACGCCATGTCTTCGTTGTCCACCATGCTGAACGATGTGGGCACGGTCATGGACAAGGTTTCTAAAGGCCAGCTCAATGTGAGCGTGACAGCACAAGGCCAAGGCGACTTGGACCGTTTGAAATACAACATCAACCAATCCTTGCAAACCTTGCGCGAAGCCATGCGCGCCATCAACGGCAACGCCCGTCAAGTGGCCGCTGCCTCGGAGCAAACCAGCCATGCGGTGGGCCAAATTTCTGACGGCGCCCAAAACCAAACCCATGCCATCAGCCAAGTAGCGACAGCCGTGCGTCAAACCGTCACCACGGTTTCTGAAGTCTCGCGCAACACCGAATTGGCGAGCCAGAAGTCGCGTCAATCTTTCTTGGCGGTTCGCTCCAGCATGGCCAAAATGGAGGACATGGTGGCCTTGGTCAACAACATCGCCTCTAACTCCGAGAAGATCAACAAGATCACCGAGGTCATCGAAGGCATCGCCAACAAAACCAATTTATTGTCTTTGAATGCGGCCATTGAAGCCGCTCGCGCCGGTGAACACGGCAAGGGCTTTGCCGTGGTGGCAGATGAGGTGGGCAAGTTGGCGGTGAACAGCGCCCAAAGTTCACAAGAAATTGCCTTGTTGGTCAAACAAGCGGTGGACGAGGCCAACCAAGCCGTTACCTCGGTTTTTCAAGTCAGCCAAGAAATGGGCAACATCGAACGCGGCACCCATGAAACCGACGACATGCTGCAACGCATCGCAGTGGCCCTCGAGGAACAAAGTGCGGCGGTTGAACAGATCAACGCCAACTTGACCAATGTCGATCAAATTGCCCAGTCCAATGCCTCGGCCTCAGAAGAAATCACCGCCACGGTGATGGAGTTGGCCAAAATTGCCGACAACACCCGGCGTCAAGTTGATCAATTCAAACTCTAATTCACCCAAGAGCGTTCAAAACGCCAAGCCATAGGTCCCCATGAAAGTCAAAACCCGTTTAATGGTGGGCGGCCTCATCAGCCTGCTCAGCCTCGCCCTGCTGGCCTTGATTGCCCTCTCCGTGCAAAAATCTTCCTTGTTGGAAGAGCGCAAACTAAAGACCCGCCACCTGGTTGAAAACACCGTCACCTTGGTGGACTTTTTCTACAAACGACAACAAGCGGGCGAACTCACGCCCGAAGCCGCACAAGAAGGCGCCATTGCCGCCGTCAAAGCCATTCGCTACGACGGCAAAGAGTATTTTTGGCTGCATGACGCCAGCATGCCCACCCCCAAAATGATCATGCACCCCACCGCACCCGCACTGGATGGCAAGGTCATGAGCGACCCCAAATTCAACAGTGCCATTGAGCAACAGGCCGGCACGGATGGCCCCTTGGTCAACATCTCGGGTCAAAATATTTTCACCGCCATGAATGCGGTGGTGGCTCAAAAGGGCATGGGCTACGTGACCTACAACTGGACCAAGCCCAAAGAAGGCGGTGGCGCCAGTACCGAGGTTTACCCCAAACTGTCCTTTGTTAAAAAGACCGCCGGTTGGGATTGGGTGGTCGGATCGGGCATTTACATCGATGACCTGGAAAAAAAATACTGGGAACTCGCTTCCCAATTTGCGCTGGTGGGTCTGTTTTCTCTGTTGCTCTTGGTGGCCGTGATCCGCTGGGAAGTGAATGGCATCACGCGTCCTTTGGAGGCTTTGCGAAAAGCCGTTTTAGAGACCGAGCAAACGGCTGACTTTTCACGTCAAGTCAAAGTGAACTCCAACGACGAAGTGGGCGAAACCGCCCAGGCCTTCAACAAATTGTTGGCCATGCAAAAACGCGCCATGGACGAAGTCAACCTTGTGGTGGGCGCCCTCGCCGCCGGCGATTTTGAGCAACGCATCAGCGCGCCCCTGAGTGGTGATTTGGCCGTGATGAAAGACCAAGTCAATGCCTGCGCACAAAGCGTCAAAGTCACCATGGACGCTTTGCAAGAGGTGATGGAAGCTTTGGCCAATGGCGACTTTACCCAACGCATGTCGGCTGCCGTCAAGGGTGAGGTTCGTCAAGCCGTTGACCATGCGATGCAGGCCACGCAAACCTTGCTGGACGACGCTGGTCGTGTCATGCAAGGCGTCTCCAACGGCGACTTAACGGCCCGCGTCACGGCCGAGGGACGCGGCGATTTGGCCCGCCTCAAGACCGACATCAACCATTCTTTGGACACGCTGGGGCGCGCCATGCGCAACATCAGCAACAACACGCGTCAAGTGGCCGCTGCGTCCAGTCAAACCAGCCAGGCCATCAGCCAAATTAGCGACGGCGCTCAAAACCAAATGCACGCCATTGGGCAATTGGTGACGGCGGTCAAAGAAACCGCCGCGTCGGTCAGCGACGTGAGTCGCAACACCGAGGCGGCCAGCTCGAAGTCGAAAGAGTCGGTGGCCATTGTTCGCAGCAGCAAAGACCTGATGAACAAAATGGTCGATGTGGTGAATGGCATTGCCGTGAATTCGGAGCGCATCAACAAAATCACCGAAGTCATTGAAGCCATTGCCAACAAAACCAATTTGCTCTCTTTGAACGCGGCCATCGAGGCGGCCCGCGCTGGGGAGCACGGCAAAGGCTTCTCGGTGGTGGCCGAAGAGGTGGGCAAATTAGCGGCCTCCAGCGCCGAAAGCACACAAGAAATCACGGCACTCGTTCAACAAGCGGTGAGTGAAGCCAAAGCAGCGGTGGAAACCGTGCGCGAGGTCAACCTGGGCATGGAACGCATCGAGCAAGGCGCCAATGAAGCCGACGGCATGATGCAACGCATATCAGCCGCCCTTGAGCAACAAAGTGAGGCGGTTCGCGCCATCAATGCCAACGTGATCAACCTGAACACGATTGCAGAATCAAATGCCGCCGCTTCAGAGGAAATTACCGCGACGGTGATGGAGTTGTCCAAGATTGCCGATGGCACGCGCCAAGAAGTCGATCAGTTCAAGAGCTAAATTTCAATCGTCAAATTAGCCAGCCCCCGTTCCGACCTGGTGCTGGCTTCTGCGAAAATCGGCGGATGGCCTACAGCGTCAAAGAAATTTTTTATACCTTACAGGGCGAAGGCGCCCAGGCGGGGCGGCCTGCCGTGTTCTGCCGTTTCTCGGGCTGCAACCTGTGGTCTGGTCGTGAAGAAGACCGTACCAGCGCGGCCTGCCCATTTTGTGACACCGAGTTTGTCGGCACCAATGGCGTTGGCGGCGGTAAATTCAGTGACGCCAAGTCCCTGGCCCAACGCATCGCCGCCGAATGGCCGAGCGCCCCTGCGCACTCGACCGCTTCAGCCTCTTCCAAAGAACACCGCTTCGTGGTCCTGACCGGCGGCGAACCTTTGCTGCAAGTCGATGAGGCGTTGACCGCCGCCTTGCACGCCGAAGGCTTTACGGTGGCTGTCGAAACCAATGGCACCCAAGTGCCCCCTCCCGGCATCGATTGGCTGTGCGTCAGTCCCAAGGGCCAAGCCAAAGTGGTGGTCACCCAAGGTCAAGAATTGAAGCTGGTTTATCCACAAACCGACGCGCCGCCCCATCAGTTTGAAGGCTTGGACTTCGGTTTTTTTTATTTGCAACCGCAAGACCCCCACTTTGCTTTGACGTCACCATCGTCTGTCCTCAACCGATCCACCCTCCAAAGCCTGGCACAAGCCAACACCCAGGCCTGCATTGACTATTGCCGGGCCCATCCGCAATGGCGTTTGAGTTTGCAATCCCACAAAATGTTGGGCATTCCCTGAAAAACCTGCTCGATGATTTACGAACTCAGTCAACGCTTTTATTTTGAAGCCGCCCACACCCTGCACCGAAGCATCGAGGCGGAAGGCAGTCGCCGCATCCATGGCCACACCTACCATGTCGAAGTCACACTCAGAGGAACCCCAAAA
>CAILKX010000051.1 GCA_903834975.1 uncultured Curvibacter sp.
ACAAGCCCAACTGACGGGCAGCAGCGAGCCCTTGGCCGTCGCCTTGAAAAACGCAGACAAGCGCATCAGCCGAGCAGCACAACCACGCTTAGCCCCTTTGCAACGCGCCTTGCAACACGACGCCGCCCGCCTCAAAGAAAGCACCCCTTTAGACACACCCAGAGCGCTGAATCAACTGGATGAATTGGTGCAATCCGTGGATGCCCTGCCCCTGCAAAACGATGTGCCAAGCTCTTCTGCAAGTTCAGCTTCTGCCAGCCAAGCCGCTGCCAGTCAAGTTTCAGCCAACACCCCAACCCCAGCCCACAACCCCAACTTGTCGTTCTGGGAAAGCCAGGTGTTGCCGCTGTGGACACCCCTCTACCAAGAGATTAAAAACTTGATTCGGGTCAGCCGAATTGACCGCCCCGACGCCGCCTTGGTGAGCCCCGATCAGGCTTTCTTTTTGCACGAAAACCTCAAACTCACGCTGCTCAATGCCAAGCTCAGTTTGCTGTCCCACCAACTGGACTCCAGCCGTCGAGACCTGGGCCAAGCCCAAGTACTTTTGACCCACTACTTTGACCCCAAGTCACGCCGCGTTCAGCTCGAACAAAATGCCATTGGCCAGTTGCAAGCCCAACTCAAAACCAGCGATTTGCCCCGCCTCGATGAGTCCTTCACGGCCCTGACCACCGCAGCGGCAGGACGTTGACCATGCGCGCAGCCCTTTGGTTTTTGGCCCTTTTTGGATTGGCGGTCGCCTCGGCTTTGTTTGCCGGCAACAACCAAGGCACGGTGAGTTTGTTTTACCCGCCTTACCGCATCGATTTTTCTTTGAACTTCGTCTTGTTGGTTTTGTTCTTGGCGTTTGCACTTTTGTACGTGGCACTCCAAGCGATTCAGGGTCTTTTTGACATCAGCCAGCAAGCCCGTCGCTGGCGGGCCCAGCAGCGCGAGCGCAACATGGTGCAAGCACTGCTGGACGCCATGACCCACTTTGCCTCCGGGCGCTTCGTGCGCGCCAAAAAAGCCAGCCTGGTGAGCTTGGCGCAAGAAAAGTCGTTAAGTCAGAGCCAAGGGGCAGTGCCCGTCAGTGCCTCTCTGCGGAGTTTGTCGCACCTGCTGGCCGCCGACAGTGCCCATGCTTTGCAAGACAAAGCCGATCGGGAACACCATTTACAAGGCGCACTCCAAGCGGTTCAAGAGGCCAAAGGGGCCCAGCAAGCGGAGCTCCAAGTGGCCATACAACTGCGCGCAGTGCAATGGCAGCTTGACGACCGCGATCCCCTGGGGGCACTGGAAAGGGTGTCCAACTTGGGCCCCGGAACGGGCCGGCGCACCAAAGCGCTGCGACTCAAACTGCGCGCCGCCGAACAAGCGGGCTTGCATCAAGAGGCCCTGCACACCACGCGCTTGCTGGCCAAACACGGCGCTTTTTCCAAAGAAGCCGCCAACAGCTTGATCCGCGGGTTGGTGACCCAGATGATCCGCCAAGCCAAGGACGCCCCCGCATTGGAGCAAGTTTGGCAAGAATTAGACGCGTCAGAAAAAGCCACCCCCGACTTGGCCCTGGAAGCCTCTGCCCGTTGGCTCGCCTTGGGGGGCAGTAACCAACAAGTTCAAAATTGGCTTTTCCCGCTTTGGCAACTTTGGCCCAAAGGTTTGACCGCTGAGCAACAAACCCAGCTGGTTGAGGTGCTGACCTTGAAGCCCGACACGGTTGATGAAACTTGGCTCGCGCGCATAGAAGCCAGCCTCCAGTTGCACCCCCGTGACGCCCTGCTCGATTATTTGACCGGCATGGCTTGTTTTAATCGGTCACTTTGGGGCAAAGCCCAAAAGCACTTGAGTGCCGCTGCGCCCCGCTTGGTCGCATCCTCCGCCACTGGCGCCGCTTTCCAGCTCCAACGCCGCGCTTATTGGACCTTGGCCCAATTGGCAGAACAGCGCAACGACCTGTCCGAAGCCAACGCCTTCTGGCGCAAGGCAGCCGGTAAAATGGGTGGATGAGCGACACCACTTCCCCCTCTCCCGACATTCAACAACCAGGCCTGAACAGCCTTTCTAAGTCTTTTGAGCCCGCCGCCTTAGAAGCGCATTGGGGCCCCTTGTGGGAAGAACGCGGATACGGCGCTGCCGGTTACCGTGGCACCGGCCATCCTGAAGCCAGCGCGCCCGCTTTTGCCATTCAATTGCCGCCGCCCAACGTCACCGGCACCTTGCACATGGGCCACGCGTTTAACCAAACCATCATGGACAGTTTGACGCGTTACCACCGCATGCGCGGCTTCAACACCGCTTGGATCCCGGGCACCGACCACGCCGGCATCGCCACTCAAATTGTGGTGGAACGCCAACTTCAGGCTCAAAACATCAGCCGCCACGACTTGGGCCGCCCTCAGTTTGTTTCCAAAATTTGGGAATGGAAAGAGCAGTCCGGCCACACCATCACCACCCAAATGCGCCGCATGGGCGACAGCGTGGACTGGAGCCGCGAGTACTTCACCATGGACGACAAACTGTCCCAAGCGGTGACAGAGGCCTTTGTGACGCTGCACCAACAAGGGCTGATTTACCGAGGTAAACGCTTGGTGAATTGGGACCCGGTGCTGAAATCGGCGGTCTCCGACTTGGAAGTCGAAAGCGAAGAAGAGGACGGTTCGCTCTGGCACATCGCCTACCCGTTGAGCAATGGATCGGGCCGATTGGTGGTCGCGACCACCCGCCCTGAAACCCTGCTCGGCGACGTGGCGGTGATGGTGCACCCCGACGATGAACGCTATGCGCACTTGATCGGCCAAACCGTTCAACTGCCCTTGACCGGTCGCGACATTCCGGTCATCGCTGACGACTACGTGGACCGCGAATTCGGTACCGGCGTGGTGAAGGTCACCCCCGCCCACGATCAAAACGACTACGCCGTCGGTCAACGCCACCAACTGCCCCTGATTTGCGTGCTGACCCTGGACGCCAAAATCAACGAAAACGCACCGACGGCCTACCAAGGGCTTGACCGTTTCAAGGCACGCAAACAAATCGTCGCCGATTTGGATGCAGCCGGTTTGTTGGTCGAGGTCAAAAAGCACAAACTCATGGTGCCCCGCTGCGCCAGAACCGGTCAGGTGATCGAACCCATGCTGACCGACCAATGGTTTGTGGCCATGAACAAATCGCCCGCCAAAACCGCGCCAGACACCCGATCCATCGCCCAAAAAGCCATTGACGCGGTGGCCACGGGCGAGGTGAAGTTTGTACCTGAAAACTGGGTCAATACCTACAACCAGTGGATGAACAACATCCAAGACTGGTGCATCAGCCGCCAGCTCTGGTGGGGCCATCAAATCCCGGCGTGGTACGACCAAGAAGGCCACATCTACGTCGCCAAAACCGAAGCCGAAGCACAAGCCCAAGCCGACAAAGTAGCCCCCGGCAAGGTCTTAACAAGAGACGAAGACGTCCTAGACACCTGGTTCTCATCCGCCTTGGTTCCCTTCAGCACCTTGGGTTGGCCAGCCACAGAACAAGCGGCTGAACAAGCGGCAGAACAAACGGCTGAACAAGTCGCGGGTGAAAAGAGCGACTTCGACCTCTATTTACCCAGCTCTGTTTTGGTAACAGGCTATGACATCATCTTCTTCTGGGTCGCCAGAATGATCATGATGACCACGCACTTCACTGGCAAGGTCCCTTTCAAGCACGTCTACATCCATGGCCTGGTCTTGGATGCTCAAGGCAAGAAAATGAGCAAGTCCGAGGGGAATGTGCTTGACCCGGTGGACTTGATCGACGGCATCAGCCTGGAGCCCTTGCTCGAAAAACGCACCCAAGGTTTGCGCAAACCCGAAACCGCGCCACAAGTCCGTAAAAACACCCAAAAAGAATTCCCTGAAGGGATCCCCGCCTACGGTGCCGACGCCCTTCGCTTCACCTTCGCGGCCATGGCCACACTCGGCCGCAGCATCAACTTTGACTCCAAACGTTGCGAAGGCTATCGCAACTTTTGCAACAAACTTTGGAACGCCAGCCGCTTTGTCCTGATGAATTGCGAAGGCGCGGACTGTGGCCTCATGCCCCACACCAAGGCCGATTGCGGCGTCGGTGGCAAGGCCCACGGTTACATGCACTTCAGCCAAGCCGACCGCTGGATCAGCTCTGGGTTGGAGCAACTCAAAGCCGACATCGAGCAAGGTTTTGCCGATTACCGCCTCGACCAAGTGGCCAACAAGTTGTACGACTTTGTTTGGAACGAGTTCTGCGATTGGTATCTGGAAATCGCCAAAGTGCAATTGCAAACCGGCACCGAAGCCGAGCAACGCGCCACCCGCCGCACCCTGATCCGCACCCTCGAAAGCATTTTGCGACTGGCCCATCCGCTGATTCCGTTCATTTCGGAAAGCCTCTGGCAAGTGGTGGCTCCGGTGGCTGGCATGACGACTTTGGCCGGCTTGGCGGGCGAAGAAAATCCCTCCATCAGCATCACCGACTACCCCACGCCGAACCTCAAAAAAATAGACCCCGACGCCATTGCCTATGTGAATCGATTGAAGGGCTTGGTCGATGTTTGTCGAACGCTTCGCGGCGAAATGAACGTCTCGCCCAGCGTGCGTTTGCCACTCTTGGTGTTGTCCACCGATGCGGAGGAAATGGCCTTCTTGACGCAGGCCGCCCCGGTGCTCAAAACCTTGGGGAAATTGTCCGAAGTGAAGTTGTTCAGCGACCAGCCGACTTGGTCAGCGCAGGCCCAAGCCGCTCCTGTGGCTGCTTTCGGGCTTGCCCGCTTGTGCTTGTTTATGGAAATTGACGTCGTGGCTGAAAAGGCCCGCTTGGCCAAAGAAATGGCCAAGCTGGAGGCTGAAATTGGCAAAGCCCGCACCAAATTAAGCAACGAAGCCTTCGTGGCGAAAGCCCCCCCCGCCGTGATTGAACAAG
>CAILKX010000052.1 GCA_903834975.1 uncultured Curvibacter sp.
CATGTCTAACGTGGCGGCGCAGGCGACTTTGCAAAATTCAAAGCCTGATGGGGTGTCAAATCAGCGTTCAAATCAGAGCCTTAATCCTGCGCGAAATCCGCTTTTAAAGGTCGATCGGCTGAGTGTCAGTTACGGCGGTATTCAGGCGGTCAAGGGCATTGATTTTGAGGTCTTCCCTGGCGAGTTGGTGAGTTTGATTGGCGCCAATGGCGCGGGCAAAACCACCACCCTGAACGCCATCACCCGCGGCGTCCCCTGGGCCTCGGGCGATGTGCTTTGGCGCGGCACCTCACTGGCGAACCTGGGCGCTTGGGACCTGGTTCGCCAAGGCCTGGTGATGGTGCCGGAGGGGCGGGGCGTCTTTGCCCGCATGAGCATTGCCGAAAACCTGCAAATGGGCGCTTACGTTCGAACCGACCGGATGGGCATTGCCGACGATTTAGAACGCCTGTTCAACTGGTTTCCTCGCCTCAAAGAACGCCGCAGCCAGTTGGCCGGCACCTTGTCGGGCGGAGAGCAACAAATGTTGGCGATGGCCCGGGCCTTGATGGCCAGGCCAGAGATGCTTTTGTTGGATGAGCCCTCCATGGGCCTGTCGCCCATTTTGGTCGACACCATTTTTGAAGTCATCCGTCAGGTCGCCGAACAGGGCATGACCGTCCTCTTGGTCGAGCAAAACGCCAGCCGTGCCTTGGCCGTGGCAGACCGGGGTTATGTGATGGAGTCGGGGCTCGTCACCCTGACCGGAACGGGGGCTGAGTTGCTGGACAACCCCAAGGTCAAGGCCGCCTATTTGGGGGAGTAAAGACAGCCGCTACCGAAAGCCGCTGACGAAAGCCGCTGACTCGAAGCATGTCAGGTCAAGGGTGAGGCGCCAAGGACGCATAAAGCGCCACAAATTCCTGTGTGAGTTTGTGGCGGGGGTCCAAGTGCACCATGGGGCGTGAGAGTTCGTGCGACTCTTTGACTTTCACGCTGGCGCTCAGGTAAGGCGCCAACACCGGCAGGCCCTCTTCTACCAGCTCCTGCACGGTGCGTTTGGGCAGACTGGCGCGGGGCTGAAATTGATTCACCACGATGCCTTCGACTTGCAGGTGGGCGTTGTGATCGGCTTGAATCTCTTTCACGTTGTCAAGCAAAGCGTAGAGCGCGCGGCGTGAAAACTCATCGCAATCAAAAGGAATCAAGCAGCTGTCGGCGGCGATCAGGGCGCTCCGGGTGTAGAAGTTCAGCGCGGGCGGGGTGTCGATCCAGATTTCGTCGTAATCCTCGCCCAGTTCTGCCAGCGCATCACGAAGTTTGTAAATTTTGTAGCGGCTTTCCAGCTTGCTGTGCAACTCCTCCAACTCGGGGCTGGCGCCCATCAGATGCAGGTTTTCCCAAGGCGTTTCACGGATGAAATCATGGGTCGCCGTGGGGGTGAAGCTGAACTTCAGCGTCGAGTCAAAGAAACCGGCGCTGCCACCGCCCGGGTGGGGCACATCGGCCATCTCACCCAACAAATAACGGCTGGAGTTGCCTTGGACGTCGAGGTCCACCAACAAGGTGCGTTGACCTTGGTGCGCTGCAATGGCGGCCAAATTGCTGGTGATGGTGGACTTGCCAACGCCCCCTTTTTGATTAAAAACAACACGTCGCATCAAAGGCTCCTCTAGGATGTGAATAGTCAGATTGTGCACTGCAACAATGAAAAACAAAATGACACTGCGCCAGGGGCGTCCGTTGTTAAACTTTGAATAAGAATTGTTATCATTTAGAATCAAGCCATGACCGCCATTCGCCATCAAACCACCCTGGATCAAGTGCCGCCCCATGTGGCGGCCTGGGTCAGCGGTTTCGTGCGTGCCAAGGACCCCATTCAAGCGGCTGAAAACGACCCCATTCTGCTGCGTCTGGTTGAAATTGGCTTCCTGCCTGGTGAGCCTGTGCACATCATGGCGCGCGGCTTTCCCATGGCCGATCCACTGGCGGTACGGGTCGGCACGTCGACGTTTGCTTTGCGTGCCCATGAGGCGGCTTTGATCGAGGTCACATGGTGAGCGCGCCCCTGCATCCCCCTCTTCAAATTGCCTTGGTCGGCAACCCGAATTGCGGCAAAACCGCGCTCTTTAATTTGCTCACGGGAAGTCGACAAAAGGTCGCCAATTACGCGGGCGTGACCGTTGAGCGCAAGCAGGGCACGGTGGAGTTGCCCGGTGGCCTGAAAGTGTCGGTGCTTGATTTACCGGGCGCCTACAGCCTGAATGCCTTGAGTGCCGATGAGGCCGTGACGCGCGACGTCATCACCGGACGTCGTGCGGGTGAGGCGGTACCAGACGCCTTGGTGTGCGTGGTCGATGCGACCAATTTACAGCTGAATTTGAGGCTCGTGCTCGAGGTCCAACAACTGGGGCTGCCGATGGTGTTGGCCTTGAACATGACCGACGCCGCCCAACGCGCGGGCTTGCACATTAATTTGCCCAAACTCAGCGAGTTGCTGCAAATGCCGGTGGTGGAAACGGTGGGCATTCAAGTCGGCGGGGCCGATGACCTGTTGTCTCATTGGGCCCGTTGGGCGCCGCAGCACCTCGAGCATCTGCGTCAAAGTGGCCCTCAAATTGGCCTTCAAAGCGCCGACTCCAAAGTTAAAAGCGACCCCTTGACCGCTTGGCAGCCGCCCCATTTCGATGAAGTGCTGGCGACGCAACTGGCGGTTCGACAACTCTTGCAGGCCACCGTCGTCAGCGACAAAACCCCCGAGCAAATGTTCAAGACCGACGATGCGATTGACCGCGTTGTCCTTCACCCTTTCTGGGGCATGTTGATCCTGGCGGGCACCTTGTTTTTGATGTTTCAAGCCGTTTTCAGCTGGGCCACAGCCCCCATGGAGGCCATCAAGGAAGGCGTTGATGGGCTGTCCGTTTTGTTGCGTGAGCACATGGCCCCGGGTGTGTTGGAGAGCCTTCTGACGAATGGCGTTTTGGCCGGGGCGGGTGGCGTTTTGGTGTTTTTGCCGCAAATCCTGATTTTGTTTTTCTTCATCTTGGTTTTAGAAGACAGCGGTTATTTACCCCGCGCCGCTTTTCTACTGGACCGCGTGATGGGCTCGGTGGGCCTGTCGGGGCGCTCCTTCATCCCTTTGTTGTCTAGCTTTGCCTGCGCCATTCCCGGCATCATGGCGACCCGCACCATCACGCATTGGCGCGACCGCTTGGTGACCATCATGGTGGCTCCGCTCATGACCTGCTCGGCCCGATTGCCGGTGTATGCCTTGCTGATCGCTGCGTTTATTCCGGCCAAGACAGTCTGGGGCGTGTTCAACTTGCAAGGCTTGGTGATGTTCGCTTTGTATGTCGGCGGCATCGTGAGCGCCATGGCGGTGGCCTATGTGTTCAAGCTGTGGCAGGGCAAGGCGCAACCCACCCCCTTGCTGATGGAGTTGCCCGCCTACCGTTGGCCCAGCCCGCGCAATTTGTTCCGGGGCCTTTATGAACGCGCTCAGATTTTTGTGACCCGTGTGGGCAGCATCATCTTGGCCTTGATGGTGGTGTTGTGGTTCTTGTCGACCTTCCCTGGTCCCCCCGAGGGCTGGCAACCTTCGATGGGGCCGGCCATTCAATACAGCTTGGCCGGCCGCATGGGCCACGGGCTTTTGCACGTCTTTGCACCGATTGGTTTCAATTGGCAAATTGCCATTGCCTTGGTGCCTGGCTTGGCAGCGCGTGAAGTGGCTGTCGGGGCTTTGGGGACGGTTTATGCCTTGTCGGCGACCGGCGAAGGCGTGGCCACCGAACTCACGCCCTTGATTGCCCAAAGCTGGTCCCTGGCGACGGCCATGTCACTTTTGGTTTGGTATGTGTTTGCGCCGCAATGCCTGTCGACCTTGGCCACGGTGAAGCGAGAGACGAACGCTTGGCGCTATGTGTTCGGCATGGCCGGCTATTTGTTTGTCTTGGCTTACCTGGCTTGCTGGCTGACCTACCACTTGACGTTGTGGCTCACCGGGGCTTAACCTTGGCAAACGCCCAGTTTTTGACCTTGACCTTGACCTTGACCTTGACCTTGGCCTCTTGGTCTTTTGGCCACTTGGCCATAACCGATCACCATTGGCCTTTAACCAAAACCTAAAAAAACCAAACCTAAACCCAAACCTAAACCGCATTTATGTCAGAGACCCCCCACTTGGAAACCCTCATCACCAGCGTCTTGGTGTTGTTGGCCGTGGTCTATGCGGTTTGGTATTGGCTGCCCAAAAATTGGCGTGCGCATTTGGGTCGGTTCAGTCCCAAGTGGGCTCAAGCGCCGAGTTGCGGCGCCTGCGAGTCGACGTGTGAGTCTTGTGGCTCGGTGAGTAAAACCCAATCGACTGGACAGAATGGGTGGACGGCGCCAAACCCAAACAACCCAAACAACGCAAACAACCCACTCAGCCCCGATTTATCAGCGCTTGGGCAGCGCCGTGAAGGGCCGAGCACGGCGAGTCCTGCGAATCCGGTGAGCCAAAAGGCGATTTGGATGCGGCCCGAATAAGCCTTCAAATTGGCCGCGAAATTAACAGCGAAATTAGCCGCAAACTTGGCCACCAAAACAGCGACCGAGTTTTAGTTCTTCACAGAACCCAGCAGCAAAAACTCCATCAGGGCTTTTTGCACGTGCATGCGGTTTTCGGCCTCGTCCCAAACCACCGATTGCGGGCCGTCGATCACTTCCGCACTCACTTCTTCGCCGCGGTGTGCCGGCAGGCAATGCATGAACAAAGCGTTGGGTTGGGCTTGCGCCATCATCTCGCTGTTCACGCACCATTTGGCAAAGGCGCTGAGGCGGGCCTCGTTTTCAGCCTCGTAACCCATGCTGGTCCAGACATCGGTGGTCACCAAGTGCGCCCCAGCGCAGGCTTCTAAAGGGTCTTTGAAAACCCGGTAGCAGTGGGTGTTTTGAATTCCCGCGATGGACGGGTCAATTTCGTAGCCGCTGGGCGTGCTGACGTGGACCGTAAAGCCCAACAACTCAGCGGCCTGCAACCAAGTGTTGGCCATGTTGTTGCCGTCGCCCACCCAAGCCACCACCTTGCCCTGAATGCTGCCGCGGTGTTCGATGAAGGTGAACAAATCGGCCAGAATCTGGCAGGGGTGAAACTCGTTGGTCAAGCCGTTGATGACGGGCACCCGGGAGTGCGCGGCAAAGCGTTCAATTTTGTCTTGGCCGAAGGTGCGAATCATCACCAAGTCGACCATCCGGCTGATGACTTTGGCGCTGTCTTCGATCGGCTCGGCACGACCCAGCTGGCTGTCGCCCGTGGTCAAGTGCACCACGGAGCCGCCCATTTGGTACATGCCGGCCTCAAAGCTCACACGGGTGCGGGTGGAGGCTTTTTCGAAAATCATGGCCAAGGTACGGTCCACCAAGGGCTGGTATTTTTCGTATGACTTGAACTTGTTTTTAATGACTTCGGCGCGATGAAACACCTCGGCGTACTCAGCCGCCGTGAAGTCTTTGAACTGAAGGTAATGCCGCAGCGGGGGTTTTTGCATGGCTCAGCCTTGGGGCTCAGAAAGGAAGGTTTTGATCACGGGGACCAAAATTGAAACAATTTGATCGGCTTCAGCGGTGCTCAAAATCAGCGGCGGCACCAAGCGAACCACGCTGTCGGCGGTGACGCTCAAGAGCAAACCGGCTTCAGCAGCTCGGCCCGTGATGACGCCGCAAGCGCGGTCCAGTTCAATGCCCAACATCAGGCCCTGGCCACGAATTTCCTTCACGCCCGCCACGCCTTGCAACGCCGCTTCTAAACCCGCCTTCAAATGCGCACCGACATGGGCAGCATTCTCCAACAGGCCTTCTTCTTTCATGATGCGAATGGTTTCAATGCCGGCGCGCATGGCCAAGGGGTTGCCGCCAAAGGTCGTCCCGTGGTTGCCCGGTTGAAAAATATGTGCTGCCTTTGGGCCCGCCACGACGGCGCCAATCGGCACACCAGAGCCCAAGCCTTTCGCCAAGGGCATCACGTCGGGCACGATGCCCGCCCATTGGTGGGCAAACCACTTGCCCGTGCGGCCCATGCCCGACTGCACTTCGTCCAACATCAACAGCCAATCGCGCTCGTCGCAAAGCGTGCGCAGGTCTCTCAGGTAATCGAGGTGCATGGGGTTCACGCCCCCTTCACCCTGAATGGTTTCCACAAACACGGCGACCACATTGGGGTTGTGGGCCGTGGCCTGCTTCAAGGCCTCGATGTCGTTGCGGGGCACGCGCAAAAAGCCCTCGACCATGGGGCCAAAACCGACCTTGAGTTTTTCATTGCCCGTGGCCGACAGAGTGGCTATCGAGCGGCCATGGAAAGATTTTTCGAGCACCACGATGGTCGGCATCTCGATGCCTTTGTCGTGCCCAAATTTGCGTGCCAATTTGATCGCCGCTTCGTTGGCCTCCAAACCCGTCGAACAGAAAAACGCATTGGTCAAACCCGAGAGGGCCACCAATTCAGTGGCCAGGGCTTCTTGGCCGGGCACATGGTAGTAGTTGCTGCAGTGAATCAGCTTGGCCACTTGGTCTTGCAGGGCCGCCACGAGTTGGGGGTGGTTGTGGCCCAAGGTGTTGACCGCAATGCCGCCCAGACCATCCAGGTATTTTTTGCCATTCACGTCCCAAAGCCAGGCACCTTGCCCATGTGACATGGCGATGGGCACGCGCCCATAGGTGTTCATCACGTGGGGTGAAGTGGCGGCAGCGGGGGTCACGGCGGTCATGAAAGTTCCAATGAAGGTGAAGGGGCAATCGACATCGAATGAGGACAACGGGGCAAAATGCAAAAGCCAAGAGGGCAGATTTTAGGGCTTGTCGATGACAACGAAATCTGAGCTTAAGTCTTATATAAGATACAATACTTGTCATGATGAAGCGGGCGATCCTCGCTATCATCCCCTTTACCAAAAGCCCGTACCAAGTGACTTTTCTCAGCGCCTAATTCTCAAAGTCTTCCCACATGGTTTCACCCTCAGCCCAAGAAGTCTTTATCCATGGCGTTAGCCTGGATGGCAAAACCTTTAGACCGAGCGATTGGGCCGAGCGCCTGGCCGGCGTCATGAGCCAGTTCCGCCCCGGCGGTGCCCAAATGGGCAGTCACCTCAGCTATTCCCCTTGGTGTGTTCCCAATACGATTGACGGTGTGAAATGCGTCATCATCCACATCGACTTGCGAGAAGCCGAGCCCATGGCTTGGGAGTTCGTCATGAACTTTGCCCGAGACAACAAGTTGAAAGTCGTGACGCCTTAATCGGCCTCGGTCGGCGCTACAAACCGACACAAGAACACAGATTCTGTTGCTGATGCGGCCGCTAAAGGCTTCTAGCATTCGGCATGTCTCATTTTTTCAGCGAACCGGTTGTGCGGGCCTTGGGGCTGACCTTGCTCCTGGTTTTGTTATTGCTGTGCCTCTGGTCTTTCGTGAAGGCCTTGCGAAAGGGGTTTGCAGATCGACGAGGCGTGGCGACCCGAAAAGTGAAAGCGCCCAAAGCGACGACTGAGCCAGCGCAGACGCCCCATACCCCTTTACCACTGACCCCATCGCGTGAAACATGGTGGGGACTGATCAAGGCCTTGGCTGCCCATTTAGGGGCCAACTTATTGACCATGATCGCTTGGCTGATGACGGGGGCGGCCAGCTTTGTATGGCTGACCTTCATCCTGGTTTTATTCCCCAAAACCGAGGAGATTGGCCAACACTTGGAGTCCGTGGTTGCTGCTCAACTGAGTCAATTGGGGCACTCGTTTGTCAACAGTTTGGGCAATTGGGTGATGATGGGGCTGATCTTTTTGATTGCCAAGATGGGGGTGAACGCCAACCAGGCTATTTTTCAGGCCCTTCAAGAAAGGGCCCATGACGATGCAACGGCCCAACCTGAGTTGTGGCAAGCCATTCGTGACCTGATTTCTTTGGCCATCTGGGCGCTGGCCTTTGTTTTGGCCTACCCTTATTTACCCGGAGGTGATTCCGAAGCTTTGAAGGGCTTGTTGGTGATGTTGGGCACCATCTTGACGCTGGGGTCGACGGGATTGGCCAATCAAATCATGAGCGGATTGGTCTTGATTTTTTCGCGCTCTTTCAAAGTCGGTGACCGGGTTGTGGTGGGCGCCGGCCATGATGCGTTGGAAGGCGTGGTGGTCGCCATCACCACCTTGAACGTGAAAATCAGCAATTGCCTGGATCAAATCGTGACCATCCCCAATCAACTTTTGATTTCCAAGCCGGTCAAAAATTATTCCTTAAAAGGGCCTCAGACAGGCAACCAAATTTCAGTCCGTGTGAGCATTGGTTACGATGCGCCATGGCGTCAGGTTCAGGCCTTGCTGAAGGAGGCCGCCAAGCGCACCTCGCAGGTATTGGAAGACCCGGCGCCGTATGTGTTGCAAAACGACTTGGGCGACTTTTACGTGGTCTACGAAATGTATTGCCACATTCCTCGCAACTCCGAACCGGCGGGCGTGAGTTCCGATTTGAAAGCCCATGTGCAAGATTGCTTCAACCAGGCTCAGATCCCGATTGTTTCACCGCACTTTTCCAGGGCCATGCCAAGCCCGACTTTGGCCCCGGTGCCGGACAATTTGCCGCCTTTGCCTGCGGATGCAAAAGGGTGAGGGGCGAAAAAATGGGGGCAACAAAAAACCGCCAAGTCTTTCGACTGGCGGCTCTTGCTTCTTTGCTGACAGCGCACCCGTTTCAAACGGCGAGGGGGTGACCCCTCGGGCTGATTTTTTGAGCTGGGCCTAAATTAAGCGGCAGCGGAGAGGGCCAAGGTTTTCACCTTGGCGGCCAGGCGGCTCTTGTCGCGAGACGCCTTGTTCTTGTGGAAGATGCCCTTGTCGGCCACGCTGTCCACCACGCTCTGGGCGATGGCGAAAGCGGCAGCCGCTTTGGTCTTGTCGCCGCTCAGAACAGCCTTTTCGACGTTCTTCACAGCGGTACGGTATTTGGAGCGCAACGAGGTGTTGGCGGCGTTCAGTTTCACGTCCTGACGGGCGCGTTTACGGCCCGACGCCAGGCGCGGGTTCTTTTTCTTTGGCTTAGCAGATGCCATGGTGTGTATTCCTTGTGTTGATAGATGTTGTCAGCAAAGCCCTCGATTATATACTTGACCACCGTGTCCCTGCTCAAATCCGCTTCTACCGTCTCTTTGCTGACCTTGGCCTCGCGCATCACGGGTTTGGTGCGCGAATTGCTGATGGCCTCGGTTTTTGGCGCCAGCGAATGGACCGACGCCTTCAATGTGGCGTTTCGCATCCCCAATTTGTTTCGCCGTTTTTTTGCTGAAGGGGCCTTCAGCCAAGCGTTTGTACCAGCTTTGGCGGCCAGCAAAGCACAGCAAGGCGAGGCAGCAACCAAACACGTGATTGACGATGTGGCGACGGTTTTGGCTTGGGTGTTGGTGCTCACCTGCGTGGTCGGCGTGTTCGCGGCCCCTTGGATGGTCTGGGCCATGGCCAGCGGCTTGCAGCAAGCGCCCGGGGGTTACAACGCCGCTGTCAACATGACCCAAATCATGTTCCCCTACATTGGTTTCATGTCCATGGTGGCGCTGTCGGCGGGCATTTTGAACACGTGGAAACAGTTCGCGATACCCGCCGCCACGCCGGTGTTGCTCAACCTCAGCATGATCGCCGCCGCCGCTTGGGGCGCACCTCAATTGAAGCAAATCGGCATTGAGCCCATCTACGCCATGGCCGTTGGCGTCATGGGCGGTGGGCTGTTGCAGTTGGCGGTGCAAGTGCCGGCTTTACAGCGCTTGGGCTTGCTGCCGCACCTCGGCGTGACCTGGACACGCTTTCGCGCCGCGTGTGCCGACCCGGTCACCCGCCAAATCGTCTTGCTGATGATGCCCGCCTTGTTGGGCGTGGGGGTGGCGCAGTTGTCGATGCTGATCAACACGCAAATCGCTTCGCATTTGGCGCCCGGCAGCGTGAGTTGGATCACCTACGCCGATCGTTTGATGGAATTCCCCACCGCCATGTTGGGGGTGGCTTTGGGCGTGGTGCTGATGCCGCAACTGGCCGGCGCGCGCGCCAAGCAAGACACGCAGGCCTATTCCGATCTGCTCGATTGGGGCCTGCGCCTCGTGGTGCTGCTGGCCTTGCCCAGCGCCGTCGCTTTACTGACCTTGGCACAGCCCTTGGTGGCCACGCTTTACCAATACGGGGCTTTTACGGTCCGCGATGTGGCGAAAACCACGCCCGCCCTGATGGGTTGGGGCGTCGGGTTGGTCGGCATGGTCGCCATCAAGGTGCTGGCGCCGGGCTATTTCGCCAACCAAGACACCAAAACACCGGTGCGCATTGCGCTGGGGGTGCTGGTCGCCACCCAAATACTGAACGCGTTGTTGGTGCCTTATTTTCAACACGCCGCGTTGACCCTGTCGATTGGCCTGGGCGGGCTTCTGAACGCGCTGTGGCTTTATTGGGGATTAAGGCGCCGCGGCAGCTACCAGCCGCTGCCCGGCTGGGGTCATTTCTTTTTGCAAATTGTGGTGGCCTGCACCGCCATGGCGGCCTTCTTGATTTGGGCCAACAACGCCTTTGACTGGCTCGGGGTTCAAGCGGTTCCTGGCTCGTCTTGGCGTTGGCTGCGCATTGGCGAGTTGGCCGCGGTGATCGCGGGGGCGGCTTTGATTTACTTTGCGGTGCTTCGCGCCTTGGGTTTGCCCTTCAGGCAATTTGTGCGCCGGTGAAGCGGCAAGTCCAAGCAGCTTTGCCCTTGACGCCCCATCGCAAAATCGGTAGAACTTGGTCATGAGCTCTCTTCACCTTCGATTAGGGGCCCCCACGCCACTCGATTACTTTGCCACTTTGGTGGCCAGTGACGAACATTTCCCTTTGCTGGAAGCGGCGGCCAGCCTGGCGCAAGACGAGAACCCATTGCTCGATACCCAAGCGGTGTTGGCCACGCTCGATCAAATGCTGGTGCGGCTGAAGCGGCGCATTCCAGTCGACGCCTCGGTGCGTGTTCGATTGGGTTTTTTGAACCGTTACTTTTTCAATGAGCTGGGTTTTGCGGGCAACCTGAACAACTACTACGACGCTGAAAACAGCTATGTGTCGTCGGTGCTGCGGACCCGTTTGGGCATTCCCATCAGCGTCGCTGTGATTTGGCTGGAGTTGGCGCAGGGCTTGGGCCTGAAGTCAGTGGGGGTCGGATTCCCCGGTCACTTTCTGGTTAAAACGGCCTGTGACCAAGCGCACATCGTCATGGACCCTTTGTCGGGCCAGTCGCTGAGTCGAGAGGATTTGGCCGAGCGCTTGTCTCATTTGGGCCTTTATGCGGAAGGGACTCAGCCCACCGAGCGCTTGTTGGCGCAATTGTTGTTGCCTTGTTCGCCACGTGCCTTGGTGGCCCGCATGCTGCACAACTTGAAGGAAATTCATGCGGCCGAATCAGACGCCCCCAAGTTGTTGGCGGTGTTAGACCGCTTGATCGTGTTGATGCCCCAAGCTTGGGGCGAGTACCGAGATCGGGGGCTGGTCAATGTCCGATGCGGCGATACCGAAGCCGCCAAACGCGACTTACAGACTTATGTCAACCATGTGCACGACGCACAAGACCTGCAGCAAGTCAACCAGTTGATTGACTCGCTGCATTGAGGCCGGGGCGCCTCCTTTTTAATTTCTTAACGCTTTTTATTTGACTTCAACGGGCGCGCCCGAGCCTTGCTCGGCGATCACACCAATGGTGTAAACCGTTTCGCCTGCAGCCCGCAAAGTGGCTGCTGTGGCTTCGGCCTGTGACGCGTCAACCACCACCACCATGCCAATGCCGTTGTTGAAGGTGCGGTTCATCTCGATGTCGTCAATGCCGGCAACCGATTGAAGCCATGCAAACAACTCGCTTTGCGGCCAGCTGCCGGCGCGCAAATGGGCGGCAGTGCCTTCGGGCAACACGCGGGGAATGTTCTCCAACAAACCACCGCCGGTGATGTGGGCCAAGGCCTTGATGGGGTGCTGCGCAAGCGCTTGAAGCACCGATTTCACATACAACTTGGTCGGCGCCATGATGGCTTGCTTGAACGGCTGGCCGTCCAGGGTGACGGGCAAATGCCCTTGTTCGGTGGCGCGGTCAATGACTTTGCGCACCAAGCTGAAACCGTTGGAATGCACGCCGGCCGAAGCCAAGCCGAGCACCACGTCACCAGGGCGGACATTTTGGCCAGTCAGAATTTTTGATTTCTCAACGACACCCACCGCAAAACCAGCCAGATCGTATTCACCTGCGGGATACATGCCCGGCATTTCAGCGGTTTCGCCGCCAATCAAGGCGCACCCCGATAATTCGCAGCCTTTGGCGATGCCGCCGACCACGGCCGCGGCGGTGTCCACATTCAATTGTCCGCAGGCAAAGTAATCCAAAAAGAACAGAGGCTCGGCCCCTTGCACCAGCACATCGTTGACACTCATGGCAACCAAGTCGATGCCCACGGTGTCGTGCATTTGCCATTCGAAAGCCAGCTTGAGCTTGGTGCCCACACCGTCGGTGCCACTCACCAAAACCGGTTCTTGGTAGCGTTTGGGCACTTCAAACAAGGCGCCAAAACCGCCAATGCCGGCCAAGACGCCTTCGCGCAGGGTTTTCTTGGCCAAAGGCTTGATGCGCTCCACCAGGGCATCGCCGGCGACGATATCGACCCCCGCGTCTTTGTATGAAATGGGGGTTGCGGGCGACGAAGGGGATGTGCTCATGAAACGGGACCAATAGAATGAAGCGACATTTTAAAGGAGTCCCGCTTGACCGAACCCGTTGCAGAAACTGCCAAGATACCAACCAGTCCGAGCCCCTTGGCCAAACGGGCCTTGGTTTGGTTCTTCGCCTTGGTTTTGGTCCTGGCGTTGTTTTGGCTTTTGCGGGATGTCTTACTGCCCTTTGTTTTGGGTACTGTCTTGGCTTATGTGTTGGCCCCGGTGGTGCGCCAATGGGATCAACTGTCCAAAGGCAAGATGCCCCATGTGCTCTCCGTGCTCTGGGTCGAAGGCCTGTTTTTTGTGACCGTGCTGGGCGTTTTGTTGCTCTTGGTGCCGATCTTGACGCAAGAAATCCCCTTGATTAAAAAGCAAGTGCCGGTGTTGGTGCTGCAATTGGCGCAGTGGGTGCAGGGCATGGCGGCCACCTTGGGCATCAGCTTGGAATGGGATGCGGCCAAGATCAAAGAAAACCTGATGGGCTATTTAAGCGCTTCTGGCGAAGCCACCTGGACCACCGGACTGTCCTTTCTTCAGCAGGGCAGCAGTTGGGCCATGAGTTTGCTCACCAACCTGATTTTGTTGCCCATGGTGGTGTTCTATTTGTTGGTTGATTGGGACCGACTTACCACCGGCTTGATGTCTTGGGTGCCCGAGCGCTTGCACAACCGTTTTTACAGTTTCATCGACGAATGCAACCACGTGCTGGGCCAATACCTTCGGGGACAGCTGCTCGAAATGGTCATTTTGGCCATTTTTTACAGCACCGGACTCTGGCTGTTTGGGCTGGATCTGGCCTTGCCCATTGGTATTTTCACCGGTCTGGCCGTTTGTGTGCCGTACCTGGGCTACGGCGTGGGCTTGGTGCTGGCGGCTTTGGCAGGTTGGTTGCAGTTTGACAGCGTTCACACCCTGAGCATGTTGGTCGTGGTGTACGGCACAGGCACTGTTTTAGAAGGCTTTGTACTGACCCCTAAATTGGTCGGCAAGCGCATCGGCCTCAACCCCTTGTATGTTGTCTTTGCCTTGATGGCCTTTGGCAGCCTGTTCGGTCTGATTGGGGTCTTTGTGGCGTTGCCGGTCAGCGCCGTCCTGTTGGTGGCGATTCGTCGATTCCGCCAGCGTTATTTAGAAAGTGATTTTTACCAAGACCCCGCCTGAATTCAAAGGCACCGCCGCTTTTTCAAAGGCACCGCCGGTTTTTCAGAAGCACCCCCGGTTTAGGCGCTACGATTCGCGTCTATGAAACAACTTGCTCTGGACATTGGACTGGCCAGCGTCCCGACTTTGGACAACTTTTACGCTGGGGCCAATGAAGCCGTGCTCCAGCACCTGCGTTTGTGGTTGACGGTGCCTCGGTCGCCGGTCCCTTGTTACCTTTGGGGCGATTCAGGCAGCGGCAAAACCCATTTGCTCAAAGGCTTACAAACCCGACTTCTCGAACTCGGTGCCGACATGGGGTGGATGGACGCCAACACCCCGGAGCCGACTGCATTTGACACGCGCTGGCAAGCCGTTGTGCTGGAAGATGTGACTTGGTACAACGCCGCTCAGCAGCAGGCCGCCTTCAATTGGTTCGTCAATGCCCACACGCATCAAATCGCGGTTTTTTCCAGTGGCACCGTGCCGCCCGCGGATTTGCAGCTGCGTGAAGATTTACGCACCCGTTTGGGCTGGGGGCATGTGTTTCAATTGCATCACCTCAGTGAGTCCGAGCGCCAACAGGTTTTACAAGAGGCCGCCCAAGCGCGTGGCCTGAGTTTGAGTCCCGAAGTGGTGGACTTCATGCTGAACCGCTTTTCTCGTGACCTCAGCTCCCTCATGCAACTGCTCGATGCTTTGGATGCATTTGCCCTGCAAACCCAGCGCACCGTGACCATTCCGCTCATCAAAACAATGCTCGCGGCCGACGATTAAGGCCGTCTTTAAACCATGAAACTTGCCCTGTTTGATTTAGACCAC
>CAILKX010000053.1 GCA_903834975.1 uncultured Curvibacter sp.
GACGTACTTGCCTTGCGCCAAACAAGCGGCAATGGCGCGGCTCAACATCGCTTTAACGGCGGGGTCGCGTTCGTCAAAATCGGCGGCCAACAGCGCCAAGCCGGAGTCGCGGTCCAAGCCCAAGGTGAGTTGGGTCAAGTCATTGGAACCAATCGAGAAACCATCGAAGTACTGCAAAAACTCGTCGGCCAGAATGGCGTTGCTGGGCACTTCGCACATCATGATGACCTTGAGCTCTTGGCCGGGTGCGCCCGCGCCGCGCTTCAGCCCATGATGGGCCATCAACGAGGTGACGCGCTCGGCTTGGCCCAGGGTGCGCACAAAAGGCACCATGACCTGCACATTGGTCAGGCCCATGTCTTCGCGGACCCGCTTCAGGGCTTCGCATTCCATGGCAAAGGCTTCTGAAAAGTCGGCGCTCAAATAACGCGCTGCGCCACGGAAACCCAGCATCGGGTTTTCTTCTTCGGGTTCATAGCGGCTGCCGCCAATCAACTTGCGGTATTCGTTGCTCTTGAAGTCGGACAAACGCACGATGACTGGTTTGGGCCAAAAAGCCGCCGCGATGGTGGCGACGCCCTCGGCCACCTTGTCCACATAAAAAGCCTTGGGGGACGCATGGCCACGCGCCACGGATTCAACGGCCTTTTTCAAATCGCCATCCACATTGGGGTAATCCAAAATGGCTTTGGGGTGCACCCCAATGTTGTTGTTGATGATGAACTCCAAGCGAGCCAAGCCCACCCCTTCGTTGGGCAGTTGGCAGAAGTCAAAGGCAAGCTGGGGGTTGCCCACGTTCATCATGATTTTGGTTTTGATCGGTGGCATGGTGCCGCGCTCGACTTCGGCGGTCTCCACTTCAAGCAAACCGTCGTAGATGTGGCCGGTGTCGCCCTCGGCGCAACTCACTGTGACCAAGGTGCCGTCCTTCAGCAAGTCGGTGGCGTTGCCGCAACCCACCACCGCAGGAATACCGAGTTCACGCGCAATGATGGCGGCGTGGCAAGTGCGCCCGCCACGGTTGGTGACGATGGCGCTCGCGCGCTTCATGACCGGTTCCCAGTTCGGGTCGGTCATGTCGGTCACCAACACATCGCCGGCTTGCACCTTGTCCATCTCGCTGATGTGCGAGACCAAACGCACAGGGCCGGTCCCGATTTTTTGGCCGATGGCCCGGCCTTCGGCCAACACATTGCCAGCGCCTTTCAGGTGGTAGCGCAACTCGGCCTTGCCGGCCTGCTGGCTCTTCACGGTCTCGGGACGCGCTTGCAAAATATAGAGCTGTCCATCGGTGCCGTCCTTGCCCCACTCGATGTCCATGGCGCGGCCATAGTGCTGCTCAATGACCAAGGCATAGTGGGCCAGTTGTTCGACATCCGCATCGGTCAAAGAATAGCGGTTGCGTTGCTCGGTCGGCACGTCGATGGTCTTGACCAATTTGCCGCTGGCGGCTTTTTCTTCGGGCGTCGCAAACACCATTTGAATCAATTTGGAACCCAAATTGCGGCGAATGACGGCGCGCTTACCGGCTTTAAGGATGGGTTTGTGCACATAGAACTCGTCGGGGTTCACGGCGCCCTGCACCACGGTTTCGCCCAGGCCATAGCTGGAGGTGATGAAGACCACGTCTTCAAAACCACTCTCGGTGTCGATGGTGAACATCACACCGGCGGCACCCAAATCCGAGCGCACCATGCGCTGCACGCCCGCCGACAAAGCCACGTCGGCGTGGGCAAAGCCCTTGTGAACGCGGTAACTGATGGCGCGGTCGTTGTACAGACTGGCAAAGACCTCTTTCATCTTGGCCAATACATCGGCCAATCCGACCACGTTCAAAAAAGTTTCTTGTTGGCCAGCAAAGGAGGCGTCGGGCAGGTCTTCAGCCGTGGCTGAAGACCGCACAGCGAACGAAGCTTGCGCGTTGCCCGCGCTGAGGGTCGCGAAGGCTTCACCGATGGCTTTTTCGAGGTCAGCGGGAAAGGGTTGATGTTCCACCCATTCGCGAATCTCAGCGCCGGCGGCCGCCAGTGCTCGAACGTCTTCGGTGTCCAAAGTCGCTAAACGGGCGTTGATTTTGTCAGCCAATCCGTCATGGGCCAAGAATTGGCGAAAGGCGTGGGCGGTGGTGGCAAAGCCGGTGGGAACGCGCACGCCTTGGGGCAGTTGTGAAATCATCTCGCCGAGGGAGGCGTTTTTACCGCCCACCGACTCGACGTCGCTCATTCTCAGTTTTTCGAAGGGGACGACCAAGGCGGTCGATTCAAACAAGGCTGACATGGGAAGGCTCCGGAAGTTAAAAATCGGGCGCGCTCCAGGCTCAGTCGGCGAATCGGCAGATCTTGTTGTTGTTTTGCAACGGATTCAGCGCAGCGGCGGGTGGAGGTCATGGACAAATTTGGATAATGTGAAGGATTGTAGGTCGGACCCAGCCCTTTTTCCAAAAAATTCACATGCACACTCGCACCGTTTTCTTCATTTCTGACGGCACCGGCATCACGGCCGAAACCTTTGGTAACGCCATCTTGGCCCAGTTTGAAATGAAGCCCCGCCATGTCCGCCTGCCTTTCGTTGACAGCGTGGACAAAGCCCACCAAGCGGTGCGCCAAATCAACCACACCGGTGAAATTGAAGGCAAAAAACCCATCGTCTTCACCACCTTGGTGAACATGGAGGTGCTGGCCGTCATCCGCGCGAACTGCCAAGGCATGTTGCTCGACATGTTTGCAACTTTTGTCAACCCACTGGAAGAAGAGCTGGGCATGAAGTCGCACCACCGGGTGGGCCGGTTTTCAGACGCCAGCAAAAGCGGCGAATACCACGACCGAATCGAGGCCATCAACTTCAGCCTCTCACACGACGACGGTCAATCGAACCGAGACCTTCAAGCGGCCGATGTGATTTTGGTGGGCGTGTCACGCAGCGGCAAAACGCCCACCAGCTTGTACCTCGCCATGCAATATGGCCTCAAAGCCGCCAATTACCCACTGATTCCTGAAGACTTTGAGCGCCGACAACTGCCCCCGGCCCTGGTCCCGCATCGAAACAAGTTGTTCGGCTTGACCATCCAGCCGGAGCGTTTATCGGAGATCCGCAACGAGCGCCGCCCCAACTCCCATTACGCCAGCTTGCAAAATTGCCGCACCGAGGTGTCAGAAGCCGAGGCCATGATGCGCCGCAGCGGGGTGCGTTGGTTGTCGTCCACGCACAAATCCATCGAAGAAATCGCCACCACCATCCTTCAGGAAATTCGGCCCGAGCGCTTGGTGTATTGAGGTTTGATCGCCTGGCTTTTTACGCGGTTGTGCGTCGTACCTTGCGCACATTGAACGCGCTGACGATGAGCACCGATTGCACGCCTGCCAACCCCAATAAAACAGCCGTGTAATTGCCTTGGTCCATCAAACGCCCAAAGATCACGGGCGCCACCGCTTGACCAATGTCCAAGCCAGCGTAAACCACGCCGTAGACCCGCCCTGTGGCGTTCGCCGGGGTTGATTTTTTGACCAACAAATCCCGCGAAGGTGAGGCAATGCCAGAGGAAAAGCCCATCACGCCAAACAGGATCGGCACCCAATCGCCGGGCACGGGGGACAATGCCAAGTTCAAAGCCACCACGGCCGCCACGCCAATCCCCATGGCCACGATGCGCTCACAACGATCGGCATTGGAAGCCAAAAAGCCCCCCAAAACCATCCCGCACGCGCTGGCCACCATGTAAATGGTCAGGCAGACCGCCACCCAGTGAAGCGGAACCGCATGGAGCTGGCGCGCGGCCTCTGGCGCATAGGCTTGGATGATGCTGAGCACCACGGCATAAAAAAAGAAAAACCCAAAACACATCCAAACGGCGGGGATGCGCAGGAAATCAAAACCCATATCGGGCGCCTGGTTGCGGTCGGTGGAGGTGGAGGTGGAGGCCGTGTCGGTTGAGGGGGGCATCACCAGCACCTCGCGTTGAACCACCAACAAAATCAGCACCAAGGTGGCCAACAAGGCCGCGCTGGCCAACGCCCAGCGCCAAGAGAAGGCCATTGCGATCGGCACCATCATGGCGGCGGCGATGGCCCAGCCCAAACTGCCGCTGATGCCATGCGTGCTGTAGGCATGGCCCAAGCGATGTGGCGCGACGCGGCGGTTGAACAAGGTGTAGTCGACGGGGTGAAAAACGCCGTTGCCAATGCCCGCCAAGACCGCGGCGACAAGCAAGACCCAATAGGCGGGGGCCAAGGCATCCATCAGCAAAGCCACGATCAAAAAGCCCATGCCAGCGAACAAAACCGGCCTTGGGCTGAAGCGGTCCACCAAAAAGCCCGAGGCCGCCTGCACCGCACACGAGACCACAAAGAACACCGACAAAACCAAGCCCAACTCGGTGTACGTGACCGAGAAAGCCTCTTTCAACCAAGGGAATAGAGGCGCCAAGACCAATTGGCTGAAGTGGCTGATGCTGTGGGCGATGCTGACCAAAGCGATCAAAGCAGCGTCTTGGCGCAGGGTTGGTAAGGCAGGGGTGTCGCTGGACGCGAGCGGGGCAGAAATGGCTTGGGACATAAGCCCTTATCCTAATTCAGTGGGGAAGGCGCCCTTGTCGCAAAGGACACTTTGGGGGCAAGGCCGAATCTCTTTAGCCCGCTTTCGCCTGCCCGAGAGTCAAAGCCTGCTCCACGGCCGTGGCCACTGACAGCAAATGCGCATCCTGGCCCCGTGCTGCTGACAACATCAAACCCACCGGCAATTCACCCGTCGAATGACAAGGCAATGAGATCGAACACCCATCCATGAAGTTGAACAAGGCCGTGTTTCGCAGCAACAGGCCATTGACTTTGAAAAACGCCTCATGGGAGGCCAACACCGTGGCCATCGGCGCGGCGACGAGGGGCACGGTCGGGCACAGCACCGCATCAAAACCCCTCAATGCCGACGCCATGCGGCCAATCCAGTCTTGTCGGCGTGACAGAAGGCTTTGGTAATCGGCTGGGCTGGCGCCCTCCCCCATGCGGATGCGCTGCACCACCCGGGCGTCGATTCGATCGGCCTGCGAGCGCAAGCGCTCGGCATGAATTCGGTAGGCCTCGATGGGCGACAGGCCAAAAGGCGTGTTCATCTCGGCCACTTCGGCCAATTCTTGCAAAGGCAACTCGACCAACACGGCCCCAGCAGCGGCCAAGGTGCGCAGGGCTCGCTCGTAAGCCTTGGCGACCGTGGGGTCCATGTCTTCCAACACAACCGCTTGCGGCAAGGCCAAGCGCATGCCTTTTAAGGGGCGGTTTTCAATCGCAAGTGCTTGGCCCGCCAACACCCCATCGACCAAGGCACAGTCGGCCACACTGCGGGTCATGGCACAAACCGTGTCCACGCTCGGCGCCAAAGGAAATGCCCCTGTCAAAGGCACCCGAAATTGGCTGCTCTTAAAGCCCACCAAACCACACAAGGCGGCCGGGATGCGAATGGAGCCGCCGGTGTCTGAGCCCAGCGCCGCGACCGCCAAACCCAGCGCCACCGAAACGGCTGCGCCAGAAGACGACCCCCCCGGAATCCGCGCCACCTCAGGGTCGGCAGGGTTGCGAGGCGTGCCGAAGTGCGGGTTCAAACCCACCCCCGAGAAGGCAAACTCACTCATATTCGTTTTGCCGATGAGGACGGCACCGGCCTGACGCAAGCGCTGCACCGCCACGGCGTCCACCGGGGCTGGGGCCTCGTTTTGACAGACCACGGACCCGGCCCAAGTGGCTTCGCCCGCGACGTCGTAAAGGTCTTTGATGGTGATGGGCAAGCCCGCGAGCGGCAAGGGGGTCTGGCCAGCAGGCTTGGAATCCGCCAATTTGGCGGCGGCCAGCGCTTCTTGCGCATAAAGGCGGGTAAAAACAGACGCCGCTTCGGGCGCTTGAGCCGCCTGCAAGACCGATTGCACCCCGTCTTGGTGGCTCAGGCCTTCCCGCTGCAAACGGGCGCGCAAAGCGGGAATGTTTTCTTGAGTCGGTGCCGGAATGGGGGCAGAAATAAAAGCAGAGGTCAGAGCAGAGGTCATCTGCCGTAATTTAGCGCATCCGGCCCGTTTCAGTGCAAGGTCTCACCAAACTTGAAAACACCGGGCGCTTGCACGGGATCCACATCGACCGTGATGACCTCCTTGGGCAAGAAGCGGCCTTCAAGCAGCAACTTGGACAAGGGGTTCTCGATGCGCTGCTGGATCGCCCGCTTCAAAGGCCGCGCACCGAACACCGGGTCAAAGCCCACCTTGGCCAACTCGGCCAAAGCCGCTGGGGACACCTGCAAGGTCAACTCCATTTTGGCCAAGCGGTTTTCCAAAATACCCAATTGGATCTTGGCGATCTTTTCAATGTCTTTGGCGTCGAGCGCGTGGAACACCGTGATCTCGTCGATCCGGTTCAAGAACTCGGGGCGGAAATGGTCTTTCAATTCCTCCAGCACCACGTCCTTGATGTCGTCGTAATCCTTGCCCACCATGGACTGAATCAACTGCGAGCCAATGTTGCTGGTCATGATCAAGACCGTGTTTTTAAAGTCCACGGTGCGGCCTTGGCCATCGGTCAACCGGCCATCATCCAGCACTTGAAGCAGCACGTTGAAAACATCCGGGTGGGCCTTTTCGATTTCGTCAAAAAGAACCACGCTGTAGGGGTTGCGTCGCACGGCCTCGGTCAGGTAACCGCCTTCGTCGTAGCCCACATAACCGGGGGGGGCGCCGATCAAACGCGCGACCGAGTGCTTCTCCATGAACTCGCTCATGTCGATACGAATCAGGTGTTCTTCGGAGTCGAATAAGAAGCCCGCCAGGGCTTTGCTGAGCTCGGTTTTGCCGACGCCCGTCGGGCCCAAAAACAAAAACGAGCCGGTGGGACGATGGGGGTCTGACAAACCGGAGCGGGAGCGTCGAATCGCATTCGACACCGCCGAGATGGCCTCGTCCTGACCCACCACGCGTTCGTGCAAATGCTTTTCCATGTGCAGCAACTTGTCTTTTTCGCCCTGCATCATTTTGGCCACAGGAATGCCTGTGGCACGGCTCACCACTTCGGCGATTTCCTCAGCGCCCACTTGCGTGCGCAACAAACGCGGGGCGTTGCTGCCGCCCAAGCCTTGGCCTTTGCCGCTCTCGCGGGCCTGCGCCTCTTTGAGTTGCAGCTCCAACTTGGGCAACTCACCATATTGCAACTCGGCCACCTTGTTGAAGTCGCCCTTGCGGGTCAGTTCTTCGATTTGCTGACGCAGCTTGTCGATGGCCCCGCGGACAGCCTGGCTGTCTTGGGCTTCGGCTTTTTCAGCCAACCAAATTTCTTCGAGATCGGCAATTTCTTTTTGCATCTTCTCGATTTCTTCTTCGATCAAGGCCAGGCGTTTTTGGGAGGCCTCGTCGGTTTCCTTTTTCATCGCTTCGCGCTCGATTTGGAACTGAATCAAACGCCGGTCGAGCTTGTCGATGACTTCGGGCTTGGAGTCAATTTCAATCTTGATTTTGGCCGCCGCCTCATCGATCAAATCAATGGCTTTGTCTGGCAAGAAACGGTCGGTGATGTAGCGGTTGCTGAGCTCAGCAGCGGCCACGATGGCCGGGTCGGTGATGTCAACGCCGTGATGAACTTCGTATTTTTCTTGCAAACCACGCAAAATGGCAATGGTGGCTTCGACTGACGGTTCGCCGACCAAAATCTTCTGAAAACGCCGCTCCAAAGCCGCGTCTTTTTCGATGTACTTGCGGTACTCGTCCAAGGTGGTCGCGCCCACACAGTGCAATTCGCCTCGGGCCAAGGCAGGCTTGAGCATGTTGCCAGCGTCCATCGCCCCTTCGGCTTTGCCCGCACCCACCATGGTGTGCAGCTCATCAATGAAAACAATGGTTTGGCCCTCGTCTTTGGCGAGTTCATTTAGCACGCTCTTGAGGCGCTCCTCGAAGTCACCCCGGTATTTTGCGCCGGCCAGCAAGGACGCCATGTCGAGCGACAAGACGCGCTTGCCTTTCAGTGAATCGGGCACTTCGCCCGCCACGATGCGTTGGGCCAAGCCTTCGACAATTGCGGTTTTGCCCACGCCGGGCTCGCCAATCAAGACCGGGTTGTTTTTGGTGCGGCGTTGCAGCACTTGGATGGCGCGGCGGATTTCGTCGTCGCGGCCAATCACGGGGTCGAGCTTGCCTTGACGGGCACGTTCGGTGAGGTCAAGTGTGTATTTTTTCAGCGCCTCGCGTTGACCTTCGGCGTCGGCGCTGTGCACGCCCTCTCCGCCGCGCACCGCATCGACGGCGGATTCCAGACTCTTTCGGGTCAAGCCCAAGCTCCGGGCTGTGTCCGCCAATTCAGATTTGCTGTCGGCCAAGGCCAATAAAAACAACTCGCTGGCTATGAACTGATCGCCCCGCTTGAGGGCCTCTTTTTCGGTGGCTTGCAACAAAATCGACAAGTCACGCCCCACCTGGACCTGCTCAACACCGCTGACGCTGGGCAGCCGTTTGATGGCCTGATCGGCCGCCGCTTGCAACCCCGTGACGTTGACCCCGGCGCGTTGCAACAAGGCACGCGGGCCGTCGTCTTGCTTGATCATGGCGGCCAGCAAATGCGCAGGCTCGATGTAAGCGTTGTCGTGGACCAAGGCCAGACTTTGGGCGTCGGCCAAGGCTTCTTGGAATTTGGTGGTCAGTTTGTCGGTGCGCATTTTGATTTCAGGGGATGTTAAAAGCCCAAGTGATGGACAGCCCCGAATGAACCCACAGGGGTTAATTCAGAAGCCTGATGCACCCCAATTGGTGTCATCCACTTTGATTTCAAGCCTAAATCAAAAACCAGACACTGACCTGGATCAAATGATGACCAGACGCCGAGCGGGCGCCGTGGAGATACGAAACCCCAGAAAATGTGCGCCAACGTGAGGCCCGAGGGTGTTGTATTGAAACCTCGGCCTGGTGGCTTTTTGTGGCTTTTTTTGGCTTCTTGAGCCCTCTCTTGGCTTTCCCCGGCTTTTTATTTGGAATTGGTTTTTTGAATGCCCCAGCGGGCCAGCGCGGCGTCGTCGCTGCTGCGGGCATCGACCCAATGCGCGCCGCTGTCGGTGGTTTCTTTTTTCCAAAATGGGGCTTGGGTTTTCAGGTAATCCATCAAAAATTCGCAAGCCTGAAAGCTTTGTCCGCGGTGGGCCGAGGTCACGGCCACCAAGACAATTTGATCGCCGATGGCCAAATCACCCACGCGGTGAATGACCCTTGCGCCTTGCATGTCAAAGCGCTGCTGGGCTTCTTGCATCATGGCCTCGATGGACCGCTCGGTCATGCCGGGGTAATGCTCCAACGCCATGCGGCTGAGGCCATGGCCGCCGCGCACCGTGCCCACAAAGCTGCACACCGCGCCCACACCGGGCTGGTCGGCGCGCAGCGCAGCCAACTCGGCAGACACATCAAAGTCTTGGGTTTGAATGCTGACAGAAAAGCGGTTTGAAGGTTGGTTCATGGTGAAACCCTTTAATGAAGCCCTTGTGGCCCTGTTCGGGTCAACCGCCCGTCACGGGGGGAAACAAGGCCACTTCAGCGCCTTCCGACAAAGCAGCCGATTCTTCGCACAGGTCTTGGTTCAAGGCCATGCGCACGGGTCGCTCCCTGGACAGGCGTTCAGCATAAGCGCCGCCCCGTGCGATCAACTCGTCTCGCAAGGCTGCCAAATTCGTGGTCTCGGTATGCCAGGTTTCCGAGCCGGTGCCCAAGGCCTCGCGAATCGAAGCGAAATAACGCAATGTGATGTTCATCTTCCCGCCAAGAAAATTAAGCCAACAATTCAGCAAAGGATATAAAAGCCACCTCATCACCGACGGCAATGGGCCTTCCGGGCGGATTATCGACCAAGCCGTCCCCCCAAACTGCCGAGGTCAGCACGCCCGAGCTTTGGTTTGGAAACAAGTCCAAGCGACCTTCTGGGTTGCGCCAGACCCGTAAAAATTCACGGCGGTGATCGGCTTTCGGCCAAGCAAAGTTGGCACGCATCGGGGTGGCTTTGGGCGCCAATTCCTCAGCCCCTTGTAAGCGCAACAAAAATGGGCGCACCAAGAGCAAGAAGGTTACAAAGCTCGACACCGGATTGCCGGGAAGTCCAACAAAGTGGGCGGCTCCCACGCGGCCATAGGCAAAGGGTTTGCCCGGCTTGATGGCCATTTGCCAGAGATGCAGTTCACCCAGGGCGCTGACCGCGGGTTTCACGTGGTCTTCTTCGCCGACAGACACCCCGCCACTGGTCAAAATCAAGTCGTGGTGCTCGGCGGCTTGTGCCAAGGCCTTTTGCGTAGCAGCCAACTGGTCGGGCACGATGCCCATGTCGGTGACCTCACAGCCCAAGCGCAAGAGCAAAGCCCTTAAAAAGAAGCGGTTGGAGTTGTAAATCGCGCCAGCGGGCAATTGCGCTGGCGCCAATTCGCCAGGCATAACCAACTCGTCGCCGGTTGAAAACAAGGCCACCTTGGGTCGGCGAACCACTTTCAATTCAGCGCGCCCGACGCTGGCCGCCAGCCCCAAGGCGGCGGGGTGCAACCGGGTACCCGACAACAAAACATCAGCGCCCTGCGCCACATCTTCACCGGCGCGGCGAATGGCTTGGTTAACGGGGGGGCGAGCGGAAAAACGCACGGCACCGTCCAAGGCTTCGCACTGTTCTTGCATGACCACGGTGTCAGCACCCGGGGGCACCGGCGCACCGGTGAAGATGCGCGCCGCCGTGCCCGGTTGCAACGCTTGGGCCGCAGAACCCGCCGCAATTCGCTGCGAGACGGGCAGCACGCCACCCGCTTCGGGCACATCGGCGGCACACAAAGCGTAGCCGTCCATGGCGCTGTTGTCGTGTGCGGGCACTTGTAAGGGCGAGACCACGGTTTCAGCCAGCACACGGCCATCGGCGTCAAAGGTCGAGACGACTTCGACGCCGTTTGCGGTGTCCCCCAAAGCATGGGCGTAAGACAACAATTCAGCCAAGGCATCGTCCAAAGAGCGCAGGGGTTTGCGCGGGGCTTGGGAGGGGTTGATCAGAGTTGTCATGGCGCTTTTAATAAAAAAACAGGGTGCGATCTGCGGTGGGTCGTTTGCGTGCTGCGGGTCAAGCTCGGTATTCAAAGCGGCTGGCTTGGCTCAGCAGCCAATCGGCCATGCTTTCCGCTTGGTTCAAATCCAGCAAAACCAAGTTGGCTGGGAGCGGCTGCGGCAATTCGCTGTCAGCGGCCACAGCGACCACCCACGGGTCATGCGGGAAGCGCAACGGTCGTCCTTCCCAATCGGCGCTCGGCGCACGCCAGATTTCAATTTTGGGCAAGGTGCTGTCTTTGAAGCCTTCGACCAAAATCCAGTCAACATCGGGGGCCATTTTGGCGATCAGCGCTTGGGGCGTTAAGGCCGTGGGTTCGGTGTGCTCGTGCATCAAAGCGAAGCGTAAATCGCTGGCCAGCATGACCTCTTGCGCACCGGCTTGCCGATGCCGGTAGCTGTCTTTGCCCGGCTGATCCACATCAAATTTGTGGTGGGCGTGCTTGAGCACCGAGACCCGCTGGCCCCGTTGCTTCATGGCCGGAATGAGCCGCTCCAACAAGGTGGTTTTGCCCGACCCGGACAGCCCTGCAAAAGCCACCACTTTCATGCTGGGCAATGCGCTTGGATGTAATCTTTGACGACACCCACGTCAGCCGGAATGACCTTTACCCGCTTGGGCAAGGCTTCAATGCCTTCAAATTTGGCGGGCCGCTCTGGCAGGTGGCCCAGGGCCTCTTCAATGGTGGCTGCAAACTTGATGGGCAAGGCGGTTTCCAGCACGATCATGGGGGGCTTGGTGATCCCGAGCCCTTGTTCACGGGCGACCTTCAGGCCATCGGCGGTGTGGGTGTCGATGGTGACCCCAAAACGCTGGTGCGTGTCTCGGATGGTGGCCAAGCGATCGGCGTGGCTGCTGCGGCCGCTGGCAAAGCCGTAGCGTGCAGCGGCCTGTTCGAAATGGGGGTCGGCACTCAGGTCAAAGTAGCCTTGTTTGGCGAGTTGTTCGCCAAAAAGAAATTTCACTTTGTCGGTGGCATTGGCGTTGTGTCCAGAGACACCGCCTTCGTCATGGGTCAGTCGACCCAACAAGTCGCAAACAAAGCGCTCAAAGTTGCTGGCCTTGGAAATGTCCATCGAGGGGCTGGAGGTCTCAAAGGTATCGGCGCTGCCCCGCACGCGGTAAACGCCGGTTTTAAAAAACTCATCGAGCACATCGTTTTCATTCGTGGCCACGACCAGTTGCTCGATGGGCAAGCCCATCATGCGGGCCACATGGCCGGCGCAAATGTTGCCGAAGTTGCCGGAAGGCACGGTGAAGCTGACCTTCTGAGGGTCTGTTTGGGTGGCCTGAAAGTAACCCGCAAAGTAATAAACCACCTGGGCCAACAAGCGCGCCCAGTTGATGGAGTTGACCGTGCCAATTTTGTAACGGCGCTTGAATTCCAGGTCATTGGACACCGCTTTGACAATGTCTTGGCAATCGTCAAAAACGCCTTCGACCGCCAAGTTGTGGATGTTGTCGTCTTGCAGGCTGAACATTTGCGCTTGTTGGAACGGGCTCATGCGACCATTCGGGCTGGTCATGAAAACACGAACGCCTTTTTTGCCGCGCATGGCGTACTCGGCGGCGCTGCCGGTGTCACCGGAAGTTGCCCCAAAAATGTTCAACTCTTCGCCACGCCGCGCCAATTCATATTCAAACAAATTGCCCAACAATTGCATGGCCATGTCTTTGAAGGCCAGGGTGGGACCGTTCGACAAGGCTTCCAAATAAAGGCCTGGCTCCAAGGGCTTGAGCGGGGCGATTTCGGCGGAACCAAAAACTTCTGGGGTGTAGGTTTTTCGGCACAAGGCGCGCAAATCGTCGGCGGGAATGTCATCCATGTAGAGCGACAGAATCTCAAAGGCCAATTCGGCATAGCCGGTGGGTTGGGTTGAATCCCGGCGAGCCGCTGAGGTGCCCTGGTTGAAAATTTCGCGCCAACGGGCCAAAGTGGCGACGTCCACTTGAGGGTAGTGCTCGGGCAAGTAAAGGCCGCCGTCCGGAGCCAAGCCTTCCAGCAGAATTTCGCAAAAGCGTTTGCGCTCGGGGTCACCGCGGGTACTGAGGTAGTGCATATCGTTTGAAATCAGGCCGAATGAAGCAAAGTTAAGCGAGGGCTTCTTTGCGGATGCGGTGAATCGGGCCCTTCACCGTGGGCAAGGCTTGCATCAAGGCCAAGGCTTCGTTCATGGTGCCCTCGCGGGTGTCGTGGGTCAGGATGATGAGGTCGGTTTGCGTAGCACCTTCGCCGCCCACTTTGTCGGCTTCGCGTTGCAACACCGCGTCGATGCTGATGCCCGATTGCGCCAAGATGCCCGTGACTTTGGCCAACACACCCGGTTCGTCGGCCACACTCAAACGCAGGTAATAACTGGTGACGACTTCGCTCATGGGCACCACGGGCAAATCGCTCATGGCATTGGCTTGGAAGGCCAAATGGGGGACGCGGTGCGCTTCATCCGCAGCCGCCAAGCGGGCAATGTCGACCAAGTCAGCAATCACGGCGCTGGCCGTGGGTTCAGCGCCAGCGCCCTTGCCGTAATACAAGGTCGTGCCGACGGCGTCGCCTTGCACCATGACGGCGTTCATAGCGCCCTCCACATTCGCAATCAGGCGTTGGGCTGGAATCAAGCAAGGGTGAACACGCAGTTCCACGCCCCCTGCCACCCGCTTGGTGATGCCCAGCAACTTAATGCGGTAGCCGAGTTGTTCGGCATAACGAATGTCGGCCGAGCTCAAAGCGGTGATGCCTTCAACATAGGCCTTGTCAAATTGCACCGGAATGCCAAAAGCCAGCGCACTCATGAGCGTGGCTTTGTGGGCGGCGTCCACGCCTTCGATGTCAAAGGTGGGGTCTGCTTCGGCGTAGCCCAAGCGCTGGGCTTCTTTCAGGACCACATCAAAGTTCAGACCCTTGTCGCGCATTTCCGAGAGGATGAAATTCGTCGTGCCGTTGATGATGCCGGCCACCCATTGAATGCGGTTGGCCGTCAAGCCTTCGCGCAGGGCTTTGATGATCGGAATGCCCCCCGCCACGGCGGCTTCAAACGCCACCATCACGCCCTTGGCCGATGCGGCTGCAAAAATTTCAGTGCCATGCACGGCCAGCAAAGCCTTGTTAGCGGTCACGACATGTTTTCCAGCGGCAATGGCTTCTAAGACCAAGGTTTTGGCAATGCCGTAGCCCCCAATCAGTTCGACCACCACATCGATGTCGGGGTTGGCAATCACGGCACGGGCATCGTTCACCACTTGCGCGTGCGTGCCGACGATGGCTTGGGCGCGGGCCACATCAAGATCGGCCACCATCGTTACCTCAATGCCACGGCCGGCGCGGCGGCGAATTTCTTCTTGGTTGCGTTGCAAAACGTTGAAGGTGCCAGTGCCTACAGTGCCAATGCCCAAGAGGCCTACTTGAATCGGTTTCATGAATGTCAAAGTGATTGAATAACGAGAGAAAAAATACGGAAAGTCGATGCGCTTGATTCAAGCGTTCTTGCGGCGGCTTTCCAAGAACTTGGCCATGCGCCCAATGGCAACGCGCAAATCGTCCTCATGCGGCAGGAACACCATTCGGAAGTGATCGGGCCGAGGCCAATTGAAGCCGGTTCCCTGTACCAACATGACCCGAGTTTCTTGCAACAGGTCCAGGAAAAATTGTTGGTCGTCTTCGATCGGATAGACCTGGGGATCGAGTTTGGGGAACATGTACAAGGCCGCTTGTGGTTTGACACAGGTCACGCCTGGAATGGCGGTGATCAACTCATAGGCCAAATCCCGTTGGCGGCGCAAGCGCCCGCCCTCGGCCACCAAGTCTTGGATGCTTTGGTAACCGCCCAACGCGGTTTGAATGGCGTATTGGCCGGGCACATTCGAACAAAGCCGCATGTTCGAGAGCATGTTCAAGCCTTCGATGTAGTCCTTGGCAGGACGCTTGTCGCCCGAGACCACCATCCAGCCCGCGCGGTAACCGCAGGAACGGTAGCTTTTAGACAGCGAGTTGAAAGTGAGCGTCAAAACGTCTTCACTCAAACTGCCCATGGCGATGTGTTGCACGCCGTCGTAGAGCACCTTGTCATAGACCTCATCGGCAAAAATGACCAGCTGGTGTTCACGGGCAATTTGCACGATTTCTTGGAGCAACTCCACCGAATAAAGAACGCCCGTGGGGTTGTTGGGGTTGATGACCACGATGCCTTTGGTGCGGGGCGTGATCTTGGCGCGAATATCGGCCAGATTCGGCATCCAGCCGTTTTCTTCGTCGCACAGGTAATGCACGGGCGTGGCGCCGGACAAGCTTGTTGCAGCGGTCCACAACGGGTAATCGGGTGCAGGCAGCAACAACTCATCGCCGTTGTCGAGCAAGCCATTGGTCGCCATGACGATCAATTCGCTGGCGCCATTGCCCAGATAAATATCGTCCAGGGTGACGTTCTTGATGCCTTGCTCTTGGGTGTAATGCATCACCGCTTTGCGCGCCGCAAAGATGCCTTTGCTGTCGGTGTAGCCCGCCGAGTTGCCCAAGTTGCGAATCATGTCTTGCTGAATTTCTTCAGGGGCATCGAAGCCAAAAACCGCCAAATTACCGATGTTGAGCTTGATGATTTTTTGGCCTTCGTCTTCCATCTGACGCGCGCGGTCCATGATGGGTCCCCGAATGTCGTAGCAGACATTGGCCAATTTGGCTGATTTTTGAATGGTTTTCATGGACAGATCAACAGGCAAGCGAAACCTATAATTTGACCACACTTCCTGACCCCAACGTCCTGCACTGAATCCAAAGGCACCATGAAATTTCAACCCGACAAGGTCGACGTCCAGACCATCACAGCCTACGGTCCAGGTTGGGTCGCGGTGAATGGCGAAAAATTCACCACCTCGATGCTGATCACCAGCCAAGGCATCAAGCAAGCATGGACAGCAAGCCCCTTTGAAGCATTGTCCGAACCCGATTTCGCCCCCTTGGCCTCTTTGGGCTGTGAGGTGGTTCTGTTTGGCAGCGGCAACCGCCTGCGTTTTGCCAAAGCCGAATGGCTCCCCGCCCTGATAGCCCGAGGCATTGGATTGGAAAGCATGGACACCGCTGCCGCTTGCAGCACCTACAACATCTTGGCGGGAGAAGGCCGCACCGTGGCGGCCGTGTTGCTCCTCGAACAGCCGACTTGAGGGCCTTGGAGGCACCTAAACGTCAAACAACCCCTTGTGAATCAGGTTAAAATCCACATCTTGCAGACAAGGCGGCTTCGCCTTGAGCAAGTTAGACACCCTCTTTCGTGTCTATTGCCCTCTCAGAAATAGAGTGAAGTTTTATGGCGATCGTTGTCAACAAGTTAATACCTGAGTTCGAGGCGAATGCGACGGGCGGTGTGAAGGTTTCCAATACCAGCCACCTTGGACAAACCGTTGTTTTGTATTTTTACCCCAAAGACAACACCCCAGGTTGCACCACCGAAGCGATGCAGTTTCGAGACAAATACAAAGATTTTGTCAAAGCCGGGGCCGCGGTGTTTGGTGTTTCGCGCGACAACATGAAATCCCACGACGATTTCAAACTCAAACTGGAACTGCCCTTTGAGTTAATCGCCGACACCGAAGAAAAAATGTGCCACATGTTCGGCGTGGTCAAGAACAAGATCATGTACGGCAAAAAGGTCAAAGGCATTGAGCGAAGCACCTTTTTGATCGGTCCCGACGGCGTTCTCAAAGAGGAATGGCGCGGCCTGAAAGTGCCGGGTCATGTGGACGAAGTGCTGAAATCCGTCAAAGCCCTGAAAAGTCTGAAAAAGGCCGCCTAAGTTTTTTTCGAGTCATGCGAGTCATGCATAATGATTCGCATATGCAGCTGGTTTTAGTCCGACAACTTGCTCTCTCATTTACAAAAGCCGCTTGGGTTTCCCAGCGGCTTTTTCGCTTTTTGATGGTTTTTCGCTGAAATTGTGAACCTTTGGAGCCCCTTCACACATGCCCTTGCCTCCCGCCCCCACTAAAAAAGCAGCCCTTCTTTCGGGTGTCGCCCCTTCAACTGACTTGGTCGAATCACCTGCCGCCTTCGCAAGAGCCTCCGCCACTCCCCCTCGAAACCAAGCCAACGAGCCAACGACCGCCACCGGTCGAAAGGTCAATAAAGTCAGCCCTACACCGGCTAAAACCAAGGCACCGGCTTTGCCTCAGGCGCTGCCCGTGGCCGTCAATTCAGCGCCCCCTTCGGTGAACAAAGTGAGCAAGACCAAAAAGACCAAACACACCGGCCCCAACAAATTGTTTGTGCTGGACACCAACGTGTTGATGCACGACCCCATGTGCCTCTACCGCTTTGAAGAGCACGACATCTTTTTGCCGATGATCGTGCTGGAAGAACTGGATGGCCATAAAAAGGGCATGACCGAGGTCGCTCGCAATGCCCGCCAAACCAGCCGCACCCTCGACGCTTTGGCCGGTGCACAAGGCGCTGACATCGTCAACGGTCTGAAGTTGGACACCACCGGGCACAAAGAGGCGGGTGGCAAATTATTCTTCCAGACCCAACCCCTCCAATACACGCTGCCCACCAGCTTGCCCCAAGGCAAAGCCGACAACCAAATTCTGGGTGTGGTGCAAGCTTTGCGTCAAATTGAAATTGACCAGACCCCCAAAGACAAAGCCGCTCGCGAAGTGGTCTTGGTCTCCAAAGACATCAACATGCGGGTCAAAGCCCGCGCCTTGGGTCTGGCCGCCGAAGACTACGAAAACGACAAAACTTTGGAGGACGGCGACCTTCTGTATGCCGGCGTCTTGGCCCTTCCCCATGACTTCTGGAGCAAAAACGGCAAGTCGGTAGAAAGCTGGCAAAGCGGCAGCCACACCTACTACCGCATCAGCGGACCCATTGTGCCTTCGCTGATGATCAACCAGTTTGCCTACCTAGAAGCCCCTGGCGAAACCAATCTCTACACGAGGGTCACCGAGATTCGGGGCAAAACGGCGGTCTTGCAAACCTTAAAAGACTTCAGCCACGCCAAGAATGCCATTTGGGGCGTGACCACACGCAACCGCGAGCAAAACTTCGCGATGAATTTACTGCTGGACCCCGAGGTGGACTTCGTCACCTTGACCGGTACCGCCGGCACGGGGAAAACCTTAATGGCTTTGGCGGCTGGCTTGACCCAGGTTTTGGACGAACGCCGTTACACCGAGATCATCATGACCCGGGCCACGGTCAGCGTGGGTGAAGACATTGGCTTTTTACCAGGCACTGAAGAAGAAAAAATGGGCCCCTGGATGGGGGCCTTGGACGACAACTTGGAATTCTTGGCCAAAGGCGACGGCGGCAACGCGGGCGAATGGGGCCGAGCGGCCACCAACGAACTGATCCGCAGCCGCATCAAGATCAAAAGCATGAACTTCATGCGGGGTCGCACCTTCATGAACAAATACGTCATCATTGACGAGGCGCAAAACTTGACACCCAAGCAAATGAAGACCTTGATTACCCGGGCCGGCCCAGGGACCAAAATCATTTGTATGGGCAATTTGGCTCAAATCGACACGCCCTACCTCACCGAAGGTTCTTCCGGTTTGACCTATGCCGTCGACCGCTTCAAAGGCTGGCCACACGGCGGGCACATCACCTTGGCGCGCGGCGAGCGCTCTCGTTTGGCCGACTTTGCCAGTGACGTGCTTTAAGTTTGCCGCTCCGCTTTAAACCTTAGAAGTCGTCACTGTTGCCATAAGCCAGACTCTCAAAGCGGGTCTGGTTCTTGTGGAAGAACAATTTGACCGTGCCCGTGGGCCCATTTCGCTGCTTGCCGATGATGATTTCGGCCATGTTCTGGTCTTTGCTTTCTTTGTTGTAGTAATCGTCGCGGTAAATGAACATGATGATGTCGGCATCCTGTTCAATCGCGCCCGATTCCCGCAAGTCGCTCATCATCGGTCGTTTGTCGGTGCGCGTTTCCACACTTCGGTTCAGCTGGGACAGTGCAATGACGGGGCATTGCAATTCTTTGGCCAGCATTTTCAAGCCACGAGAAATTTCACCCAGTTCGGTCGAACGGTTGTCGCCGCTGTCCCCGCTGTTGCCGCTCATGAGTTGCAAGTAATCGACCACGATCAAGCCGAGTTTGCCGCAACTGCGGGACAAGCGACGGGCATTGGTTCGAAGTTGGCTGGAGTTCAAGCCGGGGCTTTCGTCGATGTGCAATGACACCGTGCGCAACCGCTCAATGGCCTCGGTCAGTCGGGGCCACTCCTCATCGGCCAGTTTGCCGGTCCGTAAATTCCCTTGGTTGATGCGGCCAATCGAGCCGACCACGCGCACCGCCAATTGAGCCGCCCCCATTTCCATCGAAAACACCGCGACGGGCAAGCCTTCATTCAGCGCCACGTGTTCGGCAATGTTGATGGCGAAAGCGGTTTTGCCCATGGACGGCCGCGCTGCCAGCACCACCAAGTCGCCAGGCTGAAGGCCTGAGGTCATGCGGTCCAGGTCGTAAAAACCAGTGGGCACGCCGGTGATGTCGTTCGGGTTGTCGGCCATCTCCTGCACGCGGTCCAGCAGATCGACCACCAAGGTGTCCATCGACTGAAAACCTTGCTTCATCTTGGCGCCTTCTTCGCCAATGTTGAAGATTTTTTGCTCGGCCTCGTCCAAAATTTTGTCGACCGCACGACCTTGGGGGTTGAAAGCGCTGGTGGCGATTTCGTCGCTGGCCGACACCAATTTGCGGAGCACCGCCCGGTCACGGACGATTTCAGCATAGCGCCGGATGTTGCTGGCACTCGGCACATATTGGGCCAAGGTGTTCAAATAAGCCAAGCCCCCGGCTTCTTCCGATTTGCCCAAGTTTTGCAACTGCTCGTAGACCGTCACCACGTCGGCGGGTTTGGAGCCGTTGATGAGCGTGTTCAGCACGCCAAAAATAACGCGGTGCTCGTAGCGGTAAAAATCGCCCTCGACGACGATGTCGCTGATCTTTTCCCAAGCGCCGTTGTCAATGAGCACGCCGCCCAACACACTGGATTCAGCTTCGATCGAATGGGGCGGCACGCGCAGCCTGGCGACCTCGCGGTCTGAGCGCTCGTCGGGCTCCGCACGCATCGGCAAAAATGGGGACTCAAGAGACGGGAAAACAGCTGACATGGACTTCCTCAACAAGCGGGCATATTAGCCTGCCTTGGCCTTTTCGTCACGGCACAAAGCTGTGTGCAGGCTGTGGACAAGGCGTGGAAATCTCGGGATAAACCGATCAAGAAAAACCCGATCCAACCCATTAAAAAATAAAAAAGCCGCCTGCAGAAGGCGGCTTTTTTGAAGGGCCTGGACCCGGTGCTTAGGCCGTTTCGCCGTAAACGGACACGTTCACTTCGACCACCACGTCGGTGTGCAAAGCCACGCTGATGGTGCTGTCGCCGACCATTTTCAGGGGGCCGTTGGGCAAACGAATTTGCGACTTCAGCACCGGATAGCCCGCCTTCGCCAATTCCTCAGCGATGTCGTGGTTGGTGACGGAACCGAACAAACGGCCGTCAACGCCAGACTTTTGCGTCAGCTTGATGGTGGTGCCACCCAGCTTTTCGCCTTGGGCTTGGGCTTCAGCCAATTTGGCGGCAGCGGCTTTTTCGAGCTCGGCACGCTTGGCTTCAAATTCAGCCTTGGCCGATGCCGTGGCGCGACGAGCGCGGCCTGAAGGGATCAAGAAATTACGGGCATAGCCGTCTTTGACCTTGACGATTTCGCCGAGGTTACCGAGGTTCACAACCTTGTCGAGCAGAATGATTTGCATGGTTGTTCTCCTTAGATCTTGTGCTGGTCGCTGTAAGGCACCAGAGCCAAGAAGCGGGCGCGCTTGATGGCGGTGTTCAGCTGACGTTGGTAGATGGCGCGGGTGCCAGTCAAACGGGCGGGAATGATTTTGCCGTTTTCAGCAATGAAGTCACGCAGGGTGTCGACGTCTTTGTAGTCGATTTCTTCAACATCGGCCACGGTGAAGCGGCAGAAGCGCTTGCGTTTGAACAGCAAGGATTGGGTATTGCGCTTGGGGCGCTTGTTTTTGTCAAATTTCTTAAACGTTGCCATGTGGGCTCCTAGATTGGGGTAGGCTTAAAGGGTTTGAAACGCTTGAATGTGAAAAATCAGTTGTTTGCCGTTTCGGGGCGTGGTCAAAAACCCGGTAAATTGCCACTCACTGCCTAAGGGCTGTAGGGCCAGGGTTTCTGCCAAGGTTCCGATAGCGACTGTCTTGACCACCGCTTTAGCGACTCGGTTGGTGCCGGCTTCCAAAACTTGTGACTCGTGTTCGAGCAACAACTCCAAAGCAGGCAAACCGGCCGGGGTCCATCGCAAAGGTTTGGTTTCTGCGATGCTGGCGGTCAAACAAAGCTGGTTCACATTCCTTTCTAATTAACGCTCGGTGCCAGCAAACTCGGCTTGCTGGGCCTTGCGGGCTTCTTCACGCTCGACGGTCTTCATCATGGAGGAAGGACCGGTTTCGGCCTTCTTCTTCAAGACGGTGATGTGTCGCAGAACCGCATCGTTGAATTTGAAAGCGTGTTCGAGTTCAGCCATGACCGCTTGGTCGGCTTCGATGTTCACGCACAGGTAGTGGGCCTTGGCCAGCTTGTTGATCAGGTAAGCCAGTTGACGGCGACCCCAATCTTCCACACGGTGCACTTTACCGCCGCCAGCGACGATCATGCCCTTGTAGCGTTCCAGCATGGCAGGAACTTGTTCGCTTTGATCCGGGTGGATCAGCAAAACGATTTCATAATGACGCATGTTTTCTCCTTCAGGTTGAAGCCACCTGCGGCGTCTAAGCGCAGTGTGGCAAGGCAAAGCCCACGATTATAGGCTAATTTTGGGCATGCTAAAGTGGTCCACCTTTTTCCTTTGACGAACACGGTGATGCCCACTCAAACCCACCGCGGTGAATTTTTCAGCGCCCTCTTGAAATGGCGTGCCTCCATCCTCAAATCATTCGGGTTCCGTCAATTTTTGACACTTTTCTCCCATTTACTTCCCCCTTTATCCTCTTTCATGACCCAACCTAGCCAACCCACCCCCGCCGAGCCCACGCCCCACAACGCGTCCCAAAATCAAGAGAGCGCAGAGCCCAACGCCAGCGACAACAGCCCCGCCGAGTCGAACTTGGCCGATGTTCAAGCCGAGCTGGCCAATCTCAAGGCCAAAAGCGCTGAATTAGCCGATCAATACTTGCGCGCCAAGGCGGAAGCCGAAAACGCCCGCCGTCGCGCTGAAGAAGAAATTGCCAAGGCCCGTAAATTTGGCATCGAGTCGTTCGCAGAAAACTTGCTCCCCGTGGTCGACAGCCTGGAGGCCGGCTTGGCCATTCAAGAAGCCACCAACGAGCAAATTCGTGAAGGCGCAGCCGCCACTTTGCGCCAACTCCACGCCGCTTTGGAGCGCAACAAAGTGCTGGCCATCAACCCCGAAGCGGGCAACAAGTTTGACCCGCACCACCACCAAGCCATCAGCGTGGTGCCTGCGGATCAAGAACCCAATACCGTCGTGATGGTGCTGCAAAAGGGCTATGCCATTGCCGACCGCGTGTTGCGTCC
>CAILKX010000054.1 GCA_903834975.1 uncultured Curvibacter sp.
AGCCACCGATTGGCTCCCTTTGCCCCTGAGTGAAATGGTCTTGGAGGTGGCTTTGAATGAAGCGGTGACGGCGCCGCCAACAAGGGGTGATCAGGCACCGGAGGAAGGGGCCTCGCATCAAGCGGCTTGGGTGGCGGCCACCCGATTGGAGCGGGTCACGCAGGCCTTGGCTTTGTCGGAGTCCGCCGGTTTGACCTTGTGTGTTTTAGAAACAGAGTCCTGCGCATATCGTCGAGCGGTGCTTGAGCGCCGAATGACCCAAGAAACGAAGTGGCCAGTGGGGTCTCCAATGGAGTTTTCCCTTGGTCTACTTTTGGCTTTGTGTTGGCTGTCGCAGGACACCACGCAATTGCAGTTGCTGCAAAGCACGGGGTCGCAATGGGTGTTGCTCGAGGAGCAGACCTTGGCCTGGGGTTCACGACACTGGGCCATGCCGCTTTCGAATCCCAGTTCGAACCCAGCGTCAGGGCCTTGGGCGCTGCCTGAAGCCCTACAAGCTGTGTTGACTCGCTTTTTGCAGGGACTGAAGTTGAACGATCTAAGTCAAGACAACCCAACGAGGGGTGCCCCCACCCCTTCCGCCCTTGATGACCTTGCCTTACCCGCTTGGGCGGGCATCTATGTCAGTGGCTCTTTACCTGGTTGGTTGCTGGATTTGCCACCGGCCGAACGATGGGTGAAGTTGGATGGCCATTTGGGAAAGCCTGCCGACATCTTCGTCTTTGCGCCTTTAATGGCGCACCAAGAACGACGTGACGCGCCCGACTTCAGTGTGGCCTGTGGCTTGGTGCAACGCGACAACCACGCGCCACAAAAATCATGAAGCCCCAGCTCAGCTTCAGCTTTAATTTCCTGCCCCACCGGGTGTGGGAGCAGGCACAACGGCGTCGACACTTTTGGCGCCGACTGGGGGTCGGCGCCGGATTGGCTTTGGGCGTCTTGGTCATTTTCCACCTCGGCCTGTCGTATCAAGAAAGGAAGCAAAAGCAAGTTCAGCTTATTTTGCAAGCGGGGATCCTCCAGTTAACCCAACAGACCGTGGGCTTGTCTAATGTCAAACCCACCTTGGCGGAGGTCAATGCCCATTGGGACGCCATCCAAGCCTTGCAATCAGACCGCAACGCCGCCGTGCATTTGTTAAACCAACTCCTGCCGATCCTGACCCCGGGCCTGACTTTGAACAAACTCAGCTTGACGGGGCTGCAGGTGGACTTACAAGGCAACGCCCAACGGCAAATTCAGGTGGCCGAGTTGTTTCACGCCATGAACGAATCACCGGCTTTTCATCAAGTTGAATGGGTTGACCTGGCCCGTCAAGAGGCCTCTGAGTCCCCATCACCCCCCTCGTCAAATCCAGTCGCCTTGTTGTCGGCTGGGCCTTTGAATTTCAGCCTGCGCGCGCACTTGCGCTGGGCAGATTTGAAAGAGCGAACGCCATGAACCGTTTTGTCCCTGAATTGAAGTGGCGACTTCAACTGGGTTTTGACAGGCTAAAAGGGCTTTTTCAAACCGAGTTGGAGGGCCTCTCCTGGCGAGAGGGCGGGGAGTGGCCGAAAGCGTTGCAATGGGGTTTAAGTGCGTTCATTTTTGTGCTGATTCTGGCCTTGGGTTGGCCCTTGCTGGTGGACCCGGCCCGGGCCGATTTAGGGAAATCGCAGGCCCAGTCCCAGCAACTCAAAACCCAGTTCATCAGCCGCATGGCGGTGTGGCGTGAGGCGCAATCTGTGCATCAGCAGTCGGAAGCGTTGCAGAGCCGCCTTCATCAACTCGAAAAGCAACTGCCCCAAAAGGCCGAGCTTCCCAATTTGATGCTGTCCTTGGACCAGTTGGCCATCCAGCACCAATTGCAATTTGAATGGCTGAAGCCAGGCGCTGAACATTTGGAAAATGGCCTGATTGAGGTGCCCATTCAAATGCGTTTGACCGGTCGTTTTGTCGACGTGGCCTTGTTTTGTGCCGCCGTGGCCAGGTTGCCCAGAATTGTTACCTTGAATCAATGGACTTTGGTTCGTGAGCCTGTCCCTCAAAGTGAGCGGCTGTTGTGGACTGTGCGTGCCAGTACCTACCGTTTTGTGGGAGAGCCCACATGAGCAGGACTTTTTGGATGGCCGTGGTTTTTGGGTTGCTGTGTGGGACCGGTCTGTTCGGTTGTGGTGAGTTCAAACCCACCGCATGGGCCCCTCAAAGTCCAGAGGGCGTAAGAGCCTGGATGCAGGCGCAACTGCAATCCGAACCCGTTTCAAGTTCGTCTAATGACGTGGAGAACGGTGAGGTTAAAAATGAGGTTGTTGGCGAACCGATTCTGATGTCTGAGCGGCTTCGGGCCCCTGACTATGTACCAGAAGCCTTTCGATTTGCGGCGTCAAATGACCCCTTTCAGAGCCCGAAAACAAGCCTGCCGTCTGGCCCCACATGGGCTTCTGATGTCCGGCCCAGCCCTTCTTTCACAGATCAGCCGCCGCAGCTGACCCTGAAAGGCTTGTGGCAAGACGCGGAGGGACGGGCGGCCTTGATTCAAGTGAACCAGCAGTTGGGCGCTTGGCGAACCGGTGCTTGGGTCACCCCAGATTGGCGTTTGGAACACATTGCCGAGCAAACCGTGCAACTGAGCCATCGCCTCAAAATGAGAACGCCTCAAGGGTTTTGGGTTTGGCAGCAAAAAAGCCTCACCTTGTCTTTGGCCGCCTCCACGGACGTGGTGCCATGAGCATCAAAAAAATCAAAAACCCATGGCCCTGGGCTTGGCGTGACCGCGTGTGGTTGGGTGCCCATTTTGTTTTTCTTTTGAGTGGGGCGCAGGCTGCAGAAATAGCCCCGATGACCAACTCCCAGCCTTCGCCTCACTTATCAACACCGGCCCCGCCATCCGCCTCTTTAACCGCTTTAACCACTTCCTTCAATTTGGCAATCCCCACGGTTTCTTTCAAATCCACCTTTGAGGGAGCGCCCATCACGATGAATTTCCAAAACATCGATGTGCGTTCTGCCCTCAAGGTGTTGGCCGACTTCACCCATCTGAATCTGGTGGTCTCTGATTCAGTTAAAGGCAGCTTGACCCTTCGTCTCAAAGAGGTGCCTTGGGACCAAGCCTTACAAATCATTTTGGAAGCCAAAGGGTTGACCCAACATGTTCAAGGCAATGTGATTTGGATTGGCCCCCTCAGTGAGGTGGAGGGGCGCATCAAACGCGAATGGGAAACCGCCCAGTGGCAGGAGCGTTTAGAACCCCTGGTCACTGAGTCTTATCAACTCAATTACGCCCATGCCATCGATCTGGCGGGTCAATTGCGTGGATCGCCATCCGTGGGGACTTTTTCTAACGGGGGTGGTGCAGGTCCCGGTGGCGCTGGCGGTTTAAGTGGTGGCCTTGGTGGGAGCGGAAGCGGAAGTGTTGGTGGGGGTGGGGGTGGGGGTGGGGGTGGTTTTTCGGGCGGGGGGGGCTCAAGCGCCAAATTTCTTTCAAGCCGAGGCGTCGTCATGGCGGAACCGAGGACCAACCAACTGTTCGTGACCGACACCCTGCAACGGCAAGTGGCCGTGGCGGCTTTGATCAAGAAGTTGGACGTGGCGCTGCGCCAGGTGCTGATTGAAGCCAAAATTGTAGAAGCGAATGCCAGCTTTGGCAGTTCACTCGGCGTTCGTTTGGGCGGCGGCGCCTTGCTCGGGTCCAAGGGCAGCACGCAGGTGGGTTTGGGCAGCAGTGCGACGCCCGCCGTGCCTTTGGCCAGCACGTCCACTTTTGTTAGTTTGCCGGCGGTGGGTCAGGGCGGTTACCCGCCAGCCAGTTTGGGCGTCTCTATTTTTAAAGCCGGCACCAGTCAAATTTTGAATCTGGAAATTTCTGCTTTGGAGGCCGATGGTCAAGGCCATGTTTTGTCCAGTCCAAGGGTCGTCACCGCCGATCAAACCAAGGCGGTGATCGAGCAAGGCACGGAGATTCCGTATCAACAAGCAACCGCCAGTGGCGCCACCTCGGTCTCCTTCAGAAAAGCCGTTTTGAGCCTAGAGGTCACGCCCCAAATCACCCCCGACGGCAAGGTCATTTTGGAGCTGGATGTGAACAAGGACAGTCCCAGCACCACCACCGCGGCTGGCATCACCATCGACACCAAGCATGTGCGGACCCAGGTCTTGGTGGAAAACGGCGGCACCGTGGTGATCGGCGGGATTTATTCGACCAACGAGGTGCTGAGTCAGACGCAAGTGCCTTTGCTGGGCGATGTGCCTGTTTTGGGGGCCTTGTTCAGAACCAAAACCAAAACGCAATCCAAGCAGGAGTTGCTGATCTTCATTTCACCCCGCGTTATTGTGGAGGCGGCAGGGGGAGTGGGGGCCGTGGAGTGAGCGTAATGAGCGAAGTGAGAGAAATGAGCGCAGGCGCCCCCTGCAGGGGCTAACTTACAATGAGGACATGCTTTGTGTCTTGATCGGCATGCCGGGCGCCGGCAAAACCACGGTGGGTCGCCAGTTGGCGCGACGCTTGGCCGTGCCTTTTGCCGACACCGATGCGGTCATTGAAGCGCGTTTGGGCGTTTCCATTCGCGAGTATTTTCAGCGCGAGGGCGAAGCGGCTTTTCGGGTACTCGAATCCGAGGTGCTGGCGGATGTCATGCAGAACCACCCTGGCGTGGTGTCCACCGGCGGGGGCATCGTGACCCAAGCCCCCAACCGTGAATTGTTAAAAGCCTGTGGTCGTTGTGTTTATTTGCGGGCAAAGCCCGAAGAATTGATGCGCCGTCTGCGCCACGACAAGGTGCGCCCCTTGTTGCAGGTGGCCGACCCGATGGCCAAACTGCAAGAACTGTTCAGCGCGCGAGACGCCTGGTACACCGCTTCGGCTTCCTTGATCCTTGAGACCGGACGGCCTTCGATGAATTTGTTGATGCGGGACATTTCGAATCGGTTCAACCTGCCTTGGCCTGACCCTGAAAAAGTGCAATCTCAATCAAACCAGCCAGCGCACCAAATGGAAAGGTCTTTTTGACCATGACGTCTTTGTCTCATTCGGTGCCAAGCGCTGCAGCCCCCTCGGGTTCTGTCAGTTCTCCTGCCAAGCGCATCCAAATTGATTTTGCTGAGCGCAGCTACGACATCCTGATCGGTGAATCTTTGCTATCGGACCCGGCCAGTTACGAGGGCCTCAAGGGCCACTCGGCTTTGATGGTCAGCAACACGACGGTGTCGCCGTTGTATGCGGCGCGACTCAAGACGGCTTTGGGGACACGTCATGCCCAGTTGTTTGAAGTGGTGTTGCCCGACGGCGAGGCCTTCAAAACTTGGGAAACGTTGAATCTGATTTTTGATGCGCTCTTGGCCAACGGCTGCGACCGTAAAACGGTGATTTATGCCTTGGGCGGCGGCGTGGTTGGTGACATGGCGGGTTTTGCCGCCGCGAGCTACATGCGCGGCGTGCCCTTTGTGCAATTGCCCACCACACTGCTCGCCCAAGTGGACTCCTCGGTGGGCGGCAAAACCGCCATCAACCACCCTTTGGGTAAGAACATGATTGGGGCCTTTTATCAGCCTCAGCGCGTGTTGTGTGATTTGTCGTTGCTCAAGTCCCTGCCAGCGCGAGAGCTGTCGGCGGGCTTGGCTGAGGTCATCAAATACGGACCGATTTTTGACACGGCATTTCTGGCTTGGCTGAACCACCACATCGACGACTTGCGTGTTTTTGAGCCCGCCGCCCTGTCCCATGCGGTCCAGCGCAGCTGTGAAATCAAGGCCGAAGTGGTTGGGCAAGACGAGCGCGAAGCCGGTCTGCGGGCCATTCTGAATTTCGGCCATACCTTTGGCCATGCCATTGAAGCGGGTTTGGGTTTTGGTGAGTGGCTACACGGCGAAGCGGTCGGCTGCGGCATGGTCATGGCCGCGACGTTGTCGCAGCGCTTGGGCTTTGTTTCCGCGCAGTGGGTCGCTGATTTGCGCGCATTAATTCAGCGGGCTGGCTTGCCGGTCATCGCGCCGATTTTGGACCCTCATGACAACGCCGGTCGTTACTTGGCCTTGATGCGCCACGATAAAAAATCAGAGGCAGGCGATATCAAATTTGTGCTGATCCAAAAGCCGGGAACCGCGGTGGTGCAAAGTGCGCCAGAGGCACTGGTACGTGAAGTCATCGACGCTTGTTGCCAAGCTTGAAACCTGCTTTTCCCTTTTCAGACCCACGGCCATGACCCTTGCCGTTTTCGCCAGCCAGCCAGCCCGCTCGAGCGGTCGTCGATTTTTTGAAGCGGCCGCCCCGACACGAGATGACTTTCAGCGCGACCGAGACCGAATCGTCCACTCATCGGCCTTTCGGCGCTTGGTCTACAAAACGCAGGTGTTCTTGAACCACGAAGGCGATTTGTTCCGCACCCGCATGACCCATTCTTTGGAAGTGGCTCAGTTGGGGCGGTCCGTTGCTCGGGCCTTGCAGCTCAACGAAGACCTGGTCGAGGCGATTGCCTTGGCCCACGATTTGGGCCACACCCCCTTTGGCCACGCGGGCCAAGATGCCTTGAACCAATGTGTGCAGCAATTGAACCCAGCGGCCACCGTTGGCACAGCGGGCGCCAAGACCCTGAGCGGCTTTGAACACAACCTGCAAAGCCTGCGCGTCGTCGATGAACTCGAACACCGCTATCCCGCCTTTGATGGTTTGAATTTGACCTTTGAAACCCGTGAAGGCATTTTGAAGCACTGCTCCCTAAACAACGCCAGGGCCCTTGAAGCCCAGGAGCCAGGCGGCGTTGGTCGGCGCTTCCTCGATAAAACCCAGCCCAGCTTAGAAGCCCAGCTCTGCAACCTGGCCGATGAAATCGCCTACAACGCCCACGACATCGATGACGGCGTGCGTTCCGGTCTGATCACACTGGCGCAGTTGGCCGATGTGCCCTTGTTTGACGAACACCGTCGCGCCACGTTGGCGGAGTTTCCTGATTTGTCTCAGCCCCAAAGCGGCCGTCGCCTGTTGTATGAAACCATCCGTCGCATGCTCAGCGCTCAAATTTATGACCTGATGGCCGCCACCTCAGAAGCCTTGAAGTCGCAGGGCATTGACTCACTCGAAGCGGTGCGCCAAGCCCCGCCCTTGGTGTGTTTCAGTGAGCGCATGGCCGAGGAATCGAAATTGCTGAAGCGGTTTTTGTTCAGTGCCCTGTATCGCCATCCTCAGGTGATGGCGACCACCGATCGGGCCAGCGGAGTGGTGCAAGATTTGTTTCGCCTCTACATCGACAGCCCCGCTGAAATGCAGGCCCATTTTGCGACGCAAGCCGATGTGTTGCGCGCCGTGGTGGATTACATTGCGGGCATGACCGATCGCTTTGCCCTCCGAGAGCACGAGCGTTTGACGGGCATCCAGTGGTTGGGTGGCGCGGCATGACCCCCCTTGATGAAGGCCTCGTTTTGCAGGACATGACGGGCTGGTTGGAGCGGGCCGTGATCGGTTTGAACCTCTGTCCCTTTGCCAAAGCGGTGCACGTCAAAAAACAGATTCATTGGCAGCTCAGTTTGGCCACGCAAGAGGGCGATGTGCTCGACGCCTTGAGGCAAGAATTAACCGATTTAGCAGCCGCTTCAGCCACCGAGCGCGACACCACCGTCTTGGTGCTGCCGCTCGCATGGCCCGAATTTTTGGAAATGCACGCCTTTTTGCCCCGAGCCGAACGCACCCTGCGCCAAATGGGTTTTGAGGGGGTCTTCCAAATGGCCCCTTTTCACCCGCGCTTTGAATTCTTTGACGCACCGCCCGATGACCCGGGGCACAGAGTGAACCGAGCGCCGTATCCCGCCTTGCACCTGTTGCGCGAAGAAAGCATTGCGCGGGCTGTTGCGGCCTTTCCAGAAGCCGAGGCCATTTACGAGCGCAACCTGGCTTTGTTGCGGGAAATGGGCAACGCCGGTTGGCAGGCCTTGGGGGTGGGGCCTCATCTGGGACTTAGTCCCTTTGATGGCCAAGAGACGAAACTCTGTAAATAAAACCAAATGAATAGAGCCAAATCAATAAAGCCCGATCAATGAAGTCCATGAAATCAAAACGCCCTGACCTCGATCCCGCTGTGGCCGAGGTCATTCGGCCCGGGCAGTCGATTGCCTTGCTCCAGGCCCTGCACATCTTGACCCGCGAAGGCCGCTTGAACCAAGACTCTCGGCGCAAGCTAAAGCAGGTTTATCACTTGTTTCAGTTCATCGAAACCTTGTTGAAAGAGTTGTTGGCAAGCGAGCCACAACGCCCCACACATCCCGCTGCCCAGCAACCGGTTGGCCCCACCTTGGCCGACCACGGCGCGGGCAAGTCTTACTTGGGCTTCATCATTTACGACTTGTTTTTCAAGGCCTTGGGTCGTGGCCATATCTATGGCATCGAAACCCGCGCCGAGTTGGTCCAGCGCTCCCAAGTCATGGCCGCAGAGATGGGGTTTGATCGCATGTCGTTCATTGACACGACCGTGGCCGAAGCCACGACCGATGTTCGGTTGCCCGAGCACATCGACGTGGTCACCGCCTTGCACGCTTGCGATACCGCCACCGACGACGCCATCGCCTTTGGCTTGGCCAAGCAGGCCCGCTACATGGTGCTGGTGCCTTGCTGTCAAGCCGAGTTAGCGGGCCATTTGCGTCAAAACAAGGCCTTGTTTTTGAAACAAACCCCCCTTGCCGAGTTGTGGCGCCATCCCTTGCATACGCGGGAATTGGGCAGTCAATTGACCAATGTGTTGCGTTGTTTGTATTTGGAGTCGCAAGGCTATGAAGTCACCGTGACCGAGCTGGTCGGTTGGGAACACAGCATGAAGAACGAGTTAATCTTGGCCAAAAAAGGACCTGCTGGGGTCGGACAGCCCAAAGGGCAAAGGGCCTTGGCTGCGGCGGAGCGCTTGCAGGCATTGCTGGCTGAGTTTGGCTTGCAAGCGTTGGCGGCCACACGCTTTCGAGTCGCCAGTGAAGCCGGTTGATTGTGAACGTTTAAGCTTTTCAAAGTAAGCTTCATAAAAAAGACATTACCAACGTCATGGCCCGCCTTCCCCGTTTGTCCCTCCCCGGTTTGCCCCATTTGGTGATGCAGTCGGGGCACAACGGGGCGCCGGTTTTTGTGGACGATGCCGATCGTCGGAGCCTGTTGCAAGTCGCCAAGGATTACGCCGCTGACTCAGGGGTTGAAGTGCACGCTTGGGCCTTCACCGAAAACCGGGTTTTTTGGCTGTTGACGCCTTCGCACTCGCAGGCCTTGTCTGTTTTTATGCAGGCCTTGGGCCGCAAATACACCCGCCAATACAACACCCGTCATGGCCGAAGCGGCACCCTTTGGGAGGGGCGTTACCGTGTCAGCGTCTTGCAGCCAGGCCGATTTGTTTTGCCTGCCATGGTGTTCTTAGACACCCTTTCGGTGCGCGAGGGCTTGACCATGCACCCTTTTGAATCGGCTTGGAGCCCTGGCGCGCACTACGCTGGACGTCCGGCCCCCCATTTGCCCGAATCGATGTTGGGCCGCGGATGGGGTCCTCATGCCGATTATTGGGCCTTGGGCAACACCCCTTTTGCCCGCGAGGCGGCTTATGCGGCTCAAGTGGAGTTGGGCTTGTCGGCCGCGGAGATTGAGCAACTTGAGACCACCACGCGGCAGGGCTGGGTCTTGGGAGACCTTGAATTCATTGACGCCTTACAGGGCCAGACGGCGCGCCGTTTGACGCCTGCCAAAGCGGGACGACCCCGAGCATCCGGCCCTTGATTTAATCTGTCCCCAATAATTAAATCACCCAAAGCGGGTGCTCATTAATTGTCATCTGACCCCTATTTAAAGCGCTTGGCATTTTTGTTGCAATGGAATACCCTTATTGCCCTCGCGGAATAAACATTGTGTCACTGGGGACCCACAGTCCTCTTATTTTTCAGGAATCGCCATGAACCAGGCAGCCGAAATTCAACATTTGCAACAAAACGGTTTGTACGCCGCCTCGAACGAACACGACGCTTGCGGCGTGGGCTTTGTGGCGCACATCAAAGGCCAAAAGTCGCATGCGATCGTCCAAAACGCGCTCAAAATTTTGGAAAACTTGGACCACCGCGGCGCGGTCGGCGCTGACAAGTTGATGGGCGACGGCGCCGGCATCTTGATCCAATTGCCCGATGCTTTGTACCGCGAAGAAATGGCCACCAACGGCATTGCCCCCGATGGCCGCCTTGGCGTGACCTTGCCGCCCGCTGGCGAATATGGCGTGGGCATGGTGTTTTTGCCCAAAGAGCATGCCTCCCGCTTGGCTTGCGAACAAGAAATGGAACGCGCCATCAAGGCCGAAGGCCAGGTGTTGCTCGGCTGGCGCGATGTGCCGGTTAATTTGGACATGCCCATGTCGCCCCGCGTGCGTGCCAAAGAGCCTGTTTTGCGCCAAGTCTTCATCGGCCGCGGCAACGACGTCATCGTGCAAGACGCCTTGGAGCGCAAGTTGTATGTGATTCGAAAAACCGCCAGCGCCAACATCCAGGCCCTCGGTTTGACGCACAGCAAGGAATATTACGTCCCCAGCATGTCCAGCCGCACGGTGGTCTACAAAGGCCTGCTGTTGGCCGACCAAGTGGGCACTTATTACCTTGACCTGCAAGACGAGCGCTGTGTCTCGGCGCTGGGCTTGGTTCACCAGCGCTTCTCGACCAACACCTTCCCTGAGTGGCCGCTGGCCCACCCCTATCGCTATGTGGCCCACAACGGTGAAATCAACACCGTCAAAGGCAATTACAACTGGATGAAGGCGCGTGAAGGCGTGATGGCCTCGCCCGTTTTGGGCGCCGACTTGCAAAAGCTTTACCCCATCAGCTTCGCCGACCAATCCGACACCGCCACTTTCGACAACTGCCTCGAGTTGTTGACCATGGCCGGCTACCCCATCAGCCAAGCGGTGATGATGATGATTCCTGAGCCTTGGGAACAGCACACCACCATGGACGAGCGCCGCAGGGCTTTCTACGAATACCACGCCGCCATGCTCGAGCCTTGGGATGGCCCCGCGTCCATCGTGTTCACCGACGGCCGTCAAATTGGCGCCACCCTGGACCGCAATGGGCTGCGTCCTTCACGCTATTGCATTACCGATGACGACTTTGTCATCATGGGCTCTGAATCGGGTGTCTTGCCCGTGCCCGAAAACAAAATTGTTCGCAAATGGCGCCTGCAGCCCGGCAAGATGTTCCTCATCGACTTGGAACAAGGCCGCATGATTGACGACGAAGAGCTGAAATCCAACCTCGCCAACAGCAAGCCCTACAAACAATGGATTGAAAACCTGCGCATCAAATTGGACGATGTGGCGGGCTCCGAAGCCGCACCTCAAGCCTCGGCCTCGGCCTCAAGCACGCCGTTGCTGCAATTGCAGCAGGCTTTTGGTTATAGCCAAGAAGACATCAAATTCCTGATGAGTCCCATGGCCGCCAACGGCGAAGAAGCCCTGGGTTCCATGGGCAACGACAGCCCCTTGGCCGTCTTGAGCGACCGCAGCAAGCCGCTTTACAACTACTTCAAGCAGTTATTCGCCCAAGTGACCAATCCGCCGATCGACCCGATCCGCGAAGCCATCGTGATGTCCTTGGTGTCCTTTATTGGCCCCAAACCCAATTTGTTGGACATCAACCAAGTCAATCCGCCCATGCGTTTGGAGGTCAGCCAGCCGGTCCTTGACTTCAGCGACATGGCCAAGCTGCGCAACATTGCCCAAACCACACAAGGCAAGTTCAAGAGCCACACTCTCGACATTACCTACCCCGCCGCTTGGGGTCGTGAAGGCGTTGAAGCCAAATTGGCCTCGCTGTGCGCTGAAGCCATGGACGCCATCAAGAGCGGCCACAACATCCTGATCATCAGCGACCGCGGCGTGACCGTCACCCAAGTGGCGATTCCGGCTTTGTTGGCTTTGTCGGCCATTCACCAACACCTGGTGATCGAAGGCCTGCGCACCAGCGCTGGCTTGGTGGTGGAAACCGCCACAGCCCGCGAAGTGCATCACTTTGCCGTTTTGGCTGGGTATGGCGCCGAAGCCGTACACCCCTACCTGGCCATGGAAACCTTGGCGTCTTTGCACAAAGACTTGCCTGGCGATTTGTCGGCCGACAAAGCCATCTACAACTACATCAAAGCGATCGGCAAGGGCCTTTCCAAAATCATGTCCAAGATGGGTGTGAGCACCTACATGAGCTACTGTGGGGCGCAGCTGTTTGAGGCCATTGGCATCAACACCGAAACCATTGCCAAGTATTTCACGGGCACGGCCAGCCGCGTGCAAGGCATTGGCGTGTTTGAGATTGCCGAAGAAGCCTTGCGCATGCACGACAGCGCCTTTGCGGGCAACCCCGTGTTGGCCCACATGTTGGACGCCGGTGGCGAATACGCTTGGCGTGCGCGTGGTGAGGAGCACATGTGGACGCCCGACGCGATTGCCAAGCTGCAACACTCGACCCGCGCCAACAACTGGAATACGTACAAAGAATACGCGCAAATCATCAACGACCAGACCAAGCGCCAGCTGACCCTGCGCGGCTTGTTCGAGTTCAAGATCGATCCGAGCAAAGCCATCTCGGTGGACGAAGTTGAACCCGCCAAAGAAATCGTTAAACGCTTTGCCACCGGCGCCATGTCGCTGGGCTCCATCAGCACGGAAGCCCACGCCACTTTGGCCGTCGCCATGAACCGCATCGGCGGCAAGAGCAACACCGGCGAAGGCGGTGAAGACCCAGCCCGTTACCGTCAAGAGTTGAAGGGCATCCCAATCGCCCAAGGCGCCACCTTGAAGAGCGTGATTGGCGCGGCGCAAGTTGAAGTCGACATGCCTTTGTTGCCCGGCGATTCGCTGCGCTCGAAGATCAAACAAGTGGCTTCAGGCCGCTTTGGTGTCACCGCGGAATACCTGAGTTCCGCCGATCAAATTCAGATCAAGATGGCGCAAGGCGCCAAGCCCGGTGAGGGCGGTCAACTGCCTGGCGGCAAGGTGTCCGACTACATCGGCAAGCTGCGCTACTCGGTGCCCGGTGTGGGCCTGATTTCGCCGCCGCCCCACCACGACATCTATTCCATTGAAGACCTGGCCCAGCTGATTCACGACCTGAAGAATGTCTCGCCCCATTCCAGCATCAGTGTGAAGTTGGTCTCCGAAGTCGGCGTCGGCACCATTGCCGCGGGCGTCGCCAAGTGCAAGAGCGACCACGTGGTGATCGCCGGTCACGACGGCGGCACCGGTGCTTCGCCATGGTCATCCATCAAACACGCCGGGGGTCCTTGGGAAATCGGCCTGGCTGAAACCCAACAAACCTTGGTACTGAATGGCTTGCGCGGTCGCATCCGCGTTCAAGTCGATGGCCAAATGAAGACCGGCCGCGACGTCGCCATCGGCGCCTTATTGGGCGCTGACGAGTTCGGCTTTGCCACCGCGCCTCTGGTGGTGGAAGGCTGCATCATGATGCGCAAATGCCACTTGAACACCTGCCCCGTTGGCGTGGCCACGCAAGACCCCGTTTTGCGTGCCAAGTTCTCGGGCAAGCCTGAGCATGTGGTGAATTACTTCTTCTTCATCGCTGAAGAAGTGCGCCAGATCATGGCCCAACTTGGCATCCGCAAGTTCGACGATTTGATTGGTCGTGCCGATTTGCTCGACATGCGCCCAGGCTTGGACCATTGGAAATCACAGGGCCTCGATTTCAGCCGTTTGTTCGCTGTGCCCACCACCGACGCCGAAGTGCCTCGTTTCCACGTGGCCGAGCAAGAGCATGGTTTGGAAAAAGCCTTGGACCAACGCCTCATCGAAAAATCACGTCCCGCCATCGAGCGTGGCGAAAAGGTGCACTTCATTGAAGCGGTGCGCAACGTGAACCGTTCGGTCGGCGCCATGTTGTCGGGCGCTTTGACCAAGGTGCACCCCGAAGGCTTGCCGGACGACAGCATCCGCATTCAACTCGAAGGCACGGGCGGCCAATCGTTTGGTGCTTTCTTGGCGGCGGGCATCACCTTGTATTTGATTGGCGATGCCAACGACTACACCGGCAAAGGACTGTCGGGCGGACGCGTGGTGGTGCGTCCTTCACTGGACTTCCGTGGCGAGTCGGCCAAAAACATCATTGTGGGCAACACCGTGATGTACGGTGCCACGTCGGGCGAAGCCTATTTCAGCGGCGTGGGTGGCGAGCGTTTTGCCGTGCGCCTTTCGGGTGCAACGGCGGTGGTCGAAGGAACAGGCGACCACGGTTGTGAGTACATGACCGGCGGTACTGTGGCGGTGTTGGGCCCAACCGGCCGTAACTTTGCGGCCGGTATGAGCGGCGGTATCGCCTATGTTTACGACGAAGACGGCAGCTTCGCTTCGCGTTGCAACATGGCCATGGTGTCCTTGGAAAAGGTTTTGACCACGGCCGAGCAAGAAGCCCAAGTTGACCGCGCCGTTTGGCACCGCGACCAAAGCGATGAAGCGCAATTGAAGAAACTGCTGGAAGACCACAACCGGTGGACAGGCAGCAAGCGGGCCCGTGAGCTGCTCGACAACTGGGCCAGCAGCCGCACGAAGTTCGTGAAGGTATTCCCGAACGAATACAAACGGGCTTTGGGCGAAATCAACGCCAAGAAAAAATCCGCATCGGCCGCAGCAAAACCTGCTGTGACTGCCTAATCAAACCAAGAACAAGGACAGCCATCATGGGAAAAATTACCGGCTTCATGGAGTTTGAGCGCATCGAAGAGGGTTACGAGCCTGTCGCCCAACGCGTTAAAAACTACAAAGAGTTTGTCATTGGTTTGGACGATGCGCAGGCCAAGGTGCAGGCGGCGCGTTGCATGGACTGCGGCACGCCTTTTTGCAACAACGGATGCCCCGTCAACAACATCATTCCGGACTTCAACGACTTGGTCTTCAGCCAAGACTGGAAAACGGCCATTGAAGTACTGCACAGCACCAACAACTTCCCCGAGTTCACCGGCCGCATTTGCCCCGCGCCTTGCGAGGCCGCTTGCACCTTGAACTTGAATGACGACGCCGTTGGCATCAAGTCGATTGAGCACGCGATCATCGACAAAGCCTGGGCCGAAGGCTGGGTGAAGCCCGAGCCGGCCTCACACAAAACCGGCAAAAAAGTCGCGGTGGTCGGCTCTGGCCCTGCGGGCATGGCGGCCGCTCAGCAATTGGCTCGCGCCGGACACGACGTGACTTTGTTTGAAAAGAACGACCGCGTCGGCGGCTTGCTGCGTTATGGCATTCCTGACTTCAAGATGGAAAAGTCGCACATCGACCGCCGCATGAAGCAGCTCGAAGCCGAAGGCGTGACGGTGCGCACCGGCGTCATCGTGGGCGAATTGCCCAAAGGCAGCAAGGTCACCAACTGGGCCAAGGAAACCATTTCGCCGGCCCAATTGGAAAAGGACTTTGATGCGGTCTTGTTGGCCGGCGGCTCTGAGCAGTCGCGCGACTTGCCGATCCCTGGCCGTGAGCTCGAAGGCGTGCACTTCGCCATGGAATTCTTGCCCCAGCAAAACAAGGTCAACGCCGGTGACAAGCTGAAGGGCCAATTGCGCGCTGACGGAAAGCACGTGATCGTCATCGGCGGTGGTGATACCGGCTCGGATTGCGTGGGCACCAGCAACCGCCACGGTGCGGCCAGCGTGACCCAATTTGAAGTCATGCCCCAACCACCTGAACAAGAAAACAAACCCTTGGTTTGGCCTTATTGGCCGCTGAAGCTGCGCACCAGCTCCAGCCATGAAGAAGGGTGTGAACGCGAATTCGCCATTTCCACCAAAGAATTCGTCGGTAAAAACGGCAAGCTGACGGGTTTAAAAACCGTTCATGTTGAATTCAAAGACGGCAAGTTGGTCGAAATTGCGGGCACTGAAAAAGAACACAAGGCCGACCTGGTCTTCCTGGCCATGGGTTTTGTGAACCCGGTTGCCAGCATTCTGGAAGGCTTCAAGGTCGACAAAGACGCCCGCGGCAATGCCAAGGCCAGCACCGAAGAAATGGGGGGCTATGCCACCAACGTGCCCAAGGTCTTTGTGGCGGGTGACATGCGACGCGGCCAGAGCTTGGTGGTTTGGGCCATCCGCGAGGGCCGTCAGGCGGCGCGCGCGGTCGACCAGTTCTTGATGGGCCACAGCGAACTGCCTCGCTAAAAACCCGTGGTTGCTGGGAAACCGGGCAGCCCCCTGCGATCAGGCT
>CAILKX010000055.1 GCA_903834975.1 uncultured Curvibacter sp.
CGCCACCGATGTGCCCTTGTCGGCCATGGGGCGGGGCGCTTGGGCCTTCACCGGCGTGATGGACAACACCGATGTCTTTTTCAAAATTGGCCAAGCCGTGAGCAAGGGCGTGCCGGTGTTCAAAGACCGTTAATTGATTCAACTTACCAGGGAATAGGCCCGTTCTCGCCGATGTAGGCCTTGTTGAGTCGGCCTTGGCGGCACAAGCGGGCAGCCTCCAAAACGATGGCCGCTCCTTGCTCTGGCGATTTGCCGTCGGCGCGGCCCATGGAGGTTCGCATCCAGCCGGGGGAAGGCATACAAATGTGGATGCCCAGAGGCGTCAACACACGAGACCATTGCAAGCTGAGCATATTCAGGGCGGCTTTGGAGGTGCAATAGCAAAGTGCGTCCATGTGTTGCACGGCATTGAGCGCCAATGAGCCATAGCCGGAGGAGACATTCACCACAGCGGGGTTTTGACCCAGTTGCAACCAAGGAAAGGCGGCTTGAATGACCGAATGCGCCCCGCCGACGTTGACAGCCAGGGTGTCCATGAGGAGGGACTCGGGCTGGGTTTGAGGATACTCATCACCCGACGGGTAGATGCCGGCGTTGTTGATCAGCAAGTCCAGTTTGTCATCTGCCAGCGCCACCACTTGCAGGGCTTTCTTGACTGAATCGGGCACCGTGACGTCCATTTCCACCACCGCCACTTCACCGGGAAGGCGCTGAGCCAATGAGCGACCTGCTGCCGTGTCTCGGCAGGCCATCCAAACTTTAAAGCCCTCTTGGGCCAATTGTTTGCAAAGGGCCAAGCCCAAACCACGGCTTCCGCCGGTTACCAAAGCATTTGATTGAGTTGTCATCGGTCGCTCCCTTTCGTTGGATTCCGTTGTGTAACTCATCCATGATGAGCGCATGGGTGCCTGAACGCTGCATCCAAATGACTGATGGTGCCTTTCGATGCACCAAGCCAAGCAGCCGACCTAAGACGACTCGATAAACGTTTTTCTCATAAGCAATCAGGAAATCAGTCGTTCCTTTTTTGAAGCATCACTTTCAAAATTCAAGTCGTTAGTGAGTCAGTCAGTGAGTCAGTCAAACAAAAAGGAGTTCCCCATGTTGAGTCGGCAAAAATTCATCACCCTGATGGCCATCGCCACTTTGGCTCTGGGTGGCGGGTTGACCGTTCAGGCGCAACCAGCACCTGTCACGCTGTTGAATGTGTCTTATGACCCCACACGTGAGTTTTATGTCGAATACAACGCCGCCTTTAGCAAGTATTGGAAAGCCAAAACAGGTCAGGACGTGACCATCAAGGCCTCGCACGGCGGCTCCGGTAAGCAAGCGCGCTCCATCATTGACGGACTCGACGCCGACGTCGCCACGCTGGCCCTGGCTGCAGACACCGATGCTTTGTACGCCCACGGCAATTGGGTTCCGAAAGATTGGCAAAAGCGACTGCCCCACAACAGTTCGCCTTACACCTCCACCATCGTTTTCGTGACCCGTGCGGGCAACCCCAAGGGCATCAAAGACTGGGATGATTTGATCAAGCCTGGTGTCAGCGTCATCACGCCCAATCCCAAGACCTCCGGCGGTGCGCGCTGGAATTATTTGGCTGCCTGGGAATACGCCAAGCGCAAGTTGGGAGGCGACGCCAAGGCCAAAGAATTCGTCGCCAATTTGTACAAAAACGTCCCTGTTTTGGACAGCGGTGCCCGCGGTTCGACCATCACATTCGCGCAGCGCAACCAGGGCGATGTCTTGATCGCTTGGGAAAATGAAGCCTACTTGCTGGAAAAAGAATTCGGCACCAAGTTTGATGTGATCGTCCCCTCTTTGTCGATCTTGGCCGAACCTGCGGTGACGGTGGTTGACAAGAATGTCGACAAAAAAGGCACCCGTGCCGTCGCTCAGGCCTACCTTGAATACCTTTACAGCGAGGAAGCGCAAGACATTGTCGGCAAGAACTTCTACCGCCCCATTTCTGCCAAAGCCCAAGCCAAATACGCCAAAGAATTCCCGAAGGTGAATTTATTCACCATCGATCAAGCCTTTGGCGGTTGGACCAAGGCCACCCAAGACCACTTTGTTGACGGTGCTTCGTTTGACCAAATTTACTTGAAGCGTTGAACCATGTCTGTCTTGCTCATTTCGGGGAGCCCGTCACAACGATCTCGCTCGTCGGCCCTTTTGCAGTCGGTGGGTGAGCGCTTGAAAGAGCGCGGCATCTTGGTGTCTTCGCTGCAGGTCAAAGACCTGTCGCCACAGGCCTTGTTGTTGGCGGATTTCAACCACCCTTCGGTTTTGGGTGCGACGGAACAAGTGGCGGGTGCCAAAGTGATTGTCATTGCCACACCGGTCTACAAGGCGGCTTACAGCGGCGCTTTGAAGGTGTTGTTGGATCTGTTGCCGCAAACCGCATTCAAAGGAAAAGCGGTTTTGCCTTTGGCCACCGGCGGCAGTCCGCACCACATGTTGGCGTTGGACTATGCACTGAGACCCGTCTTGCAGTCGCTGGGTGCGCGACACATTTTGCCGGGCATCTATGCGACCGATTCTCAAGTGGCGCTGCCACCGGAAGGCGGGGTCGTCATCGATGGGGAGGTCGATCGTCGAATCAACGAAGCGGTGCAGTTGCTTTTAGAAGATTACTTGGCGGAAGATTTTTCCAAGTTCGGGCACTTTAAATCGATCCCTTTCTCACAGGTCCGGTGTAGCGTTTAGAAAACTTTTTCTTCACTTCATTTCACTTCACTGAGATGAAGTTAGGGCGAAGCCTTGTCATTTGTTTTTTGATTCATTCATCTTTAGGTCAGTCAGGAGCACCACATGAACGTTTTTTGGTTTGTCCCCTTGCACGGTGATGGTCGTTATTTGGGAACGCCGGTGGGCGCTCGGGCCGTGGACCACCACTACATGAAGCAAATTGCCCAAGCCGCCGACCATTTGGGTTATGAGGGTGTTTTGTTGCCCACCGGACGCTCTTGCGAAGACCCCTGGATTGCAGCGGCCAGTTTGATTCCAGTGACGCAGCGTTTGAAGTTTTTGGTGGCCTTGCGACCCAGCACCCTTTCACCGACCGTTGCCGCTCGTCAAGCCGCCACCTTTGACCGATTGAGTGAAGGTCGCTTGTTGATTAATCTGGTGGCGGGCGGCGACAGTGCCGATTTGGCCGCAGATGGCACCTTCTTGGAACACGACGAGCGTTACGACCATGCCCGTGAATTCTTGGACATCTGGACCCAATTGTTGGCCGGTGAGACCGTCGATTACGAAGGCAAATATTTGCGTGTCAAAGGCGCTAAGCAATTATTTCCGGCGATACAAAAACCCCATCCCCCCATTTACTTTGGTGGTTCTTCAGACGCGGCCCATGATTTAGCGGCTGAGAAAACCGAGCTCTATTTGACTTGGGGTGAGCCGCCCGCTGAAGTAGAAAAGAAGTTCGATGACATCCGTCGTCGTGCTGCCAAGCATGGCCGCAAGGTCAAGTTGGGTGTCCGTCTGCACGTCATTCCGCGTGAGACCAACGAGCAAGCATGGGCTGCAGCCGATGAGCTGATCAGCCACTTGGACGAGGAGACGATCGCCAAAGCCCAAAGCGGCTTGTCGAATATGGACTCTGAAGGCCAACGCCGCATGCGCGCTCTACATGGGGGCAATCGATCCAAACTTGAAATCAGTCCAAACCTATGGGCAGGTGTGGGTTTGGTCCGCGGCGGCGCAGGAACCGCCCTGGTCGGCGACGGCGAAACCCTAGCGCGACGACTCAAAGAATACGAAGAAATCGGCGCAGAAACTTTTGTGTTGTCTGGTTATCCGCATTTGGAGGAGGCTTACCGATTCGCAGAGTTGGTTTTCCCTCACATTGGCATCAGCGCCCAAAGTGGTGCCACACCCGTCAGCCGGGTCAGCCCTTTTGGGGAAATGATGGGCAATAACTTGATCCCTGCCGCGGCCAAGGTGTCGCAAAGTTGAGAGGTCTTTGATGAACCATTCACTAAAACAAGAGTTGCAAGGCCTGTCACAACTTGAGTCGCACCTGGCCGAGGTTTTTCACCCCAACCCATCACGGACGCCATCATTGACTGCTCGGTTCCTGCGTACTGCCAAGCCGGTTTTGATATCGACGGGACGGACTCTTTTGCCTTGGCTTCTGCCTTTGTTGATGATGGTTTTCTGGCAATTTTCTGCGTTTCAAGGTTGGTTGTCTGCCCGCATCTTGCCGGCACCCTCGGCTGTGGTGGAGGCCGCTTGGCGCCTAACGCTGAGCGGAGAACTCTGGCGTCATGTGAGCGTCAGTGCGGGGCGCGCTTTGCTCGGGTTGGCGGTCGGTGGGGGGCTGGGCCTGCTGCTGGGTTTGCTAACGGGGTCGGTTCGCTGGGCCGAAACTTTGCTGGATTCGACCGTGCAAATGGTTCGCAACATTCCGGCATTGGCTTTAATTCCATTGGTCATTTTGTGGTTTGGCATTGAGGAAAGCTCAAAACTCTTTTTGATTTCGGTGTCGGTTTTTTTTCCCATCTACATCAACACCTTTCACGGGATCCGCAATGTAGACCCAGGGCTGATTGAAATGGGCCGCTCTTACGGGCTTTCTTCATGGGCTTTGTACCGACAAATTATTTTGCCCGGAGCGTTGTCTTCGATCTTGGTGGGTTTGCGTTTTTCGCTGGGACTGATGTGGGTCATCTTGATCGTCGCAGAGAGCATCTCGGCGCAAGAAGGCATTGGCTACATGACCATGAACGCCCGTGAGTTTTTGCAGACCGACGTGGTGCTGGTGGGCATTCTGCTGTATGCCTTGCTTGGGAAATTGGCTGACGTTTTTTCGAAGGGGTTGGAGCGCTATTGCTTGCGCTGGCATCCCGCTTACGCCTGAGGAATCAACATGACACTGGCTACTCATTTCACCAAACCGCTTTCACATCAGGCCCCAAAGGGATCGAGTGGACTGGGCCTGCACTTGAGCGGACTCGGTAAGTCTTTTGGCAACCGCCGCGTTTTGCAAGGCATTGATTTGGACATTCGTGCGGGCGACTTCGTGGCCATTGTGGGCCGGAGCGGTTGCGGTAAAAGCACATTGTTGAGGTTGATTGCTGACATTGAAACACCGAGCGAGGGCGAGTTTCAGCAAGCACTACCAACACGATTAACAGCAGGATTAGCAGCTGGGGCCTCGGCAAAGAAAGCCGAAAAACGCATCATGTTCCAAGAGTCCAGGCTATTGCCTTGGCGACGGGTGATCGACAACGTGGCCCTTGGCTTGCCCTTGGGCCAACGAGAAAAAGCCCTAGAGGTCTTGGCACAAGTGGGTTTGGCCGACCGTGCCAACGATTGGCCTGCCAAGTTGTCAGGCGGCCAACGTCAGCGGGTGGCTTTGGCCCGGGCTTTGGTGCACCAGCCCGACTTGCTGCTGTTGGATGAACCGCTGGGCGCTTTGGATGCTTTGACACGCATTGAGATGCACAGCCTGATTGAAAGCCTTTGGTTGAGCCGTGGTTTTACCGCCCTGTTGGTGACCCATGATGTGCACGAAGCGGTGGTCTTGGCGGACCGCGTCATCCTGATTGAAGAAGGGCAGATTGGGCTGGATGTGGCCATCGATTTACCGCGTCCTCGGTCCACTGCGGATGCCCGTTTGGCCCAAATCGAGAAGCAAATTCTGGATCGTGTATTGGGTCAGCCCGAGGCCCTGGCGCCTGCTATGACGTCCCATTCAGCCAATGAATCGAACTGGCTTCACACCAGTGCCCAGGGGTTGCGCTGGGCCATTTGAATTTTTCATTTTCATTTTTATCAAGGAGAAAGTATGTCCATTCAAGCCATCAATGTTCGCAATCAATTCAAGGGCCGTATTCGTGAAATTATTCGCGGCGATGTGGTCTCGGAAATTGACGTGGAAACCCCTTGGGGCATCGTCACATCGGTCATCACCACCCGCTCGGTGGATGACCTCCAGTTGATCGTCGGCTCCGAAGTGGTGGCCTTGGTCAAGTCGACCGAAGTGTCGATTGCCAAGTTGTGAAATACAGCAACGGCATTGATTTTTAAAGCCGATTTTTAATTCTTTAAGGACCTCCCTCATGACTTTATCTAGAAGACACTTCTTGGCCTCAACCTCCACCTCAGCACTCAGTGCGGCTGTCGGCTCAGGTTTGGGCGGAGGATTGGCATTAAGCGCGTCGAAGGCATGGGCCGAAGGTCAAGCTTCTGAAGTTCGAATTGGCTTTCAAAAGGGGGCGCCCATCCTGTTGCTGGCTCGCAAGCAACAGGTCATTGAAAACCGACTCAAACCCTTGGGTGTCACGGTCAAGTGGGTGGAGTTCCAATTTGGGCCGCCCATGCTGGAAGCCATCGGGGCGGGCGCCGTGGATGTCGGTGCGGTGGGCGATGTGCCCCCCATCTTTGCTCAATCGGCAGGCGCAAACTTGGTCTACGTGGCAGGCGCGCCCTCCGTGCCGCATGCCGTGTTGGTCCCTAAAAATTCACCCATCAAAACGGTGGCTGATTTGAAAGGCAAACGGATTGCAGTCGCTAAAGGATCGAGTGCTCAAAACGTGGCCATCAAAGCGTTGGCGCACGCAGGTTTGTCCATCACCAAAGACGTGACCCCCATTTATCTAGGCCCCGCCGACGCCACCTCGGCCTTCATCGGCGGCAATGTGGATGCTTGGATTGTGTGGGATCCTTATTACGCCATCGCTGAAGACCGCTACAACGCGCGATCGATTGCCGACACCTCCGACTCACACCTGAGCAGCTCGGGTTATTACTTGGCCAACAAAGACTTTGCCAACCAGCAGTCTAAGTTGCTGGTCAGCACCTTAGAAGAGCTGAGCAAGCTCACGACTTGGGCGGGCTCCCATCGAGGCGTCTTGGCCGACTTGGCCGCAGAAGCCACCGGCATCGACGCCAAAATTTGGAAGACCTCCTTTGATCGACAAGCCTTTGGTTTCGGCCCCATCACGCCCTTTCAAATTCATCAGCAGCAAGAGTTGGCGGATGCCTTTTTGGCTTTGAATTTGATTCCTAAAAAGATCAACGTGAGCGACAGCGTCTGGACCTGGCCGACAAAGTAAATAACTTGTCTTTTAGGCGGGATCCTATATTCGGTTAAAGCATAAGCAAACAAATTAACAATCGTTTACGCTTTTGACAGGGGCGGGGAGAATGGCGGCCATGCCTTTTTTACCCTCGACTTCCCACCGCGCCAAGCGGGTGTTGCCCGGTTTTAAGCTCACTTTGGGCTACACGCTGCTTTATTTGGGCGTGATCGTGCTATTGCCTTTGACGGCGCTTTTTGTCAAATCCTTCAGCTTGACTTGGCCTGAGTTTTGGACGGCTGTGGCCAGCCCTCGGGTCTTGGCCTCTTATCGTTTGACCTTTGGCGCTTCTTTTTTGGCCGCAGCGGTCAACGCGGTCTTTGGTTTCCTGATTGCCTGGGTGCTGGTGCGCTATGAGTTCTTTGGGAAAAAAGTGGTCGATGCCCTGGTTGATTTGCCCTTCGCTTTGCCCACCGCGGTGGCGGGGATTTCTTTGACGGCTTTGTTGGCCAGCAATGGCTGGGTGGGGCAGTATTTGTCGGCTTATGGGATTGACCTTGCCTTCAATCCCAAGGGGGTGGTCATTGCCCTTATTTTTGTGAGTTTGCCTTTTGTCGTTCGCACCGTTCAACCCGTTTTAGAAGACGCTGAAAAAGAGCTGGAAGAGGCGGCGAGTTGCTTGGGCGCCAACCGTTTGCAGACCTTTGTTCATGTCATCTTGCCCGCGGTGGCGCCTGCCTTGTTGACCGGCTTTGCCATGGCGTTTGCACGGGCGGTCGGCGAATATGGGTCGGTTATTTTTATCGCCGGCAACATGCCCATGGTGTCTGAAATCACACCCCTCATCATCGTCAGCAAACTCGAGCAATACGACTACGCGGGTGCGACAGCGGTGGCCGTGGTCATGTTGCTCATTTCATTTGTTTTGTTGCTGCTGATCAACGCTTTGCAAAGTTGGCAACGTCAAAAAACCGGAGCGGCTTCATGAGGACCAGCAAGAACATCACCACCACGGAGTCGACTTGGGTGCGCTGGACCTTGACCGCCATCGCCTTGGGGTTTATTGGCTTGTTTTTGGTCTTGCCTTTGGCTGCGGTTTTTACTGAAGCGCTGCGCAAAGGCTTGGATTTTTACTGGCTTTCTTTGATCGAACCGGATGCGCTTTCAGCAATTCGCCTGACCTTGATCACGGCCCTCATCGTGGTGCCCTTGAACTTGGTATTTGGCGTGGCCGCGGCTTGGGCGGTCGCTAAATTTGATTTCAAGGGCAAAGCATTTTTAACCACCTTGATTGACCTGCCTTTTTCAGTCTCTCCCGTGGTGGCTGGCTTGGTGTTTGTCTTGCTATTTGGTGCTCAAGGCTGGTTTGGCCCTTGGCTACAGGCCCATGATCTGAAAATTATTTTTGCCGTCCCGGGCATTGTTTTGGCCACCGTTTTTGTCACCTTCCCCTTCATTGCGCGTGAGCTCATTCCCTTGATGCAGGCCCAAGGCACCGACGAAGAACAAGCCGCCATTGTATTGGGCGCCAGTGGCTGGCAGACGTTTTGGCACGTCACTTTGCCCAATGTGAAATGGGGCCTGTTGTATGGCGTGATTCTGTGCAACGCGCGAGCGATGGGTGAGTTTGGCGCGGTCTCTGTGGTTTCGGGCCACATTCGTGGTCAAACCAACACGATGCCCTTGCATGTGGAAATTTTGTACAACGAATACCAATCTGTAGCGGCCTTCGCTGTGGCGACCTTGCTGGCTGTTTTGGCCTTGGTGACCTTGGTTTTGAAGTCCGTGGTCGAGTGGCGCAATGCGCGTGGCCATGGCCCATCGGCCGATCTCCCCCTGGAACCCCTGCAACAGTCGTTCGCCATCACCAGTCCAGCCAGCCCAGCCAGCACGCAATAAGTTAAAGAGTGAAAAAATGAGCATCGAAATTCGTCACATCGACAAAAAATTCGGCAGTTTTCATGCCTTGAATGACGTCAATCTCGACATTGAATCGGGTGAGCTGATTGCCTTGTTGGGTCCATCGGGTTGCGGCAAAACCACTTTGTTGCGGGTGATTGCCGGCTTGGAAAGTGCTGACCAAGGCAGCATTCTGTTCAGTGGGGAAGACACCACGCACGTGCATGTGCGTGAACGACAAGTCGGTTTTGTTTTTCAACATTACGCCTTGTTCAGGCACATGACCGTTTTTGAGAATGTGGCCTTTGGTCTTCGCATGCGGCCACGATCAACCCGCCCTTCAGAAGCCCAAATTCGCGAAAAAGTGCACGCTTTGTTGAGCTTGGTGCAGTTGGATTGGCTTTCCGATCGTTACCCCTCTCAGTTGTCGGGCGGTCAGCGCCAGCGCATCGCTTTGGCCCGGGCCTTGGCGGTGGAGCCAAGGGTTCTGCTGCTCGACGAGCCTTTTGGCGCACTTGACGCCAAGGTGCGTAAAGAATTGCGGCGCTGGTTGCGTCGCCTGCATGAAGATTTAAACGTCACGACCATTTTTGTGACGCACGACCAAGAGGAGGCCCTGGAAGTGGCTGACCGCGTGGTGGTGATGAACAAGGGTCAAATAGAACAAGTGGGCCCGCCTCAAGCCGTTTGGGACAACCCAGCGAGCCCTTTTGTTTATAGCTTCTTGGGGGACGTTAATTTATTCCACGCCCGCGCCGATGAAGGCCAAGTCCACATCAATGAACATGCACTGGATGTGCCGACTGCAGAAGATGGCGGCTTGCACCACGGGAAGGTGCTGGCCTTTATTCGGCCCACCGATTTTGACGTTCAACCCTTTACAGAGGCGCTGGAGGGCATCTCGGCTCACCTGGCCCGAGCGGTTGTGGTGGGCGCTACCGCTCGCTTGGAATTGTCTTTTGTCGATGCCAGCTCAAAGAGCCAACAGGCCCAATTGGTTGAGGTCCAAATTCCGGCCTCTGAATTCAAGCGCCAAGGCTTCAAAGAAGGCGACCAACTGTTGCTCACGCCACGCAAAGTCAAGGTCTTTGCAGATGAAGTCTCGGGTTGAGCGCAATCGAGGTTCAGGTTCTCGAAGAACTGGCCTCGATTTCTTTTTCGATTTCTAACCGAGTCAAAGTGGGCGCGAAGGTTTCGATAAAGCGGTAGACAAAACCCCGCAACCAAGCACCACGTCGAATCGCCAAGCGGGTTTGGTTGATCTCAAACAAATGCCCTGCATCGATGGCTTTTAAATTCGTGTCGCGTTCATCGTCGATCGCAACAGAGGCCACAATGCCCACCCCCATCTCCAATTCGACGTAGGTCTTGATGACGTCCGCATCCATGGCAGTCAGCACCACTTCGGGCTCTAAACCGGCATTGGCAAAGGCTTGGTCGATGTGAGAGCGGCCTGTATAGCCTTGCTCATAGGTGATGATGGGGTATTTGGCCAGTTGCGCCAAGGTCAAGGGCTCAGATTGTTTCAACAGGGCATGGCCCTTAGGCACCACCACGCTGTGGGTCCAGCGGTAGCAGGGCAAGGTGATGAGTTGTGGGTAGTGGACCAGCGCTTCTGTGGCGACCCCAATGTCGGCTTCGCCGGATAAAAGCATCTCAGCCACTTGCTTGGGAGAGCCCTGGTGCAAGTGCAGTGTGACCTGAGGAAAAAATTGCCGGAAGTCTTTCACGGCATGGGGCAAGGCGTAGCGTGCTTGTGAGTGCGTCGCAGCGACAGACAATTTGCCCGTTAATTCTGAACTGAAGTCTTCGCCGACCCGCTTCAAGCTCTCCACGTCCAACAAAATCTTTTCTACGATGGGCAAGAGAGTGACGCCAGGCGGCGTTAAGCCGGTGAGGCGTTTGCCATTGCGAACAAATACTTCAACACCCAACTCCTCCTCGAGTTCACGAATTTGCCGGCTCACGCCAGGTTGTGAAGTGTGCAACATGGCGGCCACATCGGTCAGATTGAAATGACAGCGCACGGCTTCGCGAACGGACCTGAGTTGTTGAAAATTCATGGGACACGACTGTAGTCATCTCGTTGTCAAAACCAAACCATCGAATAGTTGTTTGCTTATATAGAAAATTTCTAAAGCGACGTTTTGGGTGGCCCTTGACCCGTTCAAGTGAACGGATTTTTTTTTGAATAAGTTATGACGAATAACTTCGTTGTGATCTCGAAGGGGCAAAGCTATCGTTGATTTTTTTAAACAGCCATGAGGTTCTTATGTCCAAACTCAACGATCTGCCCAGCGCCTTTACCCGTTTTGTCGCCGAGCCCTACACGCCCACCCTTGGTGGGGTTATCCACGGTTTGGACTTGTCCAAACCCTTGGACGACATCGCTCAGAAAGAACTCAAGTCAGCACTTGCAAAATACCAAGTGATTTTTTTCCGAGATCAAACCATTGCACCCGAACAACAAGTGGCCTTCACAAAAATTTTCGGTCATGTGAATGAGGTCAAAGCTTTTTTCCCACGCCTTGAAAGTCATCCTGAAATTGAAATTGTTGAAAGCACTGCCGAGCGTCCGAATGCCGCCAACAATTGGCATGCAGACATTACCTGGCGTGAAAATCCCCCCATTGGCACTTCCTTGTATGCACAGGTGTTACCCGCTACGGGCGGTGACACCATTTGGGCCAGTTTGACCCAGGCGTATGAATCGTTGACACCAGAATTGCAAGCCTACTTAGAAACGCTCACGGCAGTTCACACTTGGGAAATCAGCCGCTGGACAGAGTATTTACTGGGCAAGGACAAAAGTGGTGCAGCGCTGGAGCAAGCCCGCGCCAAGTACCCGCCCGTTGAGCACCCGGTGGTCAGAGTGCACCCCGTGACCGGCAAGAAAATTTTGTATGTCAATCCGACTTTCACCAGCCACATCAAAGGGCTGACGCGCTCGCAAAGCGACGGCTTGCTCACTCAGTTGTTTGCTTTGGTGACCGTACCGGAGTTCCAAGCGCGTTGGCGTTGGACAGAGGGCAGCCTGGCCGTTTGGGACAACCGCTCGACACAGCATTACGCGGTGGGCGACTATTTTCCGCAACACCGCCAACTGCACCGCATCACTTTCACGGCCGACAAAGCCTTTGATTGAAGCTTGGCTTTGAGCGGTCTTGTTGAATGGCGGAAGCGGTGAGATTCGAACTCACGGACGTCGTAAAACGTCGCCGGTTTTCAAGACCGGTGCATTCAACCGCTCTGCCACGCTTCCTTGGGTCGGCATTGTAGCCGCTGGCGTGCTGCGTTTTTAGCAACCCAGTTGATCGGCCAAATCTAAAAAGCTTTTGGCATGAAAGTCGTTGCCGGCTTGCGGCGACACGTCTTTGGGGTGGTGGGGGCCGTATTCCATCGGCCGCTCTATGTAGGCGGTGACCAAGCCGCAGGCGCGGGCGGCGGCGAGGTCGTCGTGGTGTGCGGCGACCAAAGCCGTTTGCGCTGGTTTGACATTGAAAACATCGGCCACGCCCAAGTAGGTGGCGGGGTCGGGCTTGTAGGCGCGAAAAACTTCGGCGCTCAACAAACAGTCCCAGGGCAATTGGCCGTGTTTGGACAAGGCCGTCAACAAGCCCAAATTGCCGTTCGACAAGGTGCACAAGGTGTATTGGGTTTTGAGCC
>CAILKX010000056.1 GCA_903834975.1 uncultured Curvibacter sp.
GAGTTCAGCAATCACCTCTTCATTGGAAGCGTTGCGAACCTCAGGCCGATTTAAGGTGACGCGGGCCACCTGCCCAATGCGCCCAATGTGGCCAATGCCTGTGGTCGGCACGACTTCCCAGTCGAGCAAGAGGTGTTTAAAGGAAGGCAAGTTCGACATGACCTTGCCCCTCACATGCGGAACACGCCAAAGCGGGTGTCTTCAATCGGCGCGTTACGGGCCGCTGACAAGCCCAAGGCCAAAACGCGGCGGGTGTCGGCGGGGTCAATGACGCCGTCGTCCCACAAGCGGGCGCTGGCGTAATACGGGTGGGCTTGGGCTTCGATTTGTTCGCGAATGGGGGTTTTAAAGGCCAATTCTTCGGCCTCGCTCCATTGACCACCCTTGGCTTCAATGCCGTCGCGCCGAACCGTCGCCAAGACGCTGGCAGCTTGCTCGCCCCCCATGACGCTGATGCGCGCATTGGGCCACATCCACAAGAAGCGCGGGCTGTAGGCGCGTCCGCACATGCCGTAGTTGCCGGCACCAAAACTGCCACCAATGATGACCGTGAATTTGGGCACTTGTGCCGTGGCCACGGCCGTGACGAGTTTGGCGCCATGGCGCGCGATGCCTTCGTTTTCTACTTTGCGACCGACCATGAAGCCGGTGATGTTTTGCAGAAAGACCAGCGGAATTTTGCGTTGGCAACACAACTCAATGAAGTGCGCCCCTTTGACGGACGAGTCTGAGAACAGGATGCCGTTGTTGGCGATGATGCCCACCGGCATGCCCTCGATGCGGGCAAAGCCGGTGACCAAGGTGCTGCCAAAGCGGGCTTTGAATTCGTCGAAGTCGCTGTCGTCGACGATGCGGGCAATGATTTCGTGGACGTCATAAGGCTTGCGAGGGTCCGCCGGGACGACGCCGTACAACTCCTCGGCGGCGTAGCGCGGAGGCAAGACGCTGACAGGGGCGGCCCCCACCGCATCGGCCTTGCGGCGGTTGAAGTGGCTCACCGCTTGTCGCGCCAGGGCCAAAGCATGCAGGTCGTTTTGTGCGAGATGGTCGGCCACGCCAGAAAGGCGGGTGTGGACATCGCCACCACCCAGATCTTCGGCCGAGACCACCTCACCGGTCGCGGCTTTGACCAAGGGCGGTCCGCCCAAAAAGATGGTGCCCTGGTTTTTGACGATGATGGTTTCATCGCTCATGGCGGGCATGTAAGCACCGCCTGCCGTACAACTGCCCATCACCACCGCCAACTGGGGAATGCCTTGGGCACTCATATTGGCTTGGTTAAAAAAGATGCGCCCGAAATGGTCTCGGTCAGGAAACACCTCGTCCTGGTTGGGCAAATTGGCCCCCCCAGAATCGACCAAATAAATACAAGGCAAACGGTTTTGAGCCGCCACTTCCTGAGCCCGCAAATGCTTTTTGACGGTCATCGGAAAGTAGGTGCCCCCTTTGACAGTGGCGTCGTTGCAGACAATCAAACAGTCCACGCCATTCACCCGACCCACACCGGTGATCACGCCCGCCGACGGGGCGTCGTTGCCGTACATGTTCAAGGCGGCCAAGGGACTGAGTTCCAGGAAAGGCGTGCCGGGATCGAGCAACCGGTTAACGCGTTCACGGGGCAGCAATTTGCCGCGCGCGGTGTGTTTGGCTCGGGCAGCCTCGCCACCGCCTTGTTCCACCTTGCGCAATTGCTGTCGCAAATCTTCGACCACCTCCCGCATGGCCTGCGCGTTGGTTTGAAATTCGGGTGAACGCGGGTTAAGTGGGCTCTCGATGATCATGGGCGTGTCGGCTTTTAAAGTTTGAAGGGCACCACTTGTTGGCGTTGTTCACCCAAACCGGTCATGCCCAGCGTCATGACATCGCCCTTTTTTAAGAAAACAGGCGCTGGCACCCCATTTTTCTTGATGCCCATGCCGACGCCAGGTGGCGTGCCCGTGGTGATGACGTCACCCGGTTCAAGGGTCATGATTTGGCTGACGTACGCGATGATTTTCGGCACGTTGAAAATCATGGTTTTGGTATTGCCGGTTTGGTGGCGTACACCATTCACGTCCAGCCACAAATCCAGTTTGTGGGGATTTTCTATTTCGTCGCGGGTCACCAGCCAAGGACCGATGGGGCCGAAGGTGTCAAAGCCTTTGCCTTTGTCCCAAGTGGGGCCGCGCTCCAACTGCCATTCACGCTCGCTCACGTCATTGACGAGGACATAGCCAGCGACATGGTTGAAGGCGTCCTTTTGAGTCACGTGGCGCGCACGCTGACCGATGACGATCCCGAGCTCTACTTCCCAGTCGGTTTTGGTGGACCCCTTGGGCAACATCACGGGATCGTTCGGGCCGCTGATGCACGAGGTGGCTTTCATGAAAACAACGGGTTCTTTGGGCAGTGGCATGCCAGCCTCGGCCGCATGGTCGGCGTAATTCAAACCGATGGCGATGAATTTGCCAATCTTCGCGACCGGGCAGCCTAAACGAGGACGGCCCTTCACACGGGGAAGTTGTTCGGGCTTGAGTCGGGCCAGTTTCTTCAAACTGGCCGCGCTGAGTTGATCGGGACCGATGTCCGGCACCAGGGCGCTGAGGTCTCGCAAAATCCCTTCGGTGTCCAAAAGGCCTGGTTTTTCTTTTCCAACTTTGCCGTAGCGAATCAGTTTCATGGGACTCCTTAACTTGGAGTCCATTATCGGCAACTCTGAGCCACTTGCTATTGGGAATTACCTAAGGAATTGACTTCTTAGTGACTCGTCAGGACCCCAATCAATCCCTGTCTGACTTTTATTGTGACGTGATCATCGTGCCGATGGCTTGGTCTGTCAGAATTTCCAAGAGCACAGCATGGGGCACACGCCCGTCAACAATGTGGACCGACTTGACGCCACTGTTGGCAGCGTCCAAAGCACCCGCAATTTTGGGCAACATGCCACCGGTCAAGGTGCCATCGGCGATCAGCCCGTCTATTTGCTTGGGCGTGAGTTCGGTCAGCAACTCACCTGCTTTATTGAGCACACCCTTGATGTTGGTGAGCATCAAGAGTTTTTCTGCATTCAAAACGACGGCCAGTTTGCTGGCCACCACGTCGGCGTTGATGTTGTAGCTTTCGTTGGCCTCACCATAGCCAATCGGGCTGACGACAGGGATAAAACCCGTCTTTTGAAGTGCAACGACCACCGCAGGATCTACCGCGGTGACCTCTCCCACTTGGCCAATGTCGACTTCTTGGCTGGGGTCTTGGGCATCTGTCATTTTGAGTTTCCGGGCTTTGATCAGCCCACCGTCCCTGCCGGTCAAACCCACGGCTTGACCGCCGGCCTGGTTGATGAGGCCCACAATTTCTTGCTGAACTTCACCGCCCAAAACCCACTGCACCACCCCCATGGTTTCAGCGTCTGTGACCCGCATGCCTTGAATGAATTCTCCCTTTTTACCAAGGCGATTCAAGGCGTTTTCGATTTGCGGTCCCCCACCATGCACCACCACTGGATTCATGCCCAATAATTTCAACATCACCATGTCTTCTGCAAAGCACTTCTGCAGCTGCGGGTCGGTCATGGCGTTGCCGCCGTATTTGATGAGCAAGGTTTTCCCTTGGTATTTCCGGATGAAAGGGAGTGCTTGCGCCAAGATGTCGGCTTGGTCGCCTGATGTGAGAGCGGTTGAAGTCATGTAAATGAGAGACACAAAAAACCAAAGTGGCTATTGTGCCTGAGGCTCGCGCTGATTTAAGACCCCTAAAAAACCAAACCCCCTGGCTTTTGTGGCCAGGGGGTATGGAGTGCTGTAAGAGCCTGACGATGACCTACTTTCACACGGGAATCCGCACTATCATCGGCGCTGAGTCGTTTCACGGTCCTGTTCGGGATGGGAAGGGGTGGGACCGACTCGCTATGGTCATCAGGCATAAAGGGTTGCTGTGCTGCTGGGTTTTTGGATCCTGGCAACACGGCGAATTCATAGAGTTTGGAATTAGCTTTTGATTTTGATTGCGTTGAAGCGAATACTTGGTAATTTTCATTACGGTCATAACTGAAGTGTTTAAATGGTTCATTCAAACGACTTCATCAACTTTTTATTTAGACAGCTGCTTAGAACACCTACAAGACTTTGATTCAAAGTTATAGGGTCAAGCCTCACGAGCAATTAGTATTGGTTAGCTCAACGCATTACTGCGCTTGCACACCCAACCTATCAACGTCCTGGTCTTGAACGACTCTTTAGGGGGCTCAAGGCCCCGGCAGATCTCATCTTGGAACGAGTTTCCCGCTTAGATGCTTTCAGCGGTTATCTCTTCCACACATAGCTACCCGGCAATGCCACTGGCGTGACAACCGGTACACCAGAGGTGTGTCCAC
>CAILKX010000057.1 GCA_903834975.1 uncultured Curvibacter sp.
CGTGTAGCTGCGGTATTTGGACAGCAGCACGCGAATGTGCATTTTGTAGGACTTGGTTTCCAAGTACTCAAAAAAGCGCTTGACGCCGTACCACTGCTGGTTCCATTTGCCATTCCAATTCGGCGAGCCTTGAATTACCCATTCCTGTTGCTCGGGCGTGAGTTTGTTCCAAGGCGTGTCGCGTGGAATGCAGGCGGTTTCGGCGTGGCGCATCAAATCATCTTGGCATTCTTTCCAAGCCGGGGTTTGCATGGTTTTAATGGCCCCGTTGCGCAAGGTCAACTTGTCGTTGGGGATGACCAAACCGTAATCCACGCCGATGACGCGGCCAAAACCACGGCAAACCTCGCAGGCACCGACCGCCGAGTTGAAGCTGAACATGGAGGGAATGGGGTCGCTGTAGCGGGTGTCGCTGTCGGGGCAATGCAAACCCGTAGAGAAACGCCACAACACCGCCTGTGGGGCGGCTGCCCCCGGATGGGTCTCGCTTTCGTCATTCAGCTTGTAGACATTCAAACGACCGCCACCGCGCTTCAAAGCGGTTTCAATGGCCTCGATGGCGCGCACTTTTTCGACCTTTCCGATGCGGAACCGATCGGCCACCACGTCCAGCACTTTGCGCGGGCCGGTGGGCGTGGCCACTTCGCGCTCGGCTTGAACCCGGGTAAAGCCGCTGGCAGACAACCACTGCGTGACTTCTTCGGCGCTGGTGTTGGCCGGCAGCTCGACGGGGAAGGTCAAGACCAAACGCGGGTCTTCTCCCTCCAATGGACCTTCCTTCGATTCCCCCGCTGCGACTGGGGCGTCCGTGGCGGCATGGACGTCCTGGGCGCCGGCTTTGGGTGGCGTTTGAGCCCGGGCCAACAATTCGGCATAAATTGTTTCGCTGGAATCGTGTCGCACGGGCTGAGCCGTCTTTTTATCGAACAAATGGCCGGCGCGGGCGAACAACAATTTCAGGTGGTCGTTCAACTCGGTCATGGTGCCGACGGTGGAGCGCGAGCTGCGCACGGGGTTGGTCTGATCGATGGCAATGGCTGGCGGCACGCCCTCGACCTTGTCAACCGCGGGCTTGTCCATGCGGTCCAAAAATTGCCGGGCGTAAGCCGAGAAGGTCTCCACATAGCGCCGCTGCCCTTCGGCATACAAGGTGTCAAACACCAAGCTCGACTTGCCCGAGCCACTGGGACCGGTGACCACCGTGAGTTCGCCGGTGCGCAAGTCCAAGTCCAGGTTCTTCAAATTGTGCTGACGTGCACCACGGATGCGAATGAGGCCTTGGGTCATGGGGGGCGCTTCTGGTAAAGGGAGTAAAGGGGTAAAGGGGGTAGAGGGTTTTAAAAGGCGGGGAGACCATTCTAGAGACTCGGGTTTTCACCCATAAAACAGCCTCAAATTACCCTTTGAACGTAAGGAGTTGGTCAGTCGGGCTTCCCACAATGGCTCTCCTGGCGACCCCCTACCGGTTCGTCTTCGTTTATTGGTTCAACAAAGGAGACAGAATGATAGATCCCGTGATTGCCAGGGTCCAAAGCGACCCCAAATATCAAGAATTGCGGAAAAAACGCAGTGGTTTAGGATGGTTTTTAACGCTGTTGATGATGATCGTTTATTACGGTTATGTCGCGCTGATGGCTTTCGACAAGCCCTTTTTGGCTCAACCCATTTCTTCCACTGGTGTGACCTCGTTGGGCATCCCCATTGGTTTCGGGATCATTATTTTCACCATCGTGATCACCGCCATTTATGTCAACAAAGCCAACAGTGATTTTGATGACATGACCAAAGAAATCCTGAAGGACGCCCAGCAATGAAAAAGAACTTTCTAAACTTGGCATTTATTGCCACTGCGCTCAGTTTGTTCGCCGGTGCCGCTTTTGCAGCGGGCGGTGACATGGGCCAAACGACCAAACAAGAGACCAACTGGACGGCGATTGTCATGTTCGGTATTTTTGTCTTGGCGACTTTGTGGATCACCAAGTGGGCTGCCAAGAAAACCACTTCAGCCGCTTCGTTTTACACCGCCGGCGGTGGCATTACCGGTTTCCAGAATGGTTTGGCGATTGCAGGTGACTACATGTCGGCTGCTTCGTTCTTGGGCATTTCGGCCATGGTCATGGGTTCTGGCTACGACGGCCTGATCTACTCCATTGGCTTCTTGGTGGGCTGGCCGCTCATCACCTTCTTGATGGCAGAGCGACTGCGCAACCTCGGTAAATACACCTTCGCTGACGTCGCGGGTTATCGCTTTCAACCCGGTCCGATCCGCGCCTTCGCGGCATCAGGCACCTTGATCGTGGTGGCTTTCTATTTGATCGCTCAAATGGTGGGTGCGGGTCAATTGATCAAATTGCTGTTCGGTTTGGACTACGGTTATGCCGTGGCCATCGTCGGTGTGTTGATGATGGTTTATGTGCTGTTTGGTGGCATGACCGCCACCACTTGGGTGCAAATTATCAAGGCTTGCATGTTGCTGGGTGGCGTGACTTTCATGGCCTTCATGGTGTTGTCGCGTTATGGCTTCAGCCCTGAAGCCCTGTTCTCAGCCGCCGTGGACATCAAAACCACCGCAGCCGAAACCGCCAAGACCGCCGCCATTGCCGCTGCTACAACGGCCAGCGCCGCGGCCACCACGCCAGAAGCCACTGACGCTGCCGCTGCCGCGTTGGCCAAAGCCAACGCCATGGACCCCGCCAAGATAGGTCGCGCCATCATGGGCCCTGGCGGCTTCTTGAAAGACCCCATCTCGGCCATTTCTTTCGGCATGGCTTTGATGTTCGGTACCGCTGGTTTGCCCCACATCTTGATGCGCTTCTTCACGGTGCCTGATGCCAAAGAAGCCCGTAAATCCGTGTTGTGGGCGACCACCTGGATTGGCTACTTCTACATCCTGATCTTCATCATCGGTTTCGGTGCCATTACCTTGGTCACGACCAACCCTGAAATGGCGGCCCAAATCAAGGGCGGTGGCGCCAACATGGCGGCTGTCTTGGTGGCCAAAACCGTCGGCGGCGATGTGTTCTACGGTTTCATCTCGGCCGTGGCCTTCGCGACCATCTTGGCAGTGGTGGCTGGCTTGACCTTGTCCGGCGCCTCTGCGGTGTCGCATGACCTGTACGCCACCTTGTTCAAGAACGGCAAAGCAGACAGCGCTGCAGAACTGCGCGTCTCACGCATCACGACCGTTTGCTTGGGGGTGCTGGCGGTGGTGTTGGGCTTGGCTTTTGAGAAGCAAAACATTGCCTTCATGGTGGCTCTGGCCTTTGCCATCGCCGCTTCTGCCAACTTCCCTGTGCTGTTCATGTCGGTGTTGTGGAAAGATTGCACCACGAAGGGCGCTGTGATTGGCGGCTTCTTGGGCCTGATTTCTTCAGTCGCCTTGACCGTGGTGTCACCCGCCGTGTGGGAAGCCACCTTGGGCAACCCCAAAGGCTCGGCTTGGTTCCCCTACTCTTCACCCGCTCTCTTCTCGATGACCATCGGTTTCGTCGGCGTGTGGTTGTTCTCTATCTTGGACCGCAGTGGTCAGGCTGAGAATGAACGCGCCGCCTTCGCCGCACAACAAGTGCGCTCGGAAACTGGCTTGGGCGCCTCAGGTGCTTCGGGTCACTGATCCACGGGTTTCTTGAGACCCTAAAAAAGCCACCCTCGGGTGGCTTTTTTTTCGACCGTCAGGTAAAGGCTCAGGCCACTGGCTTCAAGCCATCTTGAATGCCTGCGGGGTCGTTCCAATGGGCTTCAAACCATGGCTCCCCGCGCAGATAAGCCGCCAGCATCGGCAGGCTGTCAAAGCCCCAAAACACCTTGCCATCGACCACAAAAGCAGGCGCGCCAAAGACCCCCGCCTTTTGTGCCATGTCGGTGTTCTGACGCAGCATGGCTTTCACGGCTTCGTCTTGTGGCGAATGATGGAGGTTGAGCTTGGCTTGAAGGCCGGGCAAACGGTCCACCGCATTGGCGTCGGCCCCTCCCACAAACACGTGCTGAAAAATGGTTGCGGCCACATGGCGGTTGATGCTGCCGTCGTTCGAAGTCGCCAAGGCCAACCGCATGAGGCCAATCGGGTTGAAGGGGTGCTGTGCAGGCATCTGAAATGGAATTCCCAACGTCTGGCCCAACCAAGCGCAGTGTCGGTAGGTCCAATCGCGTTTGGGCGGAATGCCAGCTGGCCCTGGATTTTGGTGGGTTTTCAAAACGGCGCCCAAGACAAACGGCTTGTGGTGAACCAGGTAGCTGAGGCCCTCCAGTTCTTCAGGCAACCGCATCAATGCCAGGTAAGCGAAGGGGGAAACGAAGTCCAAATAAAAGTCGATCTGTTTCATGATTTTTGCAAGGGTTGCAGTCGCAGAAGAATGTGTTGCCAGACCTGGCGCTTGCTGGCGTCGCCTGAACCGGACCAGCCGGCAATTTCAGAAATGGTTCGCCAGCAGCCTTGGCAAAAACCGGTTTTGGCGTGCATGACGCAAACCGACACGCAAGGCGAAGGCACGTTTTCTGGCGTGGCCAACGCGATTTCTGCGCGGGCCTTGAGTTCTTTGATTTTCTTTTGTTCGCCGTGGAGCCACATGCTGCGCTGCTTTATGGTGTCTATTTCAATGTTCGCGTTTGGCCAACAAAGCCCGCGCCACACGCGAACCAGTGGGTCGATTCAGGTGCGCTGCAATGTAAGCGCCCGCGTCGATCAAAGCCTCTAGGTTGACGCCGGTGTCGATGCCCATGCCGTGCAATAAGTAAACCACGTCTTCAGTCGCCACATTGCCGGTGGCGCCCTTGGCATAGGGACAGCCGCCCAAACCACCGACGGCGGTGTCAAATTGCTGAATGCCCATTTCAAGGGCCGCCAGGGTATTGGACAAGGCTTGGCCGTAGGTGTCGTGGAAATGCCCCGACACGTCAGCGAGCGCAAAGTGCGTCAAAGCAGCGCCCATTGCCCGCTGAATTTTGAGCGGCGTCCCCACACCAATGGTGTCCGCAATGCCCAAATGCTGCACCCCCATGTTCTTCATGGCTTGGGCCACCCAAGCCACCCGCTCCGGGGCGATGTCGCCCTCATAAGGACAGCCGACGCAGCAGGAAATGACCCCACGCACACGGATGCCCTCCGCCAAAGCCGCTTGGACCACCGGCGCAAAACGCGCCATGCTATCAGCCACGTTGCAGTTGATGTTCTTTTGACTGAACGCCTCGGAAGCCGATCCAAACACCACGATCTCGTTGGGCTTTGTTTTCAGGGCCGCCTCGAAGCCTTGCCAGTTTGGCGTGAGCACCGAATACACCACGTCAGGCCGACGCGTCAAGGCCGACATGACTTCGGTGTTGTCGGCCATTTGCGGGACCCACTTGGGGCTGACAAAGCTGGTGACCTCAAGGTGCTTCAAGCCGGCGGTCTGCAGGCGCTCGATGAGCCCAACTTTTACGCTGGCAGGCACCAAGGACTTTTCGTTTTGCAGGCCATCGCGGGGGCCCACTTCAACCAATTTAACGAAGGCAGGAGTGCGGTTCATGGCTGGGGGCATGCGGGTGGGTTCATGCGGCGGCTGTTTGCAGCTTCAACAGCTCGACGCCTTCGCTGACTTGATCCCCGGCTGCGTAAAGCACTTCGGTCACAACGCCATCGGCAGGGGCGTTTAGACTGTGCTCCATTTTCATGGCCTCCATGATGGCCAACAGCTGGCCTTTTTTGACCGCTTCGCCAGCCTTCACGGCGATGGAAATGACCTTGCCCGGCATGGGCGCGGTCAAACGCCCCCCGCTCTCAGACGTGCCTTGTCCTGCTTGTAGCAAGGGGTCGATGTATTTGATCTGTGCCGAGCCGACGTCGCTGAAGACAAATAAATCCACTGCCAGAGAGCGACCCGGCTGACCCAAGACATCAACGCGGCAAGTGCGCCTTGACGGGCCCAAGGTCAAGTCGAATTCACCGCTGTGGTGGGGAGCCCCGTTCGAATGC
>CAILKX010000058.1 GCA_903834975.1 uncultured Curvibacter sp.
GCGGCTTGGGCGCCTTATTGCAGTGTCGCCACTTGGTACATTTGGCGGGCGTTGGACCCCATTCCGGTCGCCTACTAAATAAAGCCCAAAATAAAGCCCCAAATAAAGCCCAAAACGCGCACTGAATTGCACCTTCTGGAGGAAACCCCATGGCAAAAACCACTTTTTTAGATTTTGAACAACCCATCGCCGAGTTGGAGTCCAAGATTGAAGAGTTGCGCTATGTGCAAAACGAATCGGCGGTGGATATTTCCGCTGAAATCGATCAACTGAGCAAAAAAAGCCAGCAGCTCACCAAAGACATTTACAGCGATTTGACCCCTTGGCAAATCACCAAAATTGCCCGTCACCCGGAGCGCCCCTACACCTTGGACTATGTGAACGAGTTGTTCACCGACTTCGTTGAATTGCACGGCGACCGCCACTTCGCCGACGACCTCAGCATCGTGGGCGGCTTGGCCCGTTTCAACGGCAACGCCTGCATGGTGCTGGGCCAACAAAAGGGCCGCGACACCAAAGAGCGCGGATTGCGCAACTTTGGCATGAGCAAGCCCGAGGGCTACCGCAAGGCGCTGCGCTTGATGAAGACCGCTGAAAAATTCAAACTCCCCGTCTTCACCTTTGTCGACACGCCCGGCGCCTACCCCGGCATCGACGCCGAAGAGCGTGGGCAATCCGAGGCCATTGGCCGCAACATTTTTGAAATGGCGCAACTCGAAGTGCCGATCATCACCACCATCATTGGCGAAGGCGGCTCGGGTGGCGCCTTGGCCATTTCGGTGGCCGACCAAGTCTTGATGTTGCAGTACTCGGTTTACTCGGTCATCAGCCCCGAAGGGTGCGCCTCCATTTTGTGGAAGACCGCCGACCGCGCGCAAGACGCGGCCGAGGCCTTGGGCATCACCGCCCACCGCCTCAAAGCGCTGGGCTTGGTCGACAAAATTGTCAGCGAACCCGTGGGTGGCGCGCACCGCGACCCCAAGCAAATGGCAGCCTTCTTGAAGCGCGCCTTGAACGACGCGTGGCGCCAATTGGCCGACCTCAAGCCCAAAGAGCTGCAAGACCGCCGCTACGAGCGCCTCAACAGCTACGGCCGCTTCAATGACACCAAGGCTGAGAGTTGAGCTGGTCAGAACTGCCTGACTTTTCTCCCCGTTTGCCTTTCGGCGTGGCCTACAGCGGCGGCGCCGATTCCACCGCCTTGCTTTGGGCCTGCGTGAACCGCTGGCCAGGCCAGGTCCACGCCGTCCATGTGCACCACGGCCTGCAAACAGCCGCCGACGAATTTGAGGCCCACTGCCGCGCCCAGTGCGCTGCTTGGCAAGTGCCCTTGGTGGTGCGCCGCGTCAACGCCCGCCATGTCGCCGGCCAAAGCCCCGAAGACGCCGCGCGTTCTGCGCGCTACGCGGTGTTGGCGGCGGTGGCTAAAAACGAATGGGCCGACCTCAGAATTCAGGACATGGCCTTGGCCCAACACGCCGACGACCAGGTCGAAACCCTGTTGCTGGCACTCTCGCGCGGCGCTGGCTTGCCCGGCCTGGCCTCGATGCCCGCCACTTGGGAGCGTCAAGGCATTCGCTGGCACCGTCCTTTTTTGCAAGTGCCCGGTGCGGCCTTGCGCGAAGGTTTACAGGCTGCCGGTGTCACTTGGATTGAAGACCCCAGCAACCAGGACCTGCGCTACACCCGCAACCGCATTCGCGCTCGGCTTTTGCCCGAATTACAAGCCGCCTTTCCCCCCTTCAGATCCACCTTTGCCCGCAGCGCCGCGCATGCCGCGCAAGCACAAACGCTGTTGAACGACCTGGCAGGAATCGACCTCAAAGAGGTCGGTCGGCCCGACGAAAACAGGTCGATTGACCTTAAAAAACTGCAAACGCTTTCTCCAGAGCGTCAATCGAATGTCTTGCGTTATTGGCTTTTGCATCAACACCAAACCACGCCCAACACCGCGCAGTTGAACGAACTCTTGAGCCAAGTGGCGGCCTGCCGCACGCGCGGGCATCAAATCGCGATCAAAGTCGGACAGGGCCGAATTGTTAGAATAGCGGGCTTACTTACCTTCACTCCCTATGGCATTGATTGTTCATAAATACGGCGGCACGTCGATGGGCTCCACCGAGCGCATTCAGAACGTTGCCAAACGCGTGGCCAAATGGGCCCGCGCCGGTCACCAAATGGTGGTCGTCCCCAGCGCCATGAGCGGCGAAACCAACCGCCTGCTGGGTTTGGCCAAAGAATTGGCCCCGCAAAAAACCGAAAGCGCTTACTACCGCGAACTCGACATGCTGGCCTCCACCGGCGAGCAAGCCTCGTCGGCCTTGTTGGCCATCGCGCTCCAAGCCGAAGGCGTTGAGTCGGTCAGCTACGCCGGCTGGCAAGTGGCGGTCAAAACCAACAGCGCCTTCACCAAAGCCCGCATCGAATCGATCGACGACAAGCGCGTTCGCGCCGATTTGGCCGCCGGCAAAGTGGTGGTGATCACGGGCTTCCAAGGCGTCGACGAAGACCTCAACATCACCACGCTGGGCCGGGGCGGCAGCGACACCTCGGCCGTGGCCGTGGCCGCTGCGCTCAAAGCCGAAGAGTGCTTGATTTACACCGACGTCGACGGCGTCTACACCACCGACCCCCGCGTGGAACCCGAAGCCCGCCGCCTCACCACGGTGAGTTTCGAAGAGATGCTGGAAATGGCCTCTTTGGGCTCCAAGGTGCTGCAAATTCGCTCGGTTGAGTTTGCCGGCAAATACAAAGTCAAGCTGCGCGTGTTGAGCAGCTTCACCCCCTGGGACATCGATTTGCAAGAGGAAGCCACCTCGGGCACCCTGATCACTTTTGAGGAAGACGAAAAAATGGAACAAGCCGTCGTATCCGGCATCGCCTTTAACCGCGACGAAGCCAAAATTTCTTTGGTCAACGTGCCAGACCGCCCCGGCATCGCCTACCAAATTCTGGGCGCTGTGGCCGATGCCAACATCGAAGTGGACATGATCATCCAGAACATGAGCAAAGACGGTCACACCGACTTCAGCTTCACTGTTCACCGCAATGATTTCGCCAAGACCATCGACTTGCTCAAGGGCAAAGTGATCTCGGCTTTGGGTGCCAAAGACGTGGTCGGCGACACCAAGATTTGCAAGGTCAGCATCGTCGGCATCGGCATGCGCAGCCACGTGGGTGTGGCCGCGAAGATGTTCCGTTGCTTGTCGGAAGAGGGCATCAACATCCAAATGATTTCGACCTCCGAAATCAAGACTTCGGTGGTGATCGACGAGAAATACATGGAACTCGCCGTGCGCGCCCTGCACAAAGTGTTCGATTTAGACCAAGTGAAGGCCTGATCGTCGCCCCCAAAGGCTATAATCACGCCACCTGGAAACGTGACCGAGAGGCCGAAGGTGCTCCCCTGCTAAGGGAGTATGCGGTGTAGAGCCGCATCGAGGGTTCGAATCCCTCCGTTTCCGCCATTGCCCATCAACATGGCAATGAAAAACCCACAAAAACCGACAAAAGGTAGTCCCTACAGAGGGGAAACGGTCAATACTTGGCCCGTCAAAGCCCACGCTAAAAAGCCTAAAAAAGCACAACCCCACAATTCGGTGTGGGTATTTTTGTAGGTAGCGAGCCAGGCGGCGGCAACGATGCCTACAAATACCCTGACAGACTACGCTTGTGTCAACCTGTTTGAGGGAAGCCAATGATTTGCTCATCTGTAATCTGGCTATTTTCATAGCCGCTATTCTCAGAAATTAGCAGACTTTGTTCCTTCACTTTGGTACGGCAGGCAGGGGGCAGGTCAAACGCCCAATTGACTTCTGCCTAAAAGCTATATACAGTTGCCATATACTTTCTTGGGGGTCATCATGTCCATCGGCACTGTTTTCGTCAATAACCGTACCCAGGCCGTTCGTCTCCCTTTGGACGTGCGTTTACCCGAGGGTATCCAAAAGGTAGAGATACGTGTCAAAGGTAAAGAGCGCATCATCTCCCCTTTAGGCCAAAGCTGGGACAGCTTCTTTCTGGGAGGCCCCACAGTTAGCGACGACTTCCTGCCCGAGCGCGCCACCCAGCACCAGCCGGAGCGGGAGGCGCTCTGATGCTGCGTTACCTGCTGGACACCAACATCGTCATCTACGTGTTGAAGCGGCGACCTGTCGAGGTGCTGTCTACTTTCAACGCCAACGCCAGCCGCATGGCAATTTCCTCCGTTACCCTCGCCGAACTCTTGCACGGTGCGGAGAAAAGCAGTCGGGTGAACGAGAACCTAGCCGCTATCGAGGACTTTTGCAGTCGATTAGAAGTTTTGCCCTATGGCCCCAAGGCCGCGCAACATTACGGAGCCATTCGCGCCGCCTTGGAAAAGCTTGGCCAGCCCATCGGTGTGAACGACATGCACATTGCGGCGCACGCCCGCAGCGAAGGCCTGGTGCTGGTGACGAACAACATGGGGGAGTTCGCACGGGTGCCTGCGCTGGAAGCAGAGAACTGGGTCCACACGGCGCAGTAATTTTCGAGTTGTCTTGCATCAGCAGCACGCTGTGAGTTGTGGTTATCTGTCATTGCGACCGGGAGCTGGATGAGGACTCGATTGGCTACTTCAAAGGCATTTCCGAGCAAGTTGGAATTCCCTATCAAAGCCTGATCAATCTTTACTTGCGTGACTGCGCCGCGCACAACAGAAAACTGGATCTGAGATGGAAGTGATGCCGAAGCTCAGGTTTTTGTGCCGACTGATTTTGGCCAAATAAAAACGGATATTCGGGCATTTTTGTGGGAGTTGTCCTTTTGATTGGCTTGAAGGCCGCGCCAAACCTCAGTATTCGCCTCCCTCAATACCTACCAACTTCTGTTTAACAAGCCCTGACCTCCACTTGCCGAACCAATCGCTTGAGTTCTGGCACGCACGAGCCACACTTCGTCCCGCATTGCAGTTGGTTTTGCAGGGCGCCCAAGCGCTCGGTCTCGGGTCCTGAAATTTGCTGCAAGCAAGCGATGATGGCGTCTTCACGCACATTCAAACAGCTGCAAATTTGCCGCGCCATCGGCGCCGCTTCTTCGGGGGGCACGCTGCTGGCCTGCAGCCATTGGCGCGCTGTCCAAGGCAAGGCTTGGGCCTGGTCGCCTTGGGCCAAAAGGTCTTTCAACCAGGGGCCCGAGCGGGTGTCGCCGGCCAGCGCAAAGCCTTGCAATCGGCGCAGGCCCGCCGGGCTATCTGGGGCCGTGCTCAAACTCAGCGCCCGCAGCTGGGCCTGTTTGGGGTCGGCATAGCGCAATGTGTCAGGCCCACCCAATTGCAAGAGGCGCAGCACCTCTTGAACTTGTTGCATTGTTTTGGCACCTGCGGCAGCTTTGGCACCTGCGGCAGCTTTGGCACCTGCGGCAGCTTCGGCACCTTCGGCAACTTCAGCGGCTGAACTCGGTAAATGCGTCAAAGTGGCCCTGAACAACAAGCCGGTGCGCGGGGTGGCGTCAGCCAAATCGGCGGCGGGGTCGGCGAAGGGCACCAGACTGGCGTAATCAAACTCGTTCATCAAGGGTTGCAAGCCGGCGCGGGCTTGCCACACTTCGTCAGCAGGCAGCCACGCCATCGCCAACAAAGACCATGCGCTGACGGCGTGCGCGGTCACTTGCACGGCAGCGTGTTTGAGTTCGGGTTGTTTGGAGGTGGGGCAAAACTGGGCGGTGGTCAGCCCATTCACGCCCAAGCCGGGCAGGCCTTTGGCATCGCGGCCACCCAGCACCTCAGGGCCCCAATGCATGGCGATGAAGGCTTGCAGCGGCGCCACTTGTTCGCTGGCCTGAACCGGGAGGACCAAACTGCCTCGCTTGCTGCGCACCTGGGCAAGATCGCCGTTTTTGAGACCCAAACGATGCAAGTCTTGGGGGTTCAGTTCCACACAAGGCTCAGGGCTGTGGGCAAACAGCCGACCCGCGGTGCCGGTGCGGGTCATGCCGTGCCATTGATCGCGCAGGCGACCGGTGGTGAGTGCAAAGGGGAACTGCGAAACCCGCTCTTCGCTGACGGGCTCCCAACGCACGGCGGCAAATTGGGCGCGTTGGTCTGGCGTGGCAAAGCGGCCATCGGTGTACAAACGGGCTTGGCTTTGGCCGGTGCGGTCGGGGCAGGGCCACTGGGCAGGGGCACGCTCGAGTGACACATAGCTCAGGCCCGTGATGTCGAGGTCACGGCCACGGGTGCTCTCTCGGTGTTCGTTCCAAAGGGCTTCGGGCGTGGTGAAGTTCAGCAACTGCGCGGCTTGAGGACGCTGCAAAGCCACCGCCAATTGTTGGCCAATGTCGCAGGCAATTTGCCAATCGTGCCGGGCTTGTCCGGCGGGCGCAACAGCGGCTCGAACCCGGCTGATGCGGCGCTCGCTGTTGGTCACGGTGCCTTCTTTTTCACCCCAGGTGGTGGCTGGCAACAACAGGTCGGCGAAGTCGCAAGTGGAGGCGGTTTTGAAGGCTTCTTGCACCACCACGAACTCGGCCCGCTCCAAAGCCCGCCGCACGGTTTTTTGATCGGGCATTGATTGAGCCGGGTTCGTGCACACAATCCACAGCGCCTTGACCTGCCCGTCGGCAGCGGCTTGAAACAGCTCGACGGCGGTCAGGCCGGGCTTCGCGGGCACCTCCGGGACGCCCCAAAGGGCGGCGACTTCGGCGCGGTGTTGCGGATTGGACAGGTCGCGGTGCGCGCTCATCAAGTTGGCCATGCCGCCCACTTCGCGGCCGCCCATGGCGTTGGGTTGGCCGGTCAAGGAGAACGGCCCGGCGCCAGGTTTGCCCATTTGCGCCGTGGCCAAGTGCAGGTTGATCAAGGCCGCATTTTTGGCGCTGCCGTTGCTGGATTGGTTCAGGCCCTGGCAATACAAACTCAAGGTCGCGGGCGAGGTCGCAAACCAGCGTGCCGCCGTCAGCAAGTCTTCAACGCGGATGCCGCAAATTTGCGCCACGCTGTCGGGCGTGTGGTCAGCCACCAACGCCTGCAGGGCCTCAAAACCTTTGGTGTGCTCAGCGATGTAGCGGGCTTGTGTCCAGCCTTGCTGCAGCATCACGTGCAAGAGGCCGTGGAACAGCAACACATCGGTGCCGGGCTGAATTTGCAAATGCAAATCGGCCATGTCGGCGGTGTCGGTTCTTCGTGGGTCGACCACGATCATTTTCAGGTCGGGGTTGGCTCGACGAGCGTCTTCGATGCGCCTGAACAAAATGGGGTGCGCCCAAGCCGTGTTGCTGCCTGCAATGAACAGGCACTGCGCCTCATCCAGGTCTTCATAGCAAGCGGGCGGGGCGTCGGCGCCCAAGGTCATTTTGTAGCCCGCCACCGCGCTGCTCATGCAAAGGCGTGAATTGCTGTCGATGTTGTTCGTGCCGAGCAGCCCTTTGGCGAGTTTGTTGAAGGCGTAATAGTCTTCGGTCAGCAGTTGGCCTGAGATGTAAAAACCGAGCGCATCGGGGCCGTGCTGGCGCACCACTTCGGCTAATTTTTGGGCCGCCAGGGCCGAGGCTTGATCCCAAGCCAACGCCACAGGCGCTTGCCCGCGGGCCGCGCGCCACTGCGGCGTCAGCAACCGGGTTTGTGCGGTGACCTGCGGCGCTGCCGTCAAGTGCAAAGACTGGCCTTTGGTGCACAAACGACCGAAGTTGGCGGGATGATCGGGGTCGCCCCGTACGCCCGTGATTTGTGAGCCGCGTGACTCGATGATGACCCCGCAACCCACGCCGCAATAAGGGCAAGTGGATTTGGTGAAGTTCACCGCTTCGGACCCGCGATGGGGCGTGTCAGGTCGGTGCCGAGGTGGGCCAATTCGGCGGAGTCCAAATACACCACTTGGGCCTCTACTTTCACCGAAAAGCGTGGCGTGCATCCTTCGTCAGGCGCTTGGGCCTTGCCATCGCAAAGGTCGATGGTCCAGTTGTGCAGGGGGCAAGCAACTTGCTGCCCAAACACAATGCCTTGAGACAACGGGCCCCCCTTGTGAGGGCAGCGGTCGAGCAGGGCGAATACCTCGTCGGCGTCGTTTCTGAAAATGGCCACCTCGAGCCCCTTTTCACGGGCCACCCGGCGCGAGCCCAAGACCGGAATGTCTTCGACCCGGCAAATTGCTTTCCAAACTGTCATGGGATTTCTCGTTTTGGTTTTATTGCTTAAGCAGGGCTGGCGGCTTCCACCGCAACGGGTTCAAACTGTCGCGTGTCCACACGGGCTTTGCTGAATTCAAACCAAGGGTCGGGCTCGCCTTCCAAGGCGTGCTGCAAACGGGCCCACAGCGCTTTGCGGTTGGCTTCGTCTTCCAGCACTTTTTGTTTGATGTAGTCCATGCCCACGCGGTGCAGGTAATGCACCGTGCGTTCCAAGTACCAACCTTCTTCGCGGTAAAGCTGCATGAAAGCGCCGGTGTATTCCAACACTTCTTCCGCGGTTTTGACTTTCACAAAAAACTCAGCCACTTCGGTTTTGATGCCGCCGTTGCCACCGATGTACATCTCCCAACCGCTGTCCACGCCAATCACACCAACGTCTTTGATGCCCGCCTCGGCACAGTTGCGCGGGCAACCCGAAACCGCAAATTTCACCTTGTGCGGTGCATACATGCGCCACATGGCTTTTTCAAGGTCCTTGCCCATTTGGGTGCTGTCTTGCGTCCCCATGCGGCACCATTCACTGCCCACACAGGTTTTCACCGTTCTAAGCGCTTTGGCATAAGCGTGGCCGCTGGGCATGCCAATGTCTTTCCATACATCGACCAAGTCTTCCTTTTTGACGCCCAACAAGTCAATGCGTTGGCCGCCGGTGACCTTGACGGTGGGGATGTTGTATTTGTCCACCACATCCGCGATGCGGCGCAATTCAGCCGCCGTCGTTTCGCCCCCCCACATGCGGGGGATGACGCTGTAGGTGCCGTCTTTTTGGATGTTGGCGTGGCTGCGCTCGTTGATGAAACGGCTTTGTGGATCGTCCTGGGCCTCTTTGGGCCAGGTGCTGATGAGGTAGTAATTCACCGCGGGACGGCAGCTGGCGCAGCCGTTCGGGGTGCGCCATTCAAGCGATCGGAAGACGTCGCCGATGCGGAGCAATTTTTTATCGCGAATCGCCTCTCGCACCGCTTGGTGGCTGTTCGAGGAGCAGCCGCACATGGGTTTCAATTTGGGCGTGGCCGAGTAGTCGCCGCCAGCGGTGAACATCAAAATTTGTTCGACCAAGCCGGTGCAAGAACCGCAGCTGGCGCTGGCCTTGGTGTGTTTGCGAACCTCGTCCAAGGTGAACAGGCCTTTTTCTTTGATGGTCTTGCAAATGGCGCCCTTGGTGACGCCGTTGCATCCGCAAACCTCATCCGAGTCGGCCATGGCGGCGGCTTTGCTCTGGCCCTGGTGTCCGACATCGCCGATGTTGGATTCACCAAACATCAGCTTCTCACGAATGTCAGCCACGTTGCGGCCATCGCGCAAGAGTTTGAAATACCAACTGCCATCCACGGTGTCGCCATACAAACAAGCGCCGACCAATTGGTCGTTGCGAATGACCAATTTTTTATAGACGCCGTCGTGTGGATCGCTGAGCACAATTTCTTCGGTGCTGCCGTCGTCTGCGCCCATGAAATCACCGGCGCTGAACAAGTCGATGCCAGTCACCTTCAGCTTGGTCGAAGTCAAAGAGCCGGTGTAGCGGCCAATGCCAAATTCAGCCAAGTGGTTGGCCAAAACTTTGCCTTGTTCAAACAAAGGGGCCACCAAACCATAGGCAATGCCGCGGTGTGAGGCGCATTCGCCAACCGCATAAATGCGCGGATCGGTGACGGTTTGCAAGGTGTCGCTGACCACAATGCCGCGCTTACAATGCAGGTGCATTTTTTCGGCCAATGCGGTGTTGGGTCGGATGCCCACAGCCATCACCACCAGTTCGGCTGGCACGCTGGTGCCGTCTTTGAACTGGACCGCGGCCACGCGTCCGTTGGCGTCACCCAGCAAGGCTTGGGTGTGGGCCGCCATGCGAAATTGCATGCCGCGTTCTGCCAGTGAGCGCTGCAACAGGCCCCCGGCCACTGGGTCGAGTTGGCGCTCCATCAGCCAATCGCTCACGTGCACCACGGTCACTTGCATGCCGCGTTTCATCAAGCCGTTAGCGGCCTCCAGGCCCAACAAGCCGCCGCCAATCACCACCGCATGTTGGTATTTTGTCGCCGCGTCAATCATCGCTTGGGTGTCGGCAATGTCTCGGTAGGCCAAGACACCGGCCAATTCGCGGCCGGGGATGGGCAGCATGAAGGGGTTAGAACCTGTCGCCAAAATGAGCCGGTCGTAAGGCGCGCTGCGGGTTTCACCGGCGGCATTTTGGGCATGCACCACGCGCTGGATGCGGTCGACTGCCGTGACCGTCCAACCGGTGTGCAGGGTGATGTCGTTGTCGCTGTACCAATCGAATGGATTCAGAATAATTTCGTCCAGCGTCTGTTCACCGGCCAAAACGGGCGATAACAAAATTCGGTTGTAGTTGGGATGCGGCTCGGACCCGAAGACGGTGATTTCATACAAATCGGGGGTGAGCTTCAGGAGTTCTTCCAATGTGCGCACGCCGGCCATGCCGTTGCCCACCATCACCAGTTTGAGTTTTTGGCTCATGCTTTGCTCCCCCCTCTCAGTGTTTTTCAACGTGCGCTTGGCGCGTGTACAAAAAGTCGATCACGGCTTTGCGGTAGTGCAGGTAGGCCGGATCGTCGGCCAGCGTGACGCGTGAGCGGGGGCGGGGCAAGTTCACGGCCAGCACTTCGCCGATGGTGGCAGCGGGGCCGTTGGTCATCATGACAATTTTGTCGGACAGCAAAACGGCTTCGTCGACATCGTGCGTCACCATGACCACCGTGCTTTGGGTGTTGGCCACGATGGCCAACAACTCGTCTTGTAATTTGGCGCGTGTCAGGGCATCGAGGGCCCCAAAGGGCTCGTCCATCAACAGCACTTGGGGCTGCATGGCGAGCGCCCGGGCAATGCCCACACGTTGCTTCATGCCACCCGAAATCTCGCCAGGCCGCTTGAATGCGGCGTGGCTCAAGCCGACCATGTCCAGCGCTGCTTGGGTGCGGGCGGTGAGTTGCTCTTTGTCTTCTTTGGTCTTGCCGTCCACGCGCCCCGACTTGCCAAAGACACGCTCGACGCCCAAGTAAACGTTTTCGAAACACGTCAACCAGGGCAGCAGCGAGTGGTTTTGAAACACCACCGCCCGCTCGGGGCCAGGGCCAGCGATTTCGCGACCCGCGCAAATCAAGGTGCCTTCGCTGGGCAAGGTCAGGCCTGCAATCAGGTTGAGCAAGGTCGATTTACCGCAGCCCGAGTGGCCAATCAAAGTGACGAATTCGCCTTTGGCAATGCTCAGGTTGATGTCCCGCAAAGCCGGAAAATCGCCTTTGGCGGTTTTGAAGGTTTGCGCCACCTGATCCACTTGCAAATACTTGGCATTCTGAAGAGGGACTGCCGAGGTGTTCAGGGCGGTGTTCATGATTGCACCTCTTCAAAAGTGAAGGCCGTCGCGAGTTTGATCAGGGCGAACTCCAAAATCAGACCCACCAAGCCAATGACAAAAATGGCGATGATGATGTTCTTCACATTCAGGTTGTTCCACTCATCCCAGACCCAAAACCCAATGCCGACGCCGCCTGTGAGCATTTCTGCGGCCACGATCACCAGCCATGCGGTGCCCACGGCCAAGCGCACCCCCGTGAGCATGTAGGGCAACACAGCGGGGAACAAAATTTTGCTGACCACTTTCCATTCAGACAGATCGAGCACGCGGGCCACGTTCAAATAGTCTTGCGGCACACGTTGCACGCCGACCGCGGTGTTGATGACCATGGGCCAAATGGAGCAGATAAAAATCGTCCAAATCGCGGCTGGATTGGCCCCTTTGAACACCAGCAACCCAATCGGCAACCAAGCCAACGGGGAAACGGGGCGAAGCAAGCTGATCAGCGGATTGAACATGCGTGACAAGAATTCAAACCGGCCAATCAAGAAACCCAGCGGGATGCCCACCAGGGCGGCCAAACCGAAGCCCAAGGCCACGCGCTTGAGTGAGCTCCACACATTCCATCCCACACCCTGGTCGTTCGGGCCGTTTTTGTAGAACGGATTTTTGAACACCTCCACGGCTTGCCAAAAGGTGTCGGTGGGTGTTGGGAAATTGTTGGTGCTGGTGACCGACACCAGCGACCAAATCCCCACCAGCAATGCCAAACCCATCAGCGGGGGCAACCCGCGTGACAGCACGTTTTTCAAATTCATCGGGCGTCCTTGGTGAAAAATCAAGCGTGAACCTTGAAACTGTCGGCGTACTTTTTCGGGTCCTTGCCGTCCCAAACCACGCCGTCCATGAGCTTGCTGGTGCGCATGACGTCTTTGGGCACGGGGGTCCCACTGGCCACAGCCGCTTGCTTGAAGAGGTCAATTTGGTTGATCTCTTTGGCCACTTTCAAATAGTCGGGGTGGTCTTTCAACAAGCCCCAGCGTTTGTGTTGGGTCAAGAACCACATGCCATCTGAAAGGTAGGGGAAGTTGGCCGAGCCGTCGTTGAAGAACTTCATGTGGTTCGGGTCGTCCCAGGTTTTACCCAAGCCGTTTTGATAGCGGCCCAAGATGCGCTGGTTGATCACGTCCACGCTGGTGTTGACATAGGCCTTGTCGGAGATGGTTTCGGCCATCTTCAATTTGTTTTGCAAGCTCGCGTCGATCCACTTGCCTGCTTCCAAAATCGCCGCCGTCACCGCGCGTGCGGTGTTGGGGTATTTTTTGACGAAGTCGGCCGTGGTGCCCAACACCTTTTCTGGGTGATCGCGCCAGATGTCTTGGGTGGTGGCGGCGGTGATGCCAATGCCATCGGCAATCGCACGGTGGCCCCAAGGCTCACCCACGCAATAACCATCCATGTTGCCCACGCGCATATTCGCCACCATTTGGGGCGGCGGCACTGTGATGACTTTGGCGTCCTTCAAGGGGTTCACGCCCACGCTGGCCAACCAGTAGTAGAGCCACATGGCATGGGTGCCTGTGGGAAAGGTTTGGGCAAAGGTGTAATCGCGTTTGTCCGTGGCCATGAGCTTGGCAAGGCTGGCGGCATCGACGGCGCCTTTGTCGGCCAAATTCTTTGAGAGCGTGATGGCTTGGCCGTTTTGGTTCAAGTTCATCAACACCGCCATGTCTTTTTTGGGGCCTGCGGTGCCAAGGTGGACGCCGTAAATCAAGCCATACAAAGCATGCGCAAAGTCAAGCTCGCCGTTCACCAATTTGTCGCGTACACCCGCCCAGCTCGATTCTTTGCTGGGGATGATTTTGACGCCGTATTTTTTGTCGATGCCCAGCACCGAAGCCATCACCACGCTGGCGCAATCGGTCAAGGGGATGAAGCCAATCTTGACCTCTTCTTTTTCAGGCTTGTCCGATCCTTGTGCATACACCGCAGCACGCAAACTCGGAACGATGGTCATGGCGCCGGCTGTTGCGGCTTGCAAAACTTGGCGGCGGCTCATGGGGCTCTCCAAAAAATCGGTCATGACAAAACTCCTGATAAAAAATTCCGGGGCCAAAAATGGCAAAGGCGTCCTCACCGACAACACCTGGGGTATTGGGGTGGGGACGCCTTTGTCCTTGAGCCTTCGTTGGCTCATGACAGGGATCAATGCAAGCGGTGTGCCAGAAGTGACCGGCTGTTCAGGGGTTAAAACGCCCCTTGCTGGGGCATTTTCTGAAGTCGGCCCTGGAGGGCCCTCAGAACCGCACCAATTTCCGCACCCATGGCTGCACCAAGTTGGCGCCCCAATCAGGAGAGCAAGTCGGCCATGTCCAGCGTGCGTTGGGCCACTTCGGCCATTTTGAGGCCTTTGTCCATGGCGATTTTTCGGAGCTTGGTGAAGGCTTCTTTTTCGCCAAGGCCTTGGCGTTCCATCAACAAGGCTTTGGCGCGCTCGACCACGGTTCGTTCGTGCAAGGCATTGCGGGCGTCATCGCGTTCATCGCGCAGGCGCTCCTCATATTCAAAGCGCGCCAGCGCCACATCCAAAATCGGCCGAATGCGTTGACTCGCCAAACCATCGACGATGTAGGCCGAAACGCCCACCGCGACCGCGTCCCGAACGTGCGTGGTGTCGCGGTCATCGGTGAACAAGACGATGGGGCGGCGCGCGTCGCGGGTCGCAAAGACCACGTGCTCCAAGGCGTCCCGGGCCTCGGATTCAGCGTCCACAATGATCAAATCAGGTTGCAATTGGCCGATGCGGTCGGCCAAAAAGACGTCTGCCGGCAAGGAGGCGATGAGGTTGTAACCACTCTCCAACAAGCCAATTCGCAAAGCCCGTGAACGCTCAGCCTGAGAAATGGCGTGTTCGTCGGTCGGGTCTTCAATTTCCAAATCAGGCACCACGACCACAATCCGCAACGCTGCCTGAACAGGGGGCTTGGCTTGGGCTTTTTTCCCCGATGCTGGTTTTGATGCCGTTTTCTTGCTCATACCGAGCAGCTGCAATTAACGGGCCAACCAAACGGGCCAACCAAACGTTCTAGCCCAAAGCGCTTTGAAGCCGCCCTCAGGGCTTGGCCTTCAGCGCCTTCTCAATCGCGCCGCTCAGGTTTTTGCCATCGGGCTCGGTGGTGCTGTTGTAGCTGTCGATCAGTTTGCCGTCACGGCCAATCAGGTATTTGTAGAAATTCCAGCGAGGCGGGGTGGCGCCTTGGGCGAACAACAATTTGAAGAAGGGATTGGCTTGGTCGCCCTTGACGTGCGAGGCGCTGAGCATGGGAAATTTGACGCCGAAGGTGTTTTCGCAAAACTCGGCGATTTCTTTGTCAGAGCCTTTTTCTTGCTGGAAATCATTGGAGGGAAAACCCAACACCACCAATCCTTCCGCTTGGTATTTGGCATAGACCGCTTCCAAGGCTTTGTATTGGTAGGTAAAGCCGCAATAGCTCGCGGTGTTCACCGCCAAGATGACCTTGCCTTCGTATTGACAAAGTGACTGTGGTTTTTCGTCTTGCAAACGGGGCAGGGTGGCGTTCAAACCCGCCGGACAAGCGGAAGCCGCGAAGGCCCCATCGAGGGCGGCCAGGGCCAAAACACCTGCACACAACCCAGAGCGGAAAAGAAACTTTGTCTTCAACGGTGTCTTCATTTGATGGCCTTGATGTGGTTTTTTGATCAGAGAAATGAAAAATTTGTTGCAATGCAACAAAAAAGGCTTGCAATTGTCATTTTGGGGCGCATAATACGAATCATGTTGCAGTGCAGCATTTCTCTAACCCCTTGTTTTTACCTTCCTTTTGGAGATTACCATGACCTTGACCGTTGAACAAATCGTCGCCGCCCAAAAAGCCAACGCTGAAACCCTGTTCGGCCTGACCACCAAAGCTTTCGAAGGCATCGAAAAATTGGTGTCCTTGAACCTGACCGCTTCCCAC
>CAILKX010000059.1 GCA_903834975.1 uncultured Curvibacter sp.
TCGCCGGGCGCACTTTTGTTGGGGTGAATGGCTTGCAAGGGATTGATCAACACGCAGGCAATGTCTTTTCGGGTGCGGAGCACCTTCAAAGCCTGCTCGCTCATGTCGGCCAGGGTGTAAGTCTCGCGCGGTGGCATGGGGTTGCCAGGGCCGGGTTGAACGTCTTCCCACCAGCCATGATAAGCCCCGTTGAAGCGCACCAGGTTTTTGCGTTTTGTGTGGTAGCGCGCCAGGCGCACGGCTTGCATGACCGCTTCGGTGCCGGACATGTGAAAACTCACCTGATCCAGACCCGAAATCTTTTGCAAGCGCGCCACATTGGACGCGACGATGGGGTGCAAACCCGCCAAAACGGGCCCCAAGTCTTGCGTCATCGCGACGCCTTTGGCCGTGGTTTGGCGGTACACATCCACACCAAAGACGTTGACGCCGTAAGAACCCGTCAAGTCGTGGTATTGATTGCCGTCCAGGTCGGTCAGCATCACGCCCTCAGAGGCCTGGTAAAAAGCCCCCACTTGAACGTGTTGACGCAGCAAGGGACTGAATTGGTAGGGCACTCGGTAAGCGCCGGTGAACTGCAAATCGGGCAAACCTTGGCGGGCCTCTTGGGTCAGGGCCAAGGTGTTGGGGCAACGAGTTTTGAGCGAATCGCCCAGGCGAATCAAGGCGTCACGGCGTTGTTGTGCCACCGAGTCCGGCGCGCCGTCCGAGTTAAAAAATTCGCTGTCGCTGTAAGCGTAACCGGGCAGCAGTTTCGTCACCCGTTTGGCCATGCGCGAATGGCCCCCCAAACTCGGGTGTTTGGCGGCCGACAAATTCAATCGGCGCACGATGGTTTGTGCCACCTTCATGGTGAGGCCAGCGCCAGCAGCAGCGGCCCCCAAAGTCCAAAGCGTTGTCGTTTCTGACATGACAGTTTCATTTAGTTTTTAAGACACTCTGGTGTAACCCCCTTTTTTGACAAGCTCATGAAAAACGAAAAATCCGGCTCACTAAACACACCGAAGCCTTCAAAGAAAGGCTTTGAGCGCTTTGAACAAAGTTTCAAAGCTTTTTTTCAGCAAGAAGATTTGAACTTCTTGCTAACCAACCGCATCCCACGCATCACGCTGACGCGTTTTGTGGGGTGGTTCAGTAAAATCAAAAACCCCCTCATCCGGGATGCCTCGATTGCGGTCTGGAAGGCGTTCTCGGATCTTGACTTGAGCGAAGCCAAAAAAACCGAATTCGACAGCCTGCACGATTGTTTTATCCGAGAACTCAAAGAAGGGGCTCGCCCCTTCGACCCCGATCCGCTGGTTCTGGCCAGCCCCTGTGACGCCATTGTGGGGGCCTGTGGCAGTGCGGAAGGGCTGGACATTTGGCAAGCCAAAGGCTTCCCGTACACGGTGTCAGACTTGTTTGGTGACCCCGCCCGGGCCGAGGTTTATCGGGACGGCTCGTTTGTCACTTTGCGCTTGACGTCCTTCATGTACCACCGCTTTCACGCGCCTGCGAACGGGCGGGTGGAGCACGTCACGCACACGGCCGGCGACACCTGGAACGTCAACCCGATTGCGTTGAAGCGCGTCGAGCGTTTATTTTGCAAGAATGAACGGGCAGCCATTCACACCCGTTTGGACCAGGGCAGCACGCCCATCGCCATGGTGCCTGTCGCCGCCATCCTGGTGGCCAGCCTGCGCTTGCATTTCCTCAATTTGTTGCTGCACGTCGGCTACAAAGGACCCCACGAGTTCCCTTGCGACACGCGCATGAGCAAGGGCCAAGAGTTGGGCTGGTTCCAGCACGGCTCCACCATCATTGTGTTTGCCCCCAAAGGATGCACCTTGGCCGAGGGGATCGAGGTGGGTGCTTGGATCAAAGCGGGTCAGGCCTTGATAAATTTGCCTGCTTAAAAAACAAAAGCCCCAGATCGGGGCTTTTGTAGGCCGTCGGTGCGGGGACGCGTTAAGCGGCCAGCAACTCGTCGTCGTCCAGGCGGGGCTCGTGGGTTCGACCCAGGTCCGTGCCTCGGCCGATGCCGAAATACTCAATGCCCTCATCCACCATCACTTGGGGATCGTATTGATTGCGGCCGTCAAAAATCAAGGCTTGCTTCAGGGCGACCTTGAGTGCGCTGAGGTTAAAGCCGCGGAATTCTTTCCACTCAGTGACCAAGAGCAAGGCGTCCGCGCCAGGCAAGGCATCGGCGGCGCTGTGGGCATAGCTCAGGTGCTGCAGCAGGTCAGGGCGATCTGCAAAGTCAAGCGCCAAGCTTCGTTGGGCCTCGTGCGTAGCGACAGGGTCATAAGCACGAACGCGGGCGCCCCGCTCCAACAACGTGCGGATGATTTTTCGGCTCGGTGCTTGACGCATGTCGTCGGTGTTGGGCTTGAAGGCCAGGCCCCACATCGCGAATGTTTTGCCGCTCAGGTCTTGACCCAGTCGTTGCGTCAGCTTGTCGACCAAAATGCTTTGTTGTGCCTCGTTGGCGTCTTCCACGGCTTGCAAGACACGCATGGGGTGGCCATGTTGCTGGGCTGTGCGCTGCAAGGCCTGCACATCCTTGGGAAAGCATGAGCCGCCGTAGCCGGTACCGGCGTACAAAAAGTCATAGCCAATGCGTTTGTCAGAGCCCATGCCCAAGCGCACTTGCTCAATGTCGGCGCCCACCACATCGGCCAAGTTGGCCAGCTCGTTCATGAAGCTGATGCGGGTCGCCAACATGGCATTCGAGGCGTATTTGGTCAACTCAGAGCTGCGCACGGAGAGCCTGAACAACCGGTCGTGGTTGCGGTTGATCGGGGCGTAAAGACGGCGCATCAACTCAAAGGCGCGGTCGCCTTCCACGTTCGCATCGGCGCCGACGACGATGCGGTCAGGGCGCATGAAGTCTTCAATGGCCGCGCCCTCTTTAAGAAACTCAGGGTTCGACACCACGGCAAAGGCAGGCGAGACACCCCGCTCAGTCAGGCGGGAACGCACCCGTTCCGCGACCCGGTCGGCGGTGCCGACGGGCACCGTCGATTTGTTCACGATCACCGTGAAGCGCCCCATGTGGCTGGCAATGTTCTCAGCCACTTGCAGCACATATTGCAAATCGGCCGCACCGTCTTCATCAGGCGGGGTACCCACCGCGATGAATTGCAACTGGGCATGGGCCACGGCGTGCGCCATGTCCATGGTGAATTGCAGACGTTCGGCAGCGACGTTGCGTTCGATCAAAGTGGACAAGCCGGGCTCGTAAATAGGCACTTCACCGCGATTGAGCATTTCGATTTTTTTCGCATCGACATCGATGCACACCACGTTGTGGCCCAAATCGGCAAAACAAACAGCACTGACCAAACCGACGTAGCCGGCACCAATCACAGTCACATTCATGTCAAAACCTCCATGGCATGAAGGCTAGTGAGATTGGGTGACGAATTCATGTCGGTTTCAAGGCAAAACCATGTCAAAAACAAACGGGTGATTGACATGAATTCGTCATCATCCAACGAGACACTATGAACAATAAAAGATCAAACGGTCACGACTTCAGCAGGTAAGACATGCTCAAAAAAGTGGATGAATTCATTTCCATGCCATCAATCACCTCCTTTGTGGATGACACCCATTCGTCATCGGCAGACGATGATGGCGAAGGCAAAATTCGCTACCGTGCGGTCTTTATTTCCGATTTGCATTTGGGCACACCGGGCTGCCAAGCTGAAGAAGTTTTGTCGTTCTTGAAAGAATTCCCCAGCGACAAACTGTATTTGGTCGGTGACATCATCGACGGGTGGCAGTTAAAACGCGGTTGGTTTTGGCCACAAAGCCACAACGACGTGGTGCAAAAATTATTGCGTCGCGCCCGCAAGGGCTGCCAAGTGATCTATGTGCCTGGCAACCACGATGAATTTGCACGTGACTTTTTTAACCACTCTTTTGGTGGTGTGGAAGTGCATGAGGAAGCGGTCCACACAACGGTGGATGGCCGTCGCTTGTGGGTGATCCACGGGGACCATTTCGACGGTGTGATTCAATATGCCAAGTGGTTGGCCTACTTGGGTGACAACGCCTACACCTTGGTGCTGAAATTAAACCGCCATCTGAATCACTGGCGCGCCAAATTGGGCTTGCCTTATTGGTCTTTGTCTCAATACTTGAAGCACCGTGTCAAAACGGCCTTGAACTACGTCACCGACTTTGAAGTCGCGGTGTCCCATGAAGCGGCCAAACGGGGATACAACGGCGTGGTGTGCGGCCACATTCACCGCGCTCAAATGCGCGAGATCGACGGCATTTTGTATTGCAACGATGGGGATTGGGTCGAGAGCCGCAGCGCTTTGGTCGAGCACATGGATGGCCACTTGGAAATCATCAATTGGCACCCCGATTTAGAGAACAGCCGCTTGGGAACCCTCTCAACACCCGCTCGGGAAGCCGTGGCTGTCTGAACAGGCTAAAACCAAGAATCGTCAAAAAAATCGGCCCAAAAAGAAGCCCACCCTCAACCAGGTGGGCTTTTTCTATGGGGTGGACTTAAACGATGAAGGCCATGGCCGATAAGTCGTCACGACGCACTTCTTGACCCCGCCATTCTGTGGCGGCTTGATAAAGGGATTGCATCATTTGCTGGGCGCTGCCCAAGCGATTGGCTTCGACCAATTCAGCAAAGCGTTTGGGGCCGTAAGCAATGCGGCGGGGGCCACCTGGTTGGTCAAAAATACCGTCGGAGGCCATGGTGAACAAGCTGTAATTTTCATAAGACAACTCGAATTCTTCCAGGGCGGTGTAAGGCGTGGTGCCGGGGTAGCCCAAGGCCAACTTTTCGCCCGGGACACGCAGGACCGGTTCGTTGTCGCGGGGGACGACGAAGCAGTTGGTGCGAGCGCCGGAGAAGATGACCTTTTTATTGGCCAAGTCGATTTTGCAAATGCCAGCGTCGAAACCGTCATTGGACTCACAATCATCGCGGTCTTGGTTCAGCGCTGAGCGCACCAAGTTGCCTAATTTAGCCAGTGCGTTGCCGGGAGAAATATCGGGCTCTTCTGAATAAACACGCTTCAAGGTGCTGATCACCAACATGGACATCAAGGCACCAGGAACGCCGTGGCCTGTGCAGTCAATCAACGCCACCGTAAAGTGGTTTTTACCCACATCTTCCGAACGCCAGTACACGTCCCCGCCCACGATGTCGCGGGGGTCCCAAATGACATCCATGGAGCTGAACTGGGCTTGTAGTTGTTCGCGGGTGGGGAGCAAGCTGGTTTGAATGCGGCTGGCGTACTTGACGCTGTCCATCATTTCTTCGTTCAACTCGGCCATTTCGTGGGCCCGTTGGGTGTTGGCTTCCACCAGGTAATTCAAGGTGTCGGTGTTGGCACCAATGCCAATGTATTGGCCGTCACGTGTGATCAAGAAGCCGCCTTGGCTCAAGGAGAAACCTTCTTCAATCATTTGCGAGGACACTTCGTCAATGCTGGTGTTCTCGTCAAAGGTGGCGTATTTGTCCATCATCAGACCGCGCACACTCTTGTTCTGCAACACCGAGTAATGCAAGGGGTTGGACGCCAAAACCAAAGCGGCTTGTTTGTCGATCAAGCCGACCGGCACGCCCGCCTCGTCGACCACAGGGACGACGACGGTGGTGTCGTCTTTGCGCAGGGCCTCGATCAATTGACCGCATTTGTAGGTCATGGGGACCGACCATTGTTCGCGGAAAATGGTGCTGACTTTTTTCTCAATCATGGGAGATTCCTTCCAGTTTTTGAACAGTGCGTTTCAAGTCTTCAATCAAATTCAGACGCTCGGGGAGCGTCAACTCGGGGGTTTTGATGCGGATGGGTTCTTGACCCGGAATTTGCAAATCAATCGGTTGCTCTTGCTGTTCCTTTTCGGTCAGCATGCGGCGAACGCTGTAGGTTTGCACGGGACGGCTGATGCCCTTCAGAGACAACAACTCGCGTTCTTCCATTTCAAAGTAATCTTTGACCAAGGCATAGGTGTCAAAAGACATCAACACGCCGCCGGGCTCGCATTTGCTTTCAATTCGAGCGGCCAAATTCACCTCCCCGCCAATGATGGTGTAAGCCATGCGGTCGGTGGAGCCAAAGTTGCCGACGTTGCACCAACCGGTGTTGATGCCAATGCGGGTGATGAGGGGGTACTGCAAGCCTTCGCTTTCCCACTCGGCGTTGAGTTGCGCCAGGCGGGCTTGCATCTCAACGGCCATGCGCACACACGCCAGGGCGTCTTCTTGTTCACCTCGGGACTCGGGGTCACCAAAAAAGATCATCATCGCGTCGCCGATGTATTTGTCGATCGTGCCGCCGTGTTTGGCGGCAATCGCTGACAGCTCGGAGAAGTAACGGTTGATGTAATGCGTCAAGACCTCGGGTTGCAAAATCGAAGAGATCTGCGTGAAACCTTGAATGTCTGAAAAAAAGACCGTCAAGAGTTTGCGACGGGTTTTGATCTCAAAGGTTTGATCGCCAGAAAAGATGGACTCGTAAATCTGCGTGGGCAGGTATTTAGAGAGTTGGTCGGCGATGCCTTCCATCTTTTTCCGCTCGACTTCCAACTCTTCCGAAATCGTATGAAGGCGTTGCTCGTTCTTGTCACTGATGCGCAGTTGTCGCGAGTAGCTTTTCAACAACTTGGCGTAGTGGCCCACCAAAGCGGTGACTTGGTGCGGGGCAACGTTGTCGGGCTGGTTGGCGATCAGCGTTTGATACGCCACCAGAATTTCTTCTTCTTTACGAAGAACGGAAGAGTCTTCCATAAGGTCTTAAAAAGAGGCGCTGCTTAGAAAGGAACCAGTTTGAAATTGGCGGCATTGAGTTCTTCGGAGAACTCTTCGCCCAGTTCCTGCATGTTGTCGTCGTCGGCAATGTGGTGCCACTCGACCATCACGCTGTTGCCCGCTTCTGCCGCAGACTCCATCGAGGTGAACAAGTCCATGATGACCTTGGCTGATGAGCTGTTGAAGTACTTCAGCTTGAATTGGCAGATGACGGCGCCCTCGTGGCTTTGCGACAAAAATTCTTGCACTTGGGCAATCGGGGCTTCGTAAAACTTTTTGGTGTCTTCGGGATAAGACTCACCTTCTAAGGTGAAGACGCGCGAAGCCACATCCAAAGACAAGGCGGGGGTGCGGGCCGTAGCGGCAATGTTGATGTTTTCCATGGGGGCCTCTTAAAAATGTGCTTCAAAGCAGAAGAAATCAAAACCTTCGGTGGCGCCTTTGACAATGTCGTATTCCCAATTGCCATTGGCTTCGCGGGCCATTTGGATGAAGCCCACGCCGGCGCCTTTGGAGCCCTCTGGGGGGCCGTCTTTGAGTTGTTGACGCATCATGGCGCCGAGCTCTTTGCGGTCCAAGCCACGGATGGAATCCAGTTGGGCTTTGAGCTTTTCGGTGTCTTTGGCGTGAACCATGTTGCAGCAAGTGACGAAACGGGGGCCATTGGCGTACTCACCGACCGTGACCAAGCCGTAGGAAAGGGCTTTTTGTTCTTCGGCTGCAGCAGTTGCTTGGGTCGCAGCGGCGTCACCAGAGTCCGCGGCTTCTTGGGCTTGCATTTCTTCTGGCGGGATTTTTTCGGCGGAGTAACGAATCACGTTCTGCACTTGTTCGACAAAAGACGAGAACACGCTGCGCTGCACTTTGGCGTCGGTGTGTTCCATCTCCATCTTGGTGCGCAACGCGTTACCAATGCCGGTCAAAATGGCTTCGTTCAAATAACCGCTGTAAGAAAAAACGATGCCGCGGTCATCCAATTCTTTGCGAAAGCGGAGATAAGAATCCCCGTTAAGTAATTGACTTGTGGTCATAACCAGATCCTTGCCCCAAGGGCGTGACGGTGGACAGCGGTGCAGACAAACACCGCGCCTCTCACGACGAGAGACTGGTTACGGTAATTCACAGTTGTGTCAGAAGAATGACGCCTATCGCCAAATTGGCGCCATTCGCTGTCAATCGATCCGGCGCCAAACCAGCCAGCTGGCCAGCAAGGTGAAGACGATCAGGGTGCCCACGACCCAAAAAAAGCCAAAGGGATGGTCAGCCAGCGGAATACCGCCGACGTTCATGCCAAAAAGACCCGCCACCATGTTCACTGGCAGCGCCAGAACGGTCACGATGGTCAAAGTGAAGACGCTTTTATTGGTCTGTTCATTGACCAAAGCCGCCACTTCTTCTTGCAACAATTTGATGCGCTCTTGTAACTCCGAGCCGTCTTGAATGACCAAGGAAAATTCTTCTGTGGCTTGTCGCAACTCTTCCAAGTCTGCCTCTTGAACCCATTGCGGGGGGTTGCGAAGAAGACGAAACAGAGCCGCGGGTTCTGGTGCTAAAAGTCGGCGTAAGCGCACCAGCAAACGGCGCATATTGCCCAAATCCATCCGCTTTTTGTGCCATCGCCCTGCCAACCAAGCGTCTTCTAACTCGTCAACTTTCAGCGTGGCCTCGCGCACGATGCGCACCAGCACATCCCCCTGATCGTGCATGAGTTGGTTCAAAAAGGCCACGGAGGAGTTGAAGGTTTTCCCGGCCATGACAGAGTGACGAAGTTGGTCGATTGACTTCAAAGGGTGAAGTCTGGCGGACACCGCCAACTCAGGCCCCACGTTCACCCAAAGCGTGCCGATTTCGCTGGGGTCAAAGGTAAAGTCAAAGGTGACGTCGTTGACCACCGCCACCAAATTGTCGGCGGCGTCTTCGATGCGGGTGGAGCGAGTGCCGGTGTGCAAGGCCTCAAAAAATTCCGGCACGACGGGCAGGTTGGTTTTGATCCAGTCCTCCGCCTTGGCGTCGCTCAAGTTGAAGTGGAGCCAGACAAACCCGGACGAAGCAGGGTCCGAGTCAGCGTTGCTTCGGCGCTTCAACCAATCTTTGGCGCCAGCCAAATTAATGGGCTGTCCAGTTTGACCGGGTTGAAACAAAAAGCCGCAAATCAACCCGTCTTTGTCGGAGCCGTAGGGATGGGGTGCCAAAATCATCCCGCGGTTATATCAGTATTTTTGCGGCACCAAGAGGTCTTCGGGCATCGGGTTGCGGGCGTAATCTTCGTGGTGCTGCCGGGGTGGCAACACAATTTCAGGGTGCGCGACTTCTTCATAGGGCATCTGGCTGAGCAAGTGGCTGATGCAGTTCAAGCGCGCTTTTTTCTTGTCATCGGCCGGCACCACCCACCAAGGCGCTTCGCTGATGTGGGTGCGTTCGAGCATGATTTCTTTGGCTTTGGTGTAGTCTTCCCAGCGGCGACGAGACTCCAGGTCCATCGGGCTGAGTTTCCATTGTTTGAGCGGATCGTGGATGCGTCCCAAAAAGCGCAGGCGTTGTTCATCGTCAGAAATCGAGAACCAGTATTTGATGAGTTGGATGCCTGAGCGGGTCAGCATGCGCTCAAACTCGGGGACGGTGCGGAAGAATTCTTGGTATTCCTCTTCGGTGCAAAAGCCCATCACGCGTTCGACGCCGGCGCGGTTGTACCAGCTGCGGTCGAACAACACAATTTCACCGGCTGCGGGCAAGTTAGCGATGTAGCGCTGGAAATACCACTGGGTGCGTTCGCGGTTGTTGGGCGCAGGCAAAGCCACGACGCGACACACACGGGGGTTGAGTCGTTGGGTGATGCGCTTGATGACACCGCCCTTGCCCGCCGCGTCTCGGCCTTCAAACAAAATCACCACTTTATGACCGGTCGCCACCACCCAGTCTTGCAATTTGACCAATTCGCCTTGTAGCCGGAACAACTCGCGGAAGTAAATTCGACGCGCCTCTCGGTCCATGGAGGGCGCGGCATGGCCCTCGCCCAAAGCGGCCTGATTGGCCAGCCATTCTTCATCCATTTCAAGCTCTAAGTCTTCATCCAGTGCGTCCAGCGCATCTTCGTGCAGACGCTGAAGTTCGTTTGGGCTCAATTGGGCATCTGATTGAGGGGCTTGATTCGTGGTCATTTTGAGACTTAAAAGGGCAATGAGGGTGACAACATACTAGCGTTGGTTTGTGACAGTTGGGTTTAATGGCGCAGAAGCAGCCGATCGATCCAAGTGTTTTAAATTGTTCTAAACTCTTGTCTTTCTCACCTCAAAGTCCTTGTCGCCAGTGGCCATTTCGGAATCTGTAAAGCCCCTCGAGTTGGCTGTGGTGGTCCCCACCTTCAACGAGGCTGCTAACTTAAAAGAGCTGATCGGCCGTCTGGAGCGGACGCTGAGCGACATTCAATGGGAAATGATCGTCGTCGACGACGATTCCCCAGACGGCACAGCCGCTTTGTTGCGCGATTTGGCTTTGACCCATCCCCAGGTGCGTTGCCTGAGGCGTGTCGGCCGGCGCGGCTTGTCCAGCGCCTGCATCGAAGGCATGCTGTCGACCCATGCGCCTTTATTGGCCGTCATGGACGCCGACTTGCAGCACGATGAAAGCTTGCTGCCTCTGATGGTCACGGCGCTCCAAAAAGAAGGCTATGACCTTGCTGTGGGCACTCGGTACATGGACGGCGGCGGCGTGGGCGATTGGGATACCGGCCGTCAAACCACCAGCCATCTGGCCACACAGCTCGGGCAGTGGTGGCTGAAGGTGAGTTTGCGCGACCCCATGAGTGGCTTCTTCATGGTGCGACGAACGGCCTTTGAGGCCGCGGTCTATGACTTGTCCAGCTTGGGCTTCAAGTTGCTGCTGGATTTGGTGGTCTCATCGCCCCAGCCCCTGAAGGTGAAAGAAATTCCTTTGCAGTTCCGCCAACGACACGCGGGCGAAAGCAAACTCGATCAGCGGGTGGCCTTTGATTACCTGATGTTGCTGGTCGATAAAACCGTGGGTCGTTTTGTCCCGGTTTCCTTGTTGTCCTTTGGTTTGATCGGCTTGCTCGGCGTCCCGGTGCATTTGGGTGTTTTGCGTTTGGCCATGCTGTGGCGCGACTGGCCTTTCTTACAAGCCCAGATACTGGCCGTCGTGGTGGCCATGGTCTTCAATTTTTACCTCAACAACACCCTGACCTACCGCGATCAAAAATTGCAAGGCTGGCGCTGGTGGGTGGGCTTGATCAAGTTCATGGCCACGTGTGGCATTGGGGCGATTGCCAATGTGGGCATCGCCAACGCGGTTTATGACGATTTTGGCGGCTGGATTGTGTCCAGCTTGGCGGGCATCTTGGTGGGCTTTGGTTGGAATTACGGCGCCACCGCGTTGTTGGTCTGGCCCAAGCGCCGGCCCAAACCCAAAGTGCCGCCGCCGTTGGCATGAACCCCGTGGCCGGCATCGAAAGCCCCAGCGCTTCGGCCTGGAAACAGGCCTTGAAACGCCCTTTGAAACTCCTTTTGACGACTCCCTTGGCGATCGCCCTTGTCTTGGCTTGCTGCGTCCACATCGGCTTGGCCATCGGTCTGGGCTTGTCCCCCGATGAAGCGCACTACGCCCTCTACGGAATTCATCTGGATTGGAGTTATTACGATCACCCGCCTTTGGTGGGTTGGTTACAAGCGTTGCCCGCTTATTGGGGGGGGCAAGATGGCCTGATGCGGGGGGTGCCCACGCTGACCTGGTGCGCAGGAGCGGTCACGTTGATGGCTTTGGTGCAACAACTTTGGCCACAGGACATGGGGGTACGCCGTCTGGCCCTGTGGCTCTGGTTGCTCAGCCCCATGGTGCATTTATTGGGCATCGCTTGGGTGCCCGACACGTTGTTAATGCCCCTGACCGGCGTCGTGATGGCCCTGACTTGGCGCCTGGGTCAAAGCCTGAAGGGCCCACGCGAAGTGCACGCCGACAAAGACATGCCGAGCGAAGCCACCCAAGCCAATGAACGAGTCACCGGGATGGCGACTTGGCTGGCGCTGGGCCTGAGTTTGGGTTTGTGTGGCTTGAGCAAATACACCTCGGTGTTGTTGGGTTTGAGCGCTTTGGCTTGGCTGCTGCGACAAGGGGGTTTGGGCCTCTTCAAGCAAAGCGGCTTTTGGGGGGCCTTGTTGGCCGCATGCCTGCTGACGCTGCCGGTTTTTTATTGGAATTGGCAAAACGACTGGGCCTCCTTTGGCTACCAACTCCACCACACAGCCGGTGGCGGGCCCTGGCAGCTCTACAAAGTAGTGGCTTATTTTTTGGTGCAATGTTTGGCCTATGGTCCCTTGTTGGCATGGGGCCTATGGGCGGCGGGTCGCGCTCAATCGCCGGCCACCCGATCCCCCTTGGTTTTTTGTGCATTTTTTGGGGTGCCGGCCCTGTTGCTGCTGGTGCTGACCTCGGGGCGTGGCGGGGCTTTGCCGCATTGGACGCTGTCGGCCTGGATGGCGCTGCTGCCCGTGGCTGCTTGGGGCTGGGCGCAGCGCTTAAAGGCTCCCCGGTCGCGCGGCTCAACAGGACTTTGGCGTGCGCTCGTGGGGCTACAAACGGTGGGTTTGGCATTGGCCTTTTGGTTGTTGGTTTCGGCGGGTTGGCTGCCTGGCGTTAACGCCGAGTCGGGCCCGCAAGCCACGGCGCCGATGGGGCAATCTGCCCAGACGGCCCCCAACAACCCCCTTGCCGATTTGTGGGGATGGTCCGAGGTGGCCCCATTCGCGCAGCAGTCGGCGCAAGGATTGTCATCGGCGAATGGCGGCCAAGTGCCGGCTTTGGCGGTGATGAACTGGTCTTTGGCCAGCCGTTTGGCTTGGTATGCAAGGCCTTCTCCCGTCAAAGTGGTGCACTCCCACCACGATCAATTTGACCGTTGGTTTGGCGAGCTGCAAGCCGGCGAATCGGTGCTGCTGGTGAATTGGTCTTTGATGGACTTTGCCCCGCCGATTGGACCCAACGCATTTGCCGAATGCGAGGCCAAGGGACAAATCCCGGTGATCCATTGGGGGCGGCAATTGGCTCATTTCAATTTGCTTTGGTGCCAACATTGGCAAGGCGCTGTTCAAGAAAGGGCGGCCCCATGAAGTGGTTTTTAAACGGTTGGACCTCAGCCGCCATGCTCGCCGCGCTGATGTTGCTCGCCACCTGTCTGGCCATGCCCTATGGCCCGCCGGTGGCACTCTTTGTCAACATCAACCAGTGGGCCGCCGATTGGCCCGATGCCCTGTGGTCCAGTTTGACCTTGTTCGGAGACACCAGCGTGATGCTGATCTTGCTCAGCCCGTTGTTGTACTTTTGGCCCCAGGTAATCCCGGCCCTGATCGCCGCCATTCCTTTGGGCACGGTGCTGTCGTTGGGCTTGAAGGCGGCTTACCACGCCGCCCGCCCGAGTGCCGTGTTGTCTCCTGAATGGGTCCACGAAATCGGCCCCCATCTGACGACCCAGAGTTTCCCGTCTGGTCACACCCTGACCGGTTTTGCCTTTGTTGCCGTGCTTTGGGTGCTGAGCGCCCGTTTGCCCGCGGGCGGCCTTCGCTATGGCGTGCGACTCAGCGCCTTGGGCGTGGGTTTGGGGGTGGGTTTGTCGCGCATGGCGGTGGGGGTGCATTGGCCGAATGATGTGTTGGCCGGGGCCTGTGCCGGGTGGTTGGCGGGCCAAAGTGGCGTGTGGCTGAGCGAAAAGTGGCAACGCTATTGGCAACCTTGGTTGGGACGCGTGGCGTTGGCCGTGGCCTTGCAACTGCTTTGTATCTGGGTGGTGGTGCGTCCCTTGGATTACCCGCTGGCGTTACCGATGTTGGTGGTGGCGGGGCTGATGCCGACGGCCACCTTGTTGCTTTTTTGGTTCAGAAGCAACCAAGACCATCCCCCCATCTGAACCTGAATTTCAGTTCGTCCCTGCGTCCGCCAAAATCCAAGCGGCGGCCTTTTCAGCAATCATCAAGGTGGGGCTGTTGGTGTTGCCACTGGTGATGCTGGGCATCACACCGGCATCGACCACGCGCAAACCCGCCACCACGCCGCCCTGACCATCCAGCACGCGCAAACGCGAATCGACGACGGCCAAAGGGTCTGACGCCAAGCCCATGCGCGTCGTGCCGACGGGGTGAAAAATGGTGGTGGCGATGTCGCCGGCCAAGCGGGCGAGCTCATCGTCGCTTTGGTATTGCAGGCCGGGCTTGAATTCCTCGGGTTGATAGCGGGCCAAAGCGGGTTGGGCCACGATGCGGCGCGTCAGGCGCAAGCTGTCGGCCGCCACTTGGCGGTCCTCTTCGGTCGCCAGGTAATTGGGTTGAATGGCAGGGGCATCGCCAAAATGCGGGCTCTTGATGTGCACGCTGCCACGGCTGCTGGGGTTCAGGTTGCACACGCTGGCGGTGAAGGCATTGAAAGGGTGAAGCGGCTCGCCAAAAGCGTCCAGGCTCAAGGGCTGCACGTGGTATTGCACATTCGGATAAGGCAGGTCGGGCCGGCTCTTGGTGAAAGCGCCCAATTGGCTGGGGGCCATGCTCATCGGGCCGCTTCTTGAGAGGGCGTATTCAAGGCCAATCATTGCCTTGCCCCAGAGGCTGTTGGCAAGGGTGTTCAGCGTTTTAACGCCTTGCACCTTGAACACCGCCCGGATTTGCAAATGGTCTTGTAGGTTTTGTCCAACCCCCGGCAGGTTCACGGTGGGTTGAATCCCCAGCGCTTGCAGGGAGTTGGTTTGGCCGACGCCAGAGAGCTGCAAAATTTGCGGGGAGCCAATGCTGCCCGCGCTCAATATGAGCTCACCGCGGCCTTGGTGACCGACGCCACTGGTGCGGCCGCGCAGCCGCACGGTAACGGCTTCACCCCGGCGCATCAACTTAGCGCCTGTGCAGGTGAGGTAACCACTGGCATCGGGGCCGATCAATAACTGCGTCACTTGCGTTTCGGTCCAGATCGTTAGGTTGGCGCGTTGCTCGGCGGCTTGGGGGCCACGCAAAAAGGCCTTGGCCGAGTTCCAGCGCCAACCACGGCGTTGGTTCACTTCAAAATAGCCCACGCCCTCGTTGCTGCCTTGGTTGAAATCCTCGGTTGCCGGGATGCCGCTTTGTTGGGCGGCCTTGGCGAAGGCGTCCAAAATGGCCCACTTCAATCGCTGTTTTTCGACGCGCCACTCGCCCGTACTGCCCGTGCGGAAGTTGCCGTGCAGGGTTTCAAAACGGTGTTCAAAGCCATGGGGGTCGGCTGAATTTTGACTTTCAGAGTCGAGCCGCCAATGGTCTTCGTGCTGTTTGAAGGCGGGCAGCACGTTCTCCCAGCGCCAACTGTCGTCGCCCGTCAGCTCGGCCCAATGCGCGTAGTCGCGCGCTTGGCCGCGCATGTAAATCATGCCGTTGATGCTGCTGCAGCCGCCCAAGGCTTTGCCACGCGGGTAACGCAGGTTGCGGCCATTCAAGCCGGGACTGGGTTCGGTTTGGTACAACCAATCGGTGCGTGGGTTGCCGATGCAATACAAATAGCCCACAGGGATGTGAATCCAAGGGTAGTTGTCGGCCTTGCCGGCCTCGATCAACAAGACCTTGTGTTTGGGGTTGGCGCTGAGCCGGTTGGCCAACAAGGCCCCTGCGGTGCCGGCTCCGACGACAATAAAATCAAAGTTGACAACGTTGGCGGTACTCATGGCAATAGTGTAAGCTTGACGACTGATTTTTGACTGTCGCAAATTGGCGGAGAATTTTGATGACGCAGACCTATCCATCCCTTGAATGGAACAACGACCTGGTGTTGGACTTGAACTTCATGGACGACACGCACCGTGAATTTGTCGACCTGTTGGCGCAGGTGACCGAGGTGACTGACGAGGCCTTGTTGCCCCTTTGGGACAGCGTGATCGCCCACACCCAGGCGCACTTTGACCGCGAAGACCGCTGGATGGAGCAGACCCAGTTTGGTCCTGGATCCTGTCATTCACGCGAACACAGCCAGATGTTGCAAATCATGCGTGAAGTGGCCAAGCGCGGTGCGGCGGGCAACTTGGCCATGGTTCGTCAAATGAACCACGAGCTGGGCATTTGGTTCAACACCCATGCCCAGGGCATGGATGCGGGTTTGGCGGAGCACTTGCGTGCGGTTGAATTTGACCCCGTCACTGGGGCCTTTACTCAACCAGCAGAGGCCGATGTGTCGGTGGGTGGCTGCGGCTGACGCCGGCCAAACATGCCCCAGCCTTCCATGTGAAGGACCTGATCGCCGTGTTGGTTGAACATCGACCATTGGGTGCGAACCAAGCCAACCGTTGGGCGTGAGCGCATGGGGCGTTTTTCCAGCACCGTGCTGGTGAGGCGCAGCGTGTCGCCTGGGAAGACGGGCTTAAGCCATTTGATGCCTTCCAGGCCAGGCGATCCCAGGCTGCTGGACTGTTGTAAAAAATTCGTCACCATCAAGCGCATGGCCATCGAGCAAGTGTGCCAACCACTGGCGCTCAACGCCCCAAAAACCGAGGCCTTGGCCGCGTCGTCGTCTAAGTGAAAGGGCTGTGGGTCGAACTGCTCGGCAAAGGCAATGGTTTCGGCCCGGCTGGGGGTGATGCTGCCGAGATCGCGCACATCGCCGACGGCCATGTCCTCCCAGTAATACAGGATGGTTTTGGCCGAGGAAGTGGAGTGGGGCGGGGTGTTCATAAGCATCAACGGCCGCCGGAGACATCCAACAAAGACATGGTGGTGTAACTGGCCGCGTCGGACAGCAGCCAAAGAATGGTTTGCGCCACTTCTTCAGCGGTCCCCGGCCGCTTCATTGGTACCAAATGCGCCAACTCATGGGCTCGGTTGGGTTGGCCGCCTGAGGCATGGATTTCGGTGTCGATCAAACCGGGGCGCACCGCATTGACGCGAATACCCACGGCCGCGACTTCTTTGGCCAAGCCCAAGGTGAAGGCGTCCACCGCGCCTTTGGCGGCGGCGTAGTCCACATACTGACCGGGTGAGCCCAAACGCGAAGCGGCGCTCGAGACGTTGACAATGGCGCCGCCCGAGCCGCCGTGCTCGGTGCTCATGCGGCGAACCGCTTCCCGTGAGCAAATGAAGGTGCCGAGGACGTTGATGTTGAACATGCGCTGCCAACGGGCCACCGTCATGGCTTCCACCCGGGCCGGAAAATCGACGACGCCGGCGTTGTTCACCAAGGCCGTGAGCCGCCCCAGCTTGGCATCGATGTGCTCGAACATCGCGACCACTTGATCTTCGACGGCGACGTCGGCTTGGACCGCGATGGCGCGCCCACCCAGCGCCCGAATTTGACGCACCACTTCATCGGCAGCCAGCGAGTTGCTGGCGTAATTGACGGCCACGGCATAACCAGCTTGGGCGGCCAACAAAGCGGTCGCCGCCCCAATGCCTCGACTGGCCCCTGTGATCAAGACAACTTGTTCGCTCATGTCGACCCTTTGTTAACAATATCGAAACATAATTGAGCCAAATTAAAGCATGCCAAGGCGCTTTCAGACCGAGGCCAAACCCCTTTTTTCCAATCGACGGAGTCTCCAATGCAACAGTCAAAACAGTCAAATTTCTTAGGCGATTTTGTCGAACTGACCGCCACCGATGGCCACGTCTTCAAGGCCTATGTGGCATTACCACAAGGTGAATGGGCCGCCCACCCCCAAGGCGCGGTGGTGGTTTTGCAAGAGATTTTTGGCGTCAACACCCACATCCGAGAAGTGGCCGATGGCTTTGCCCGGGCTGGTTTTTTGGCGGTAGCGCCCGCCACGTTTTCACGCGTCAAAGCCGATGTGGACCTGGGCTACTCGGCCGAGGACATGCAAGAAGGTTTTGGCTACAAACAAGCGGTGGACGAATTGCCTGCCCCCGGCGTGATGGCCGACATTCAAGCCGCTGTGGACTACGCCCACCTCGGCGCTGCGGGTTCAGGTCCCCTCAAAGTCGGCATCGTGGGCTATTGCTGGGGCGGCGTTTTGACTTGGCGCGCCGCGGCCTTGGTCAAGGGCCTCAGCGCCGCTGTAACGTATTACGGTGGGGGCATGACCAGCCCCGAAGAGGCCGCGCGCCAAGCTCAAGTGCCCGTCATGAGCCATTTCGCTGAGCAGGACCACTACATTTCCATGCCCTCGGTGGCAGAATTTACAAAGGCGCAACCCCAAGTGCAGGTCTTCACCTATGCGGCCGACCACGGCTTCAACTGCAACCACCGTGCCGCCGGGAACGAGGCCGCTGCCAAGCCCGCCTTGGCCAGAACGTTGGCGTTTTTCGAAGAAAAACTCGCGGCTTAAAACAAGCCTTAAGCCTTAAGCCTTTCAGCTTAGGCCTTAGCCCTTAGCCCTTCAAGGCTTTCGCGGCGTCGATGGCAAAGTAGGTCAAGATGCCATCGGCCCCAGCGCGTTTGAAGGCCAGCAGGCTTTCCAGCATGACGGCGTCGTGGTTCAGCCAGCCGTTTTGCGCGGCGGCTTTCAGCATGGCGTATTCCCCGCTCACTTGGTAGGCGAAGGTGGGCACCTGAAACTGGTCTTTCACTCGGCGCACGATGTCCAGGTAGGGCATGCCGGGTTTGACCATCACGAGGTCAGCACCCTCGGCCAAATCGAGCGCCACTTCACGCAGTGCCTCGTCCGAGTTACCGGGGTCCATTTGGTAGGCTTTTTTATTCCCTTTGCCCAAGTTCGCGGCCGAGCCCACGGCGTCGCGGAAGGGGCCGTAAAACGCGCTGGCGTACTTGGCGCTGTAGGCCATGATGCGGGTGTGAATCAGGCCTTTGGCCTCAAGCGCTTGGCGAATGGCGCCAATGCGTCCGTCCATCATGTCGCTGGGGGCCACCATGTCGACGCCGGCTTCGGCTTGCACCAAGGCCTGTTGCACCAACAGGTCGGTGGTGATGTCATTCAAGATGTAGCCCTCTTCGTCCAACACCCCGTCTTGGCCGTGGCTGGTGTAGGGGTCCAATGCCACGTCGGTCATGATGCCCAGTTGGGGCACGGCTTGCTTTAAGGCCCGCACCACGCGCGGTATCAGGCCGTTTGGGTTCAGTGCTTCGCTGCCGCGCGGGTCCTTCAGCTCAGCGTCAATCACCGGGAACAAGGCCAGGTAAGGGATGCCCAAATCGGCGCATTCTTGGGCGACGGGCAACAGCAAATCCAAGCTCAGGCGTTCAACGCCTGGCATGGAGGCAATCGCCTGACGCCGATTTTCGCCTTCGTGCACAAAAACGGGGTAAATGAAGTCATGCGCGCTGAGCTGGTTTTCACGCACCAAGTTGCGGGTGAACTCATCACGGCGCAAGCGACGGGGGCGGTTGGCAGGGAAAGCGGCGGGGGTGAACAAGTAAGAACTCATGGTCAAATTTTGGAGTTTGTGGCCTACACTTTAGCCATGTTGTGGATCAAAGCTTTGCACATTGTCTTCGTGGCCAGTTGGTTTGCCGGATTGTTCTACTTGCCACGAATTTTTGTCAACCTCGCCATGGTCGAGCCGGGCTCCGTGGCCGAGCGCGACCGCTTGCTCTTGATGGCGCGTAAATTATTCCGCTTCACCACCCTTTTGGCCTTACCGGCGCTGGCGCTGGGCCTGACATTGTGGTTGGCTTATGGCATTGGTTTTGGCCCTGGACCGGGAAATGGTTGGATGCACGCCAAGCTGTTGCTGGTGCTGCTGGTCTTGGGGTATCACCATGCCTGCGGCAAAATTTTGAAGCGCTTTGAAGCGCATGAACCCCATAAGCCCAATGAACCCCAAACACCGCAGCGCAGCCACGTTTGGTACCGCTGGTTCAATGAAGCGCCTGTCCTGCTCCTGTTGGCGATTGTTTGCTTGGTGGTGGTCAAGCCGTTTTGAACACCACCAAAACATCGGCATGGCCTTTGGCCTTGGTTTACACGGTGCTGATTGTTTACGCCAGCCTGCATCCTTTTTCGGGGTGGCGCGAGCAGGGCTTATCCCCCTTGGCTTTCTTAGCAGCCCCCTGGCCACGTTACTGGACGTGGTTTGACGTCATTTCCAACGTCTTGGGGTATGCGCCTTTGGGGTTTTTTTTGGCGGTGGGGGGCTTGCGACAAGGGTTTCGCTGGCCCGTGCTCAGTGCCGTGGTTTTGGCCGCCTGTTTGTCTTTGACAATGGAAGCCACCCAAAGCTTTTTGCCGGTTCGGGTTCCGTCGCAGTTGGATTGGTGTCTCAACACCGCTGGAGCGGTTCTGGGCGCTGGCGGGGTGTGGCTGCTTAACAACAGGGGCGGCTTGGAGCGTTGGCGTCAATTTCGCCATCAATGGTTTGTGGAAGACACCCGCGGCGCCTTGGTGCTGCTGGCCATGTGGCCCTTGGGCTTGTTGTTTCCGCTGGAAGTGCCTTTGGGCTTGGGTCAAGTAGTGGCCCGTGCTTCTGAGGCCTTGAGCGATTGGGGCCTGCCCGTTGAACTCATGGCCTGGTTGCCTACGTCGGCCGCTGAGCGCTCAGCGTTGGCGCCTTTGACCGAGGTGCTGTGTGTGGCGCTCGGGGCGCTGGCCCCCGTCTTGCTCCTCTATGCCGTGATGCGAAACCAAGTGCGTCGCCCTTTGGGTTTGGCCTTGGTTTTGTTGGCGGGCTTGGCTGTGACCGCGTTGTCGCAAGCCTTGAGTTTTGGCCCCGCTCGGGCTTGGGGTTGGTGGCACGCCCCGGTGGCTTGGGGATTTGGCTTGGCGGTTGGGGTTGGGGTGCTGGCTTGGCTGCTGCCACCAAGGGCTTGCGCGGTACTGGCCTTGTTGGCTTTGGCCGTTAATTTGACCTTGCTCAATCCGGCCCCCACCAGTGCGTACCTAGCACACAACCTGCAAACCTGGGAGCAAGGGCGCTTCATTCGATTCAACGGCTTGGCCGAATGGATTGGCTGGATATGGCCCTTTGTCACCTTGTTTTATTTGGCCATTCGGGTCTCAAAACGAAATTGATGGGCCCCCTTAGAATCGTTTCATGAGCTATTTCAAGCGCCACCTCTTTTTTTGTTTAAACCAGCGCAGCAACGGCGATGATTGTTGTGCCCAACACAACGCCCAAGCGGCTTTTGACCACTGCAAAGCACAGGTCAAAGCGCAGGGTTTGGCAGGCCCGGGCCAGGTTCGGGTCAACAAAGCCGGTTGCCTTGACCGCTGCGATGCGGGACCGGTGGCCGTGGTCTACCCCGAGGGCACTTGGTACCGTTTTGTCGACCACCAGGACATCGATGAAATTGTCGAGAGCCACCTGAAAAACGGTCAGGTGGTCGAGCGACTTCGCTTGCCCGACTAAGTGGTCGAAGTAAGCACCCACGTCATGGCCAAATTAAGGCAGTTCGGGCCCAGCGGTGTTGGGACAACGCCCCCGCCTTTTGGAGCAATTGAATGAATGCCCAAACCCAAAAGTTCACCGTTGCGGGTCCGGCGGGGGTGCTGGAGTGCTTGCGTGATTCGGCGCCCTCTCCTCCAAGTCGAGGCGTGGCGCTGATTGCCCACCCGCATCCGCTGTTTGGGGGCACGATGGACAATAAAGTGGTGCAAACCTTGGCGCGTGCTTTTGTGCAAGCTGGCTGGGATGCGGTGCGCTTTAACTTTCGGGGCGTCGGCCGCAGCGAAGGGGTTTGGGACGAGGGCCGAGGCGAAGTGGCCGATTTTTTGGCGGTGTTACAAGACCAAGCACCCGATGTTCAAACCCCGCTGGCCATCGCCGGTTTTTCTTTTGGGGCTTTCGTGGCGAGTCATGTGGTGCAGCAAGGGCGCCCCCAAGAGGGTGCTGAACAAACCCATGGTTCGGCTCAGTCTGTGCGGCCAATTCGCAAAGTGGTCTTGGTCGGCACCGCCGCTTCGCGATTTGAAGTGGCGCCCATTCCCCAGGCGCTGCACCCGGAAACTTTGGTCATTCACGGTGAACAAGACGACACCGTCCCGCTGAGCAGCGTGCTGGATTGGGCGAGACCGCAGGCTTTGCCGGTGATGGTGGTGCCGGGTGTCGAGCATTTTTTCCATGGTCAATTGCCTTTGCTCAAACGCTTGGTATTGGCCCACCTTGGCCAGTCTGAGGTGGCCCCTGGTTGAGGATTCAAAGATGCGTTTTTGTCTGAAACGGGAAGGGTCAAAAACGCGTGTCGGGGCAGTCGATTGGGTCGCCTTGGCGGTCTTCAGTTCTTTCGCCACGTTTTTTGCATGTCCCTTCTCTAACGCTTGGCCCGCCCCGGCGCCGGCTTTAACAGCTTCAAAAATCACCCTGCCGACGCCGCCAGCGCTGGCCGCCAAGTCTTTTTTGTTGATCGATGTGACGGCAAATCAAATTTTGGCAGCACAAGACGTGGATCTCCCAGTTGAGCCGGCTTCATTGACCAAGCTGATGACCGCGTATTTGGTTTTCGACGCCCTCAAGTCCAAAAAAATTGACCTGCACGACTTGGTCGCAATCAGTCAACAAGCCGTGCACATGCCGGGTGCCCGTTTGTTTCTTGACCCGAAGGCCCGCGTTCCTGTGGAAGACTTGCTCAAAGCCGTGGCTGTTTTGTCGGCGAATGAGGCCAGCCTCGCCTTGGCCGAAGCAGTTGGGGGCAATGCAGCCCATTTTGTCGAGATGATGAACCAACAAGCCCAAGTTTTGGGCATGAAAAACACCCGCTTCAAAAATCCAGAAGGTTCTACTGAGCCCGGCCAGGTGACGACGGCACGGGACTTGAGCATTCTGGCCACCCGGTTGATGGCGGATTTTCCTTCGTCCCTGGCCTATTTTTCACAGAAACAATACCCCGACCGCATTTCAAACGCCCCTGCCAATAACAGCGGTAATAGAAACCTCAACAACAACACCAACACCTTGTTGCTCAGAGATCCGACGGTGGACGGTCTCAAAACAGGTCACAGCGACACCGGGGGGTATTCCTTGATTGCCACAGCCAAGCGGGAGGCCCCGGGGGTGGGTCCGCGAAGGTTGTTGTCGGTGGTGATTGGCGCTGCCAGTGACAATGCCCGTGCCACGGAAAGCCAAAAACTCCTCAATTGGGGGTACACCGCGTTTGAAGCTGTGAAATTGTTTGAGGCCGGGGTCGCGGTCACGGCCCCCGACGTCTGGAAGGGCAACGCCAAATCTTTGCCGCTGGGTCAGCCAAATGCCATCGTGGTGGATGTGCCAACGGGGCGCGCGGCCCAGCTGCGGGCCACCTTGTCCCGCCCCGATCCGTTGGTGGCGCCCTATTTCAAAGGGCAGCCAGTGGGTCAACTGAAAGTGACTTTGGCGGATCAA
>CAILKX010000060.1 GCA_903834975.1 uncultured Curvibacter sp.
CGGTTCGTTTCTTGGCCCAACAAAAAACCGGTTTGTTCGACATGTTTGACGTTTTGGGTTTGAACACCTGACTCGGCTGGCTTCACGATGGACTTCTTCAACCACGGCGACGCGTTGACTCGGCTGATTGCCCTGATTCTGTTAATCATGTCGATTGCCAGTTGGGTCGTGATACTGCGTCAATTTTGGTGGTTGGCAAGAGCGCGTGCCGATGTGCCGCGCTGCGTGGCGGCCTTTTGGCAAGCCGGCTCACTTCAGCAAGCTGAGCAAGCGTTGGTGGTGTTTGACCGGTGCAACACCGTGCGCCCCTTGGTGGCGGCGGTGGCCTTGCTGAAGGTTCAAAGCGGGCAAGGTGCTCAAAACGAATCACGCCTACAAAACAACCCGTCTTTGGGCAAATCAACCGGCGTCTTGGCCCAACTGAACCGGCACCTAAGAGAGGCTTTGCAATACGTCTCTGGGAATTTGAACTGGGGCCAAACGGTCTTGGCCAGCGTCGGCTCGATTGCGCCGTTTGTGGGGTTGCTGGGCACGGTGTGGGGCATTTTTCATGCGCTGACGGGCTTGGCCAATGTGTCCAGCTTGAGTCTGGATCAGGTGGCGGGGCCCGTAGGCGAGTCTTTGGTCATGACCGCCGCGGGTTTGGCGGTGGCCATTCCCGCCGTGCTGGCTTTCAATGTCCTCGGGCGCTGGATTGGTCAAATAGAGGCCGCTTTAGAAGGCTTTGCCCACGATTTGCGTGACTTCGGTCAACCCATTTAGTCCATGGCCTTCGCCCAATTTGAGCGCCCCAAGCCGCCCAAGCCCATGAGCGACATCAACATCACCCCCTTGGTGGATGTGATGTTGGTGTTGGTGGTGATTCTCATCATGACGGCTCCGCTGTTGGCCAGCAGCTTAAAGTTGGCGTTGCCCCAAACCAACGCAGCCACGCCGGAGACGCCGCCCGGTCAAACGCAAACGCCTCCGCTGATGTTGTCTTTGGACGCCCAAGGGGTTTTGTATTTGAACCAAAAAATCATCGAGGATGGGGCCTTGGCGGTTCAGCTGACCCAGGCGGCGCAAGAAGACCCTGAGACTGAGTTGCGTCTTCGCGCCGACGCCGCCGTGCCTTATGGCCGGGTGGTGGTCGTCTTGGGCTTGGCGCAAAAAGCGGGTTTGTCGCGCATAGGCTTTGTCACCGAGCCAGCTCAATCGCCGTCGAAGGGCGCGGGCTCTAAAATCCACTGATTGTTCATTCAGCGCGGGCTATTTTCCGTTTCGCCCGCCTCTGTTCCCGCTACCAGGTCTTTCATGCAAGAAAAATACAGCCACATCGAGGTCGAGCGCGACGCTCAAAACCATTGGACCGCCCGCGACGCCTACCGCGTGACCGAGCAAGCCGACAAAAAGAAGTTTTACGCTTGCTCCATGCTGCCTTACCCCAGCGGCAAGCTGCACATGGGCCATGTGCGCAACTACACCATCAACGACATGCTCACGCGCTACCTGCGCATGAAGGGCTACAACGTGCTGATGCCCATGGGCTGGGATGCTTTTGGCCTTCCCGCCGAAAATGCCGCTTTGAAAAACAAGGTGCCTCCTGCGCAATGGACCTACGACAACATTGCCTACATGAAGAAGCAAATGCAGGCGATGGGCTTGGCCATCGACTGGAGCCGCGAAGTCGCCACCTGTGATCCAAGCTACTACAAATGGAACCAATGGCTGTTCCTGAAAATGCTTGAAAAAGGCATTGCTTACCGCAAAACCCAAGTGGTGAATTGGGACCCGGTGGACCAAACGGTTTTGGCCAACGAGCAGGTGATTGACGGCAAAGGATGGCGAACCGGCGCGGTGGTGGAAAAACGAGAAATCCCCGGCTATTACCTGAAGATCACCGACTACGCACAGGAGTTGTTGGACCATGTGCAACTCGGCGGCGACAAAGCGACCCTCACCGGCTGGCCCGACCGCGTGCGCTTGATGCAAGAAAACTGGATTGGCAAATCCAGCGGCGTTCGCTTTGCTTTTCCCCACGACATCTGTGGCAGCGATGGCCAGTTGATTGGCGACGGCAAGTTGTTCGTCTTCACCACGCGCGCCGACACCATCATGGGCGTGACCTTTTGTGCAGTGGCCCCAGAACACCCGCTTGCCCAACACGCCGCTGTCACTCAACCCGCCCTGGCTGCATTCATCGAAGCGTGCAAGAGCGGCGGCACCACCGAAGCCGAGCTTGCCACGCAAGAAAAGAAGGGCTTGGCAACCGGCTTGTTTGTGAAGCACCCTTTGACTGGCGAACAGGTCGAAGTGTGGGTCGGTAACTATGTTTTGATGAGCTACGGCGACGGCGCCGTGATGGGCGTCCCCGCGCACGACGAACGAGACTTTGCTTTTGCGCTGAAGCACCAACTGCCGATCAAGCAAGTGGTGCAAGTTGCGGGGGAGACTTACGATTCAACGCAGTGGCAAGACTGGTACGGTGACAAGCAGCGCGGTGTGATGATCAATTCCGGCGCCTACGACGGCCTGGGCTTTGCAGCCTGCGTGGACCAGGTGGCCGAGGCCTTGGCTGCCAAAGGCTTGGGGGAGAAAAAAACCACGTGGCGTCTGCGCGATTGGGGCATCAGTCGCCAACGCTATTGGGGCACCCCCATCCCCATCATCCACTGTGATGAACACGGCGCTGTACCGGTGCCCGAAAAAGACTTGCCTGTGGTGTTGCCGCAAGACTGCATTCCGGATGGGTCAGGCAACCCGCTGGTCAAGCACGCGGGTTTTCACGCCGGTGTGACGTGCCCCATCTGCGGCCAACCCGCTCGCCGTGAAACGGACACGATGGACACCTTCGTCGATTCCTCTTGGTACTTCCTGCGCTACTGTGACCCGAAAAACACAGAGGCCATGGTGGCGGGGGGCACAGACTATTGGATGCGGGATCAGCAAGCTGCAACGGGTGGCAGCGGCATGGACCAATACATTGGCGGGATTGAGCACGCCATTTTGCACTTGCTGTATGCGCGTTTTTGGACCAAGGTCATGCGCGATATCCAAGTGAAGGGCCCCGGTGACTCTGAAGCCCGAGGCTTGGTCCAAGTGGACGAGCCCTTCACCAAGCTGCTGACACAAGGCATGGTGCTCAACCACATTTATTCGCGCCGAACCGACAAGGGCGGCAAAGAGTATTTTTGGCCGCACGACGTTGAACACGTCCTCGATGAAAGTGGCAAGGTCATCGGCGCCAAGCTCAAAAATGCCGTCGATGGCCTGCCCGTCGGGACGCCCATTGATTACGAAGGCGTGGGCACGATGTCCAAGTCCAAGAACAATGGCGTCGATCCGCAAGACCTGATTGAAAAATACGGCGCCGATACGGCCCGTCTTTACACCATGTTCACGGCCCCACCCGAGGCCACTTTGGAGTGGAACGACGGCGCGGTCGAAGGCAGTTACCGTTTCTTGCGCCGGGTGTGGAACTTTGGTCTGAAGTTGCAAGGCCTAAGGGGCAGCACCAGCGGCGCACCCTCCTTAACCTCCCCTTATGCAAACCTCGATTTCAGCCAAATTGAATTGAGCAAGGCCGCAAAAGCCTTGCGTTTGGAAAGCCACAGCGTGCTCAAGCAAGTCGATTACGACTACCAACGCATGCAATACAACACCGTGGTTTCAGGCGCGATGAAATTGCTCAATGCACTGGAAGATTTCAAGGCCTTGGAAGAACCAGGGGCTCAAGCGGTCCTGGCTGAAGGCTTTGGTTTGTTGTTGCGGTTCTTGTACCCAGCGACGCCGCACATTGCCCACACCCTTTGGCAAGGATTGGGCTATGACCAAGCCCTGGGCGAGTTGCTGGACGCCCCTTGGCCCGTGGTCGATCCTCGTGCCTTGCAACAAGATGAAATTGAGTTGATGTTGCAGATCAACGGCAAGTTGCGGGGTTCAGTCTTGGTGCCCGCCACGGCCGACAAAAACGCCATTGAAGCGGCTGCCCTGGCCAGCGAGTCCTGGCAAAAAGCGGCCGCTGGCGCAGCGCCAAAAAAAGTCTTTGTGGTGCCGGGTCGCTTGGTCAACTTGGTCTTGTAAGCCATTTCGGAAATATTCAGATGACTGTCTTGAATTCTCAGCGCCGCCACTTCCTTCAAGGGAGCACATGGGGGGCAATGACCCTGGCGCTGGGAAGCAGCGCCTTGCTGAGTGCTTGTGGGTTCAAGCTAAGGCAAGACTCGGTGTACCCCTTTCAAGCCTTGTTCATCAATGGGGCGCCCAATTCCGCCTTGGTGAATGAGTTGCAAGCCACTTTAGAAGCGGGTGGCAAGGTGAAGGTGCTGCGCGAGGCCAGTCAATTGAACCAGGCCCAAGTGGTGCTGGACTTGCTGACGGATGTGCGTGAAAAAGTGGCCATGGTGCTTGACGCCACCGGGCAGGTGCGCGAGTACCAATTGCGCATTCGGGTTCGCTTTAAGGTGCGAAATTTACAAGGCGATGAATTGATGCCCCCGGTTGAATTGCTCCAACAACGCATCATTTCCTACAACAACTCACAAGCCTTGGCTGAAGAATCGGTGGTGGCCATTACCTACAAAAGCATGCAGACGGATGTGGTTCGCCAAATGTTGTTGCGCCTGTCCAAGTTGGGCGATATTTAGGCCAGCACCATGCAAGTGGCCTCGCAACAACTTTCTGGGCATTTGGCCAAAGGCTTGCGCTCGCTCTACACGTTTCATGGCGACGAGCCACTCCAACAACAAGAGGGCGCCGATTCAATTCGTGCAGCTGCGCGCGCCCAAGGCGTGGCGGAACGCCATGTTTTCACGGTGGCAGGGCGCTTCGACTGGTCAGAAGTGTTGGCCGCCGGCGGTTCAATGAATTTGTTCTCTGAGCGGCAGCTGATCGAACTGCGAATTCCTTCAGGCAAGCCAGGCAAGGACGGCAGTCCGGTGTTGCAGCAGATCGCAGAGGGCGCGGCCCAAGACGACAACACGGTGACCTTGATTTTTTTGCCGCGCTTGGACAAAGCCACGAAAAGCACGGCCTGGTTTTCTGCTCTCGAGCAAAACGGGGTGACTGTTGCAACCGATGTGATTGAGCGCACGGCCTTGCCCAATTGGCTGGCGCAGCGTTTACAAGCCAATGGTCAGCGTGTGGCGTCGGGCGATGAGGGTCAACGCACCTTGCAGTTCTTTGCCGACCGGGTGGAGGGCAATCTGTTGGCCGCGCACCAAGAGGTTCAAAAGCTGGCGCTGCTTTATCCGCAAGGCGAGTTGAGCCTTGAGCAGGTGGAACAGGCGGTCATGGATGTGGCCCGATACGACGTTTTTAAACTCAGCCCGGCGGTTTTGAGTGGCCAGTTGGCGCGCACGCAACGAATGCTCGACGGTTTGCGCGCCGAGGGCGTGGCCGAGGTGTTGGTGCATTACACCTTGAGCGAGGACATCCGCGCTTTGCGCCGCGTTAAAGAGGCTGTATTGGCTGGTCGCCCTTTGCCAATGGTGCTGCGTGAACAGCGCGTTTGGGGCGACAAAGAGAGGCTCTTCGAGCGCCTCATTCCCCAACTCAATGCAGCCCAGCTCAATCGTTTGCTGCAAGAAGCCCATTGGGTCGATGGCATTGTGAAGGGCCTTAAACGGCCTGACTGGCCCTCGGATTCTTGGCAAGCGCTGCACCGCTTGGCCAGCCGCTTGGGGCGGCTTTGTGCGGCCGCCCTAAAAAAAGGACAATCAACCCATGAACGCCACTGAACACGACAACACCCTTGAACAACAGGTTTTGACCTTGGGCGCACAAGCACGGGTCGCCTCTGCGGCCATGGCCAAAGCCTCGGCCAGTGCCAAAAACAGAGCCCTGAGGGCCCTGGCGCAATGGCTGCGCGAGTCCGTTGACGCCTTGCAGATCGCCAATGCCCATGACCTGGACCGCGCCCGCGCGGCAGGCTTGGCTGAACCCATGGTCGACCGTCTCAAGCTCACCCCCAAGGTGATTGAAACTTGTGCCCAGGGCTGCGAGCAATTGGCGGCGATGCCCGAATTGATTGGTGACATTCAAGGCCTGAAGCAACAACCTTCGGGCATTCGTGTGGGGCAGATGCGGGTGCCTTTGGGCGTTTTTGGGATGATTTTTGAAAGCCGCCCGAATGTGACCATCGAGGCCGCCAGCTTGTCCATCAAGAGTGGCAATGCCTGCATTTTGCGTGGCGGCTCTGAGGCCTTTGAATCAAACAAGGCGCTGGCGACCTTGGTGCAAAAGGCGCTGAGCCAGGCCGGTTTGCCAGCGCATGCGGTTCAGTTGGTGCCCACCACAGACCGAGCGGCCGTGGGGCATCTGATCACGATGCCCCAGTTTGTCGACGTGATCATTCCGCGTGGGGGTAAGGGCCTGATCGAGCGCATCAGCCGCGAGGCCAAGGTGCCTGTTATCAAGCACTTGGATGGCAATTGCCACACCTATGTGGACGACCCCTGCGACTTGGACTTGGCTGTCAAAGTCACCGACAACGCCAAGACGCAAAAATACAGCCCCTGCAATGCCAGCGAAAGCTTGTTGGTGGCGCGAGGGGTGGCTGCCGCCTTTTTGCCCCGCATCGGCGAGGTGTTTGCCAGCAAGAGCGTCGAGGTGCGTTGCGACACCGAGGCGCAAGCGATTTTGTCGAAAGTGCCGGGTTTGAATTGCGTGCGCGCCACCGAGCAAGATTGGTTTGAGGAATACCTCGCGCCCATCATCAGCGTCAAAGTGGTGGCTGACGTCGACGAAGCCATTGCCCACATCAACCATTATTCTTCACACCACACCGATGCCATTCTGACGACCGACCATGTGCATGCGCAGCGCTTTTTGCGCGAGGTCGATTCGTCCAGCGTCATGGTCAACACCAGCACGCGTTTTGCCGATGGTTTTGAATATGGCCTGGGTGCCGAGATCGGCATCAGCACCGATAAATTCCATGCCCGCGGTCCGGTCGGTTTGGAAGGCCTGACCTCCCTGAAATGGGTGGTCCTGGGCCAAGGCGAAGTGCGGGGTTAAAGCGGTCATGGTTCCCCACTTGGCCACCGCCCTTCAAGGGCCCATCAACGAACTAGAGCAGCGCATTTTGGATGGCATGCCCGCCATCGAGCGCTGGTTTCGGCTGGAGTGGATGGAGCACACGCCGCCGTTTTATGGTGCCGTCAATGTGCGCAATGCGGGTTATAAATTGGCCCCCATTTACAGCGACTTGTTCCCCAGCGGTTGGAACCATCTGAGCGAGGAGGTGCTGCCTCTGGCGGTTCAAGCCGGCACGGCGGCCATCGAAAAAATTTGTCCCGAAGCCAAGAACCTGCTGATTGTGCCCAGCAATCAAGCCACAGAAGATGCTTGGCGCAAGAGCTCTTATTTGAGCAATTTACTGCAACTCAAGCGGGTATTTCAGCTGGCCGGTTTGAATGTTCGGTTTGGCTCGATCAATCCACAATTGACCCAAGCGCAGACCTTGGTGTTGCCCGATGGCCAATCCATCACGCTCGAGCCTGCAGTCCGGGACCCCCGCCGCTTGGGCTTGGCCAATTTTGATCCCTGCACCATTCTTTTGAATCAATCGTTGGACACAGGGGTGCCTGGCATTTTGGAGGAGTTGCACGAACAAAACCTGTTGCCGCCTTTGCATGCCGCTGACGCTTCGCGGTTGAACAGCCGTTTCTTGTCTGCGTACGATGAAATCGCCAAGCGCTTTGCCAAGCTCATTGGCATTGACCCCTGGTTGATCAACCCCTTGTACGAGCTGTTGCCGACATTGACCGCCTCGAACGCTGCCAATGTCGAGTTGCTGGGCGAAAAGGTCGACGCGCTCCTCGGAAAGATTCGTCGTAAATACAAAGACTACGGCATTCACGAACAAGCGGTGGTGGAGCTCAAATGCAACAGCCGCCGTGGCAAGGGGGGCGTCCTGGCGATCAGCCAGAGCGCCGGCTTGGGTGCTTTATTGGCCAAGGTCGAGGCCGAGCATGGCGATGACATCGACCTCTCCGCGGGCTTGGTGTTGCAAGAGGCCGTGATGACCCAAGAGCGTGTGAATGACCGCTTGGCCCAGCCGGTGGTTTACACCATGGACCGTTATGTGGTGGGGGGCTTTTACAAGGTTCAGGCGCAAGCGGATGCTTCGGCCACGTGGCAAGTTGATGCGCCGCTGTTTTTACCCTTGGCCTTTGAGCGAAGCAGCCATTTGCCTGACCCGGAATACAAGCCAGGTGCGAGTGTTCCCAATCGGTTTTATATGTATGGCGTGGTGGCCCGCTTGGCCATGTTGGCGGTCAGCTATGAGCTGGAAGCGACCGATCCGAACGCCGAAGCAGAAGGATTTCTTTGATGCGGTTTTTATTTGTAGCAGATCCGATGGAGTCTTTCAAAATCCACAAAGACACCACCTTTGTGATGATGCGGGAAGCGCAAGCCCGGGGTCATGAAATTTGGGTGTGTGAGCCGCAAGACCTTTCTTGGCAGCAAGGCCAGCGCGTCACCGCAATGGCCAGACGGATACGCCTGACGGGTGAGGCCCAAGGCCAGTCGAAAAGTCAGGTGAGCTGGTTTGAAGCAGAGGCTGCACAACCCCAGGCCTTGGCCGATTTTGACGCCGTGCTGATGCGCAAAGACCCGCCCTTTGACATGGAGTTTTTCTACACCACCCACTTGCTGACACAGGCGGAACGTGAAGGGGCTCGGGTTTTAAACAGTCCAAAAGCTTTGCGTGAGCACCCCGAGAAGCTGGCTATTTTGGAGTTTCCAGAATGGATTGGCCCCACCTTGGTGACGCGAGATGAAAAAGCCATTCGGGCCTTTCATGCGGAACACAAAGACATCATCTTGAAGCCCTTGGACGGCATGGGCGGCATGGGTATTTTTCGCGTCGGTCCTGACGGCATGAACTTGGGCAGCATCATTGAAACCCTGAATCAAGAAGGTGCAACGTCGGTGATGGTGCAACGCTATTTGCCCGAAATTGTGGACGGCGACAAGCGTGTTTTGTTGATTGGTGGCAAGCCAGTCCCCTATTGCTTGGCGCGCATCCCTCAAGGGGGAGAGGTGCGAGGCAATTTGGCGGCGGGGGGGCGAGGAGAGGCGCGCCCTTTGACAGCGCGGGATCGACAAATTGGTGAGGCCTTGGGGCCTGTGTTGATGGCCCGTGGCCTGTTGTTGGTGGGCGTCGACGTGATTGGTTCTTGCGTCACAGAAATCAATGTCACCAGCCCGACCTGCTTCCAGGAAATCCAACAACAAACCGGTTGCAACGTGGCCGCGTTGTACATCGATGCGCTTGAGTCGTATCTGCAAACAGCCCCTAAAGAGGTGTAACCCCCCTGCCCCTGGGGTTGGAGGCGACCGTTTGTCACATTTCTTTAAAAATACTTGTGTTGTGTTGAAACTTGGTGTTATAGTCGAGGGCTTCGCTGCTTAAAAGTGGTGAGGGACTTGATGCAAGTTTGGGTGTTGAGCGGGGGAGAAAAAAGTTTTAAAAAGTTTTTAAATTTTTTGATCTATTTGTTCTGGGGCTTAAAACTGGTGTTATAGTAGAGGGCTTCGCTGATC
>CAILKX010000061.1 GCA_903834975.1 uncultured Curvibacter sp.
AGTGACGGGCTCGCCCGCCATCGTGAAGCCGCGCACGCGCAGGACGTTGTGCACCGTCAAGCCGTATTTCAAGCAATGCACGCCGCCCGAGTTTTCGGCCACATTGCCGCCAATCGTGCAAGCGATTTGGCTGCTGGGGTCGGGGGCATAGTAAAGGCCATAAGGAGCGGCCGCCTCGCTGATGGCCAAGTTGCGCACGCCGCCTTGGACGGTGGCCGTGCGGCTGACAGGATCGACTTTGAGAATCTGGTTGAACTTGGCGAGCGACAAGGTCACGCCCATTTTGTTGGGCATGGCGCCGCCGGACAAGCCCGTGCCCGCTCCGCGGGCCACCACGGGCACCGCCATCGCGTGACAGGTCTGCAGCACGGCCTGTACTTGGGCTTCCGTTTCAGGCAAAGCCACGACCAAGGGGCGCTCACGGTAAGCCGTTAAGCCGTCGCATTCATAAGGCGTGGTGTCTTCGCTGTGCCACAGCAGGGCATGCGCTGGCAAGACTTTTTGCAGCGCCGCCACGACTTGCGCTTGGCGCTCGGAGCGAGCAACGGCGTCCAGTTCTGCAAGGGGTATCGCGGCGTTCATGGCAGGGCCTTATTTGAAAATCACGGTCTTGTGACCGTTCAACAAAATGCGGTGTTCGCTGTGCCATTTGACAGCACGGGCCAAAACTTGGCTCTCGGTGTCGCGGCCTTGGGCGGTGAAGTCTTCCACTGTTTTGCTGTGGTCGACACGGGCCACGTCTTGTTCAATGATGGGGCCTTCGTCCAAATCGGCGGTGACGTAGTGGGCCGTGGCGCCAATCAATTTAACGCCCCGATCGTGCGCTTGGTAATAAGGCTTGGCGCCTTTGAAGCTGGGTAAAAAACTGTGGTGGATGTTGATCGCCTTGCCCGATAGTTCTCGGCACAGGTTGTCGCTCAGCACCTGCATGTAGCGGGCCAACACCACCAACTCAGCGCCTTCGGCACGGATGATGTCGAGTTGTTTTTCTTCAGCCTGGGGTTTGGTCGCCGCCGTCACGGGGATGTGGTGAAAGGGCACGTTGTAGCTGGCCGCGAGTTGATAAAAATCGCGGTGATTGCTGATAATGGCCGCAATGTGGATGGGCAAGAGCCCCGACTTCCAGCGGAACAGCAAGTCGTTGAGGCAATGGCCTTCTTTGCTGACCATGATCACGGTTTTCATTTGGCCATCGCGGCGGTGCAATTGCCAGCCCATGGCAAAAGGAACCGCGAAGACGCTCAGGTCGGCCTTCAAGGCATCCAAGTCGAGGGCGTCGCCGGCGAATTGAACCCGCATGAAAAACAGGCCCGTTGCAGGGTCGTTGTACTGCGCAGCTTCTTCGATGTTGGCGCCTTTTTCCAGCAAAAAGCCAGAAACAGCATGAACAATCCCGGTTCGATCCGGGCAGGACAAATTCAGAATAAATGCGTTAGCCATGCGCCCGATTGTCGCATTGGTTGGGGGTTATAGCGCCCCGATAGGGGCTTAATGAACCAGAACGGGGTGTTGGGCCAGGCCCGAATAACGCTCCAAGGTGTCCTCGACTTCTTCTTGGCTGGGCGTGTTCAGTTGCCAGGCCAGAATCTTTTCTTGGAACATTTCGGCCCAGGAGCCATCCAAGTAAACCTCTTTGCCCGAGCGCTTGTCCACGATTTCAAAGCCGTGGCGCTCTAGTTGAGGGGGTGCGTTCTCTTCTGGCGAAGGCGATTCGGCCAGCATGTGGAGCACCACAAAGGAGTCAGAGTCATAAAGCATTTGCATGATGGCGATTCCTTTTACGTCTCCATCATATCGGGCAATTTGGCCCCTTTTTCAAGGGCGGGGGCGTTTTTTTAATCCAAAGTTTGATCAACCACATTGCCCCGCGCATCGGTCAGTTTGATGCGGGCGGGCAGGTAATGCAGGTTGGGCGCCAGCCACAACTCACCGGCGGTGTCGGTTTCCTTTTGCAAGAGACGGTGCAGCTTCAATGTGGGCAAGCGGGGGTTGTTGGGGGTCGTCAAGGCCTCAGGACCATCGACATTAAAAAGCCAAAAATCGGGGCCGCGCGCGCTGCTGACAGGCACGGTGATTCGGGTCCCTGGAATGAAGTGAGCCGGGTCTCCTGCGACCCAGGAAGCCAACTGAATAAACACGCTGAGTTGATCTTGTTGCAACGGTCTCAGCGGGGCATCGGGGGTGTTGGCGCTGTAGGTGATGAGCCTTTTTTCAGCATTGAAGTGCGCCGCGATTTCACTGCGTCGCTTGTCTGAAAAGCGGACCGGGGCCAAGCCCTGGGGGCTCAATTGACCTTGGCTGCGTTGCGTCACCTTGAACCCCATCAGGCTGATTTCAGCTTGCGCTTGGTAGTTTTCGCCTTGGTTATCCCAGAGAAAAACGGCACTCGCCAGCACAGGAAAGCCGCTGTATTGGCCACGAACGCTGTAATTCAAATTCTGGGACGGCGGCACCAAGGTGGGCCAAGGGGCTTGTTGATTCAAATCTGCTTCAAGCGGATCTTGGGGCGTGGCGGGGTCTGCCGTTGAAGTTGCTGAAGGCGTTGTGGGGGTCGCCTTCGCGCCCAAAGGGTCTGGGGTGGCAGCACCTGGGCTCTGGTTCTCTGGGCTATGGGTCTCAGGGCTATGGGTCTCAAGGCTCTCCCGGGTTTCCACTTTGGTGGGGTCTGGGGGCAACTGGCCTTCAGGCACAGGCTCAGGCTCAGGGGCATTGGCTTGTGCCGCCTGCGGGCCACTCACGGGCATGGGGGCGTGGGTTTGAACCGCTCGAGCCACATTGGGCAATCGGGGCGGCGGTACAGGGGTCGCCGGTACCGCCACCAATTGCCAAACAGGGGAGGCTGCCGGGGGCTTCACTTCGCTGCCCGACCCCGCGCCCCCTTGCACCCAAGGCGACACCTTGAGCAAAAACCAGGCATGGGCCAAAACCACCCCCAGGATCAAGGCCATCAGACCAGAGGCTGCATTAACATCCCGTCTGAACAATCGAGCACCCCAAAAAGTCACTTTGAAAAATACAAAAAACAAAGAAAAGGCATTAAGGCATCAAACATGAAACTCGCCACCTACTTGGATGGATCCCGCGACGGTCAACTGGTGGTCGTATCACGCGATTTGAGCATGGCGCATTATGCGGCGGGGATCGTCAACCACTTGCAACAGGCTTTGGACGACTGGAACTATGTCTCGCCCCAATTGCAAGGTCTTTATGAAGCCCTGAACCAAGGCAAGGCCAAACACGCTTTTGCCTTCGACCCGCGTCGCTGCATGGCCCCTTTGCCGCGGGCCTGCTTGTGGGCCAAGGGCTTTGCCTATTCCTTTGCCTATTCCTTTGCCTATTCAAACGAAACCACCTTGGCTCCCCCTCCACCACACACTTTTCGACATACCCTTCAATACGGACCCAGCGACTTTTTTTGGGGGCCGTTTGAAGACATGGCCTTCCAAGCAGACGGGTCTGAATTGGACTTTGCCGCTGGCCTCGCCGTGATAACCGGCGATATCCCCCCCGCCACGTCGGCCGCTCAGGCCCTTGAAGGGGTTCGATTGGTCATGCTCGTCAATGAAGTTGGCGCGGCAACCGCATTCAGCCCGGTGGCGGTGAGCCCAGACGAGTTGGGCGCTGCGTGGCAACAAGGCCGGGTCAACCTGACGTTGCAGACCACCTTGAATGGCCGCAAGTTCGGTTTGTGCGACACCGGCCCCGACATGCGCGTTCATTTTGGTGAATTGCTGGCCCAATTGGCCGCCCACCGACCGGTTCGGGCTGGCGCGGTGGTCGGCACCGGTGCCGTGGCCAACTCCGGCTTCACCGACGCTCAAGGCCGAATCCAATGGCCCAAAGGCCATCACTGCATCGCCGACAAACGTGCCGCCGAAACCCAACAAGATGGCCAGCCGACCACGCCGTTTTTAAAAGGGGGCGACAGCGTGGTCGTCGACATGAAAGACGTGCATGGGCAATCGCTGTTTGGAGCGATCGAAACCAGGCTGGTAGCCCCAAACCAATCGTTTAACGCCGGCCAAAAATAGCCGAACCCACCCGAACCAAGGTGCTGCCCGCTTGGATGGCGGCTTCTAAATCGGCACTCATCCCCATCGACAAGGTGTCAAAGTCGTCCGGGGATGACAGCTGGCTTCTGACTTGATCAAACAAGGCCTTGGTGGCTTGGTGCACCAACAGTTGGCTCTGAAAATCGGCCGCCGGTGCGGGGATGGTCATCAGCCCGCGCAAGCGCAAACGCGGCAAGGCGGCCACGGCTTGCGCCAGCGCCAAAACGTCCTGCGGGGCCACGCCCGACTTGCTGTCTTCGCCGTCGATGTTGACCTGCAGACACACATTCAATGGCGCTTGTTCAGCCAGACGCTGCTCCGACAAACGCTCTGCAATTTTGAGGCGATCGAGGGTGTGAAGCCAATCAAAATGCGCCGCCACGAGCTTGGTTTTATTCGACTGCACGGGGCCTATGCAATGCCACTCGAGACGGGGCACCCTCGATTCAAGGGCCAAGATTTTGCCAACGGCTTCTTGCAAATAATTTTCGCCAAAAGCCCTTTGCCCCGCCTCGGCAGCGGCCAGAACGGCTTCGGGGCCAAAGGTTTTAGAAACCGCCAACAAGTTGACCGTTGAAGGCGATCGTCCCGCGGCCACGCAAGCCTGCTGAATGCGCTCGCGTACCAAAGCCCATTTCTCGCGAATGGGCTCGGCCTGTGAGGCCAAAGGGGGGCTAGGAAAATCAGGAATGGGCTCGGGCGTCATGGGGGGATTTTCCCCGAATTAAACTGCAAGCCCTTCTTCTGAATCAGCCCCCTTAAAAAGAGACCCCATGACCCACCCCACAGCGCCCCAAGCCACCCCGTCCGTCAACGCCCGCCCTTATGACGCCGTGAAACCTCAAAAAGTGGCCTTCTTAGGTCTGGGCGTGATGGGCTACCCGATGGCGGGGCACTTGGCCTTGGCAGGGCATCGGGTCACGGTTTACAACCGCAACCCCGCCAAAGCAGCCGCTTGGTTAAAAGAGTTTGGCCACACCGCCACCGAAGGGGCGCTGCACCAAATCGCCACCACCCCCAAAGAAGCCGCACAAGACGCCGACGTCGTTTTTTGTTGCGTCGGTAACGACAATGACCTGCGCGCCGTGGTGTTGGGACAAGGCGACCACGAAGGTCAAGGGGCTTTTTCGGGCATGAATGCCGGCGCCATTTTTGTCGACCACACCACCGCCTCGGCCAACGTGGCGCGGGAGTTGTCGGCCTTGGCCAACCGCTTGAACTTGAGCTTCATCGATGCCCCCGTTTCGGGTGGCCAAGGCGGCGCTCAAAATGGCTTGTTGACAGTGATGTGTGGCGGTGACGCCAAGGCCTTTGAGGCCGTGCGCCCCATCGGCATGGCCTTCGCCCGTGCCTTTACGTTGTTGGGCGACAGTGGCGCCGGTCAGCTCGCCAAGATGGTCAATCAAATTTGTATTGCCGGTTTGGTGCAGGCTTTGTCTGAGGGCGTCGCCTTTGGCCAAAAGGCTGGGCTAGACATGGTGCAGGTGCTGGACGTGATCGGCAAAGGCGCCGCCCAAAGCTGGCAAATGGACAACCGTGGCAAAACCATGGTCGCCGACAAGTTTGATTTTGGTTTTGCCGTGGACTGGATGCGCAAAGACCTGGGGCTGGTCATGGACGAAGCCAAGCGCAACGGCGCCCGTGTGCCCGTGACCGCCTTGGTCGATCAGTTCTATGCCGATGTGCAGGCCATGGGCGGTCAGCGTTTTGACACGTCCAGTTTGATCAAGCGCTTGCGCTGAACGCAAGCCTCAACGCCTTTTATTTCGGCGAAGAGGTCATGGCTTTGAGCTGGTCTTCGGTGATGTATTCAAACACCCGAACGACCTTCTTAACACCTTCCACGCCACGCGCCACCTCGGTGGCCCGCTTGGCTTCACGCTCAGTGACCAAGCCCATCAAATAAACGACTTGGCGCTCGGTCACCACCTTGATGGCGCTGGCGGGCAGGTCTTTCGCGTCGATCATGCTGGCCTTGACCTTGGTCGTGATGTAAACGTCGTTGGAACGTTGTGTCAAGGTGGATTTTTCAGCCACCACCAACTCGTTGATCACCGAGCGCACGTTTTCAACCTTGGCAACGATGGGCTCGGCTTGCTTTTGCACCTCGGGGGTGGCTGCCTCCCCGGTGATCAATGCGATGCGGTTGAAGCTGGTCACGTTCTGATGAATTTGCTCGCCAAAGGCCGCATTCAGACGGTTGCTGGCCCGTAACTCGATGCTCTCGTCTTCCACTTGAGCGCCTGAAGTGCGGCGGTCCGTGATCATCATGCTGGTCACCACCGCGCCGCCGGCCACGACCGGGAAACAGCCTGTCAAAGACGTGGTCAATGTGACCATGCCCACCAAAGCGCAGGCCGTGACCACAACGGGGCGGGCCCATGAACGGTTTAATAAATTTTGCATCTTCATTCCTCTATTTCTAAATCGCCCAACAACTGGGCGTCAACGCCATCACAAAGACAATGCAAGACCAACAATTGGGTCTCCAAGACGCGCATCATGCGCTCATTCGCTGCAACGATATGCACATCGGTTTCTAACAACCGTTTGCTCACCTCGTGACTCACAGGACCCGTGACGGCCAAAACCGTCATCTCACGGTCATGCGCGGTTTCGATGGCCTCCAGAACTTCAGGTGAAGGAGGCTGTTCAGAAAAAATCAGCAGCACATCGCCGGCCAAACCGAGGGCGCGAACTTGACCTGCTACTTCACGATTTGGCGTTAACAAAAGGGCCGCCAATTCGGGACGGGGACGCTCAAATGGGCCCCAAAAATAGCCTACAAACAAGGGCGCCAGAAAGGCCGAGTGGCCGACGCCACCCACCAAAACCTTGCCCCCGTTGGTGATGCTGGCCAGCAAAGCCTGTACACCTTCCGCAATGCGCTTGCTCAAACCCTCGGCGGATTGATAGCTCAAGTCGGCACTGTCGATGAAGTGCTGGTGAATACGGGGCTCTAACATGCGTCAATTTTATCCGCCCTCAAACGCGCCTTGCAGCCAATTTAAGGTTTGCTCGGGGCCCACTTCAACGACATCAAAACGGCAAGCAGGCAGGTGGGTCAAGCGCTTCAAGTAAAAACGCGCGGCGAAAATCAAGCGCTTTTGCTTGGCCCACGTGACGCTGGCCGCGCCTCCGCCAAATTGACGCGTGTTACGCCGGCGCACTTCCACAAACACCAAGGTGCCTTGCGGATCGCGCACAATCAAATCAATTTCTCCGCCGCCCCGGCCTGGCGTTCGATAATTGCGCTGCACCAGTTGCATCCCTGCTTGTTGCAAATGGGCCAAGGCCCAATCTTCCGCTTGTTGGCCCAACGCTTTGGTCGTCGGCTTGGTGTTTGACGTGCCGGTGGGCAGACGGGGGGTTGTGGGTGGCACTGCGTTGAAAATTTTTAAGGATTTGAATTGAGCCTCGTCAGTGCTTCATTTAGCCAAGCCCTCATCGCCGCCCGTGAGGCCGCTGGTGGCCAAGACTTTCCCAAGGGTAGTCTTTATGTCGTGGCCACGCCGATTGGGAACCTGGCCGACCTCTCTCTACGGGCCCTTTGTGTGCTTGAGCGGATGGATGCGCTGGCCTGCGAGGACACACGGCACACCCAAAGCCTGTTGCGCGCCTACGGACTCGAGCGCCCCAACAGCGCCCTGTTGGCCGTGCACCAACACAACGAAGCCGAAGCCGCCATCGGCGTGATTGACCGCTTGGCCAAGGGCGAGCGCATCGCTTATGTGAGTGACGCAGGCACGCCAGCGGTGAGCGACCCGGGGGCACGTTTGGTCGCGGCCGTTCAAGCGGCGGGGCACCGCGTGATTCCGCTACCGGGTGCCAGCAGCGTGACGGCCCTGTTGTCGGTGGCCGGCGTCATGGCGCAAGAAGGTGTTTTGTCGAACGGCTTTACCTTTGTCGGTTTTTTGCCCCCCAAGCAGGCGGAGCGAGAAGCCGCCCTGCAAACCTTGGCCCACGAGCCACGCGCTTTCATCTTGCTGGAAGCCCCGCACCGCATCGATGACTTGGCGAAAGCCTTGTCGGTCTTGGGACAACGGCGCGTCACCGTGGGGCGTGAGTTGACCAAACAGTTTGAAGAAGTCAAAACCCTGCCCGCGTGTGACTTGGTGGCTTGGTTGGGCGAAAAACCCCAGCGCAGCAAAGGCGAGTTTGCCCTGCTGATTCATCCACCCGCCAAAGCGTTGGGCGATGGGGCCGAAAACGACCTTCAAAACGCTGAAAATTCGAAGGTCTTGCGCTTGTTGTTGGCAGAGCTGCCCCTAAAAACCGCGGTGCGCTTGGCGGTGGAGCTGACAGGCAGCCCCCGCAATGAACTTTATGAGTTGGCCCTGCAACTCAAAAACGAAGCAAATTAAAAGGGAATATCGTCATCCATGTCGTCAAAGCCAGACGACGGACGGGCTGTTGCGGGGGCTGGTGCAGCCGCCCGAGGCGCCGCTGGCGCGTAACTCTGAGCCGGGGCCGGCGCAGACGCGCGGCGGGGGGCGGCTTCGTAGCCATCGCCGCCTTGTGAACCGCCTTGGCCACCGTCGTTGCCGCCCATGCCTTGGCGACTGCCCAACATTTGCATTTGGTCCGCGCGGATTTCAGTGCTGTATTTTTCGACGCCGGCTTGATCGGTCCATTTGCGTGTGCGCAAACTGCCTTCCACGTAAATTTGTGAACCTTTACGCAGGTATTGGCCGGCAATTTCAGCCAAGCGACCGTTGAACACCACGCGGTGCCATTCGGTGGCCTCTTTCATTTCGCCGCTTTGTTTGTCTTTCCAACGGTCGGTGGTGGCAAGGGTCACATTGGCCACTTGGTCGCCGCTGGGGAACGTGCGAATTTCAGGGTCGCGGCCCAAGTTGCCCACGATGATGACTTTGTTGACGGATGCCATAACTGAAAAATCTCCAATGAATCCCCTATTATGAACGGACATCCCAGGTCAGCGCAGGGCCAGAAATCGGGATTCTTTATCATTGAGGGTTTTCCCCATTTTGCTGCGCCACCAAAGGTCCTCATTGCAACCCCCTGTGCCAACCCCTGAATCACCCCCGGCCGAGCTCGCTCGCTGGGTTCAACCGCGCCTGAGTGTGCGTGGTGCCCGCACGCACAACCTTAAAAATATTGACCTGGACATCCCGCGCAACCAGCTGGTGGTGATCACGGGCTTGTCGGGCTCGGGCAAATCAAGCTTGGCGTTTGACACGCTGTACGCCGAAGGCCAGCGCCGCTATGTCGAGAGCCTCTCCACCTATGCGCGCCAGTTCTTGCAGCTGATGGACAAACCCGATGTGGACCTGATTGAAGGCCTGTCACCCGCGATTGCCATTGAACAAAAGGCCAGCTCGCACAACCCGCGCTCCACCGTCGGCACGGTGACCGAAATCAGCGACTACCTGCGGTTGTTATTTGCCCGAGCGGGCACGCCGCATTGCCCCACCCATGGGCTGCCGCTGCAGGCCCAAAGCGTCAGCCAAATGGTGGACGCGGTGCTGGCCTTGCCCGCCGAAACCCGGCTCATGGTGCTGGCCCCGGTGGCACGAGAACGCAAGGGCGAATTTGCCGAATTGTTTGCCAGCATGCAGGCGCAGGGCTATGTGCGCTTTCGCGTTAACGGCGTCCTGTATGAATTCGATGCCTTGCCAGAATTAAAGAAAAACGAAAAGCACGACATCGACGTGGTCATTGACCGCCTCAAAGTGCGCCCCGACGCGCAGCAGCGATTGGCCGAGAGTTTTGAAACCGCGTTGCGTCTGACCCAAGGCCGCGCCTTGGCTGTGGAGCTCGATCCCCCTGTGGAACGTCCGAGCGAAGCACCGCATGAACACCTGTTCAACTCGCGCTATGCCTGCCCGGTTTGCAGCTACTCCTTGAGCGAGTTGGAGCCGCGTTTATTTTCGTTTAACTCGCCCGTGGGCGCTTGCCCCAGCTGTGAGGGCTTGGGTGTGCAGGACTTGTTCGACGTGGAACGGGTCGTGGCCTTCCCCACACTCAGCTTGGCAAGTGGCGCCATCAAAGGTTGGGACCGTCGCAACGCGCTTTATTTTTCGATGCTGGAGAGCTTGGCCAAGCACTATCAATTTGACATCGAAGCGCCTTTTGAAACCTTGCCTGAAGCCACGCGGCACGCCCTCTTATGGGGCTCGGGCACCGAAGAAATTCGCTTCAGCTACGGCGGCGACGGCAGCAAAAAGTCAACCAAAAAACACGCCTTTGAAGGCATCATCCCCAACATGCAGCGGCG
>CAILKX010000062.1 GCA_903834975.1 uncultured Curvibacter sp.
CGACTTGGTGCGTGCCGGCAAGATTCGCAGCATTGGCTTGAGCGAAGTCTCCGCCCCAACGCTGCGTTTGGCGCATGCAGAGCACCCCATCACCGCCTTACAAACCGAATACTCCTTGTGGACGCGCAACCCCGAAATTGCAGTGCTCGACGCCTGTCGGGAATTGGGCGTGGGGTTTGTGGCTTTCAGCCCCGTGGCGCGCGGCTTTTTGAGCGACCAAGCCCTGGACGTGAATGCCTTCGATGCGAAGGACATTCGCCGTGCCATGCCGCGCTTTACCTCGCTTGCGTACGATGCAAATTTGGCCTTGTTGAACGAGGTCAAGGCAGTGGCGCAGGAGGTCAACGCGAGCGTGGCCCAAGTGGGATTGGCTTGGTTGTTGGCCAAAGGCGTTCAGCGGGGACAAGCCGTCATTCCCATACCGGGCACCACAAACCCCCAACATTTAGAAGAAAACCTGGCCGCCGCCGACTGCGTGCTCAACACCGAACAGTTGGCGCGCTTGGAAACAGCACTGGCACCAGAGCGCATTGTGGGCGGACGCTACAACGGCCTCAATCAATCGGAAGTGGATACGGAGGAATACACCGAGAGACAGCGCCCCTAAGCGCTCTTTGCAACTCAAAGCAGTTAAACTCTGCGCCTTCCCAGCCTCTGGATAAACACCAGCCCACGCGACGGAGCGCAACATGTCAAAAAAAGTATTTATCAAAACTTTCGGCTGCCAAATGAACGAGTACGACTCGGACAAGATGGCCGATGTGCTCAATGCCGCACAAGGTTACGAGCCCACCCAAAATGTGGACGAAGCCGACCTCATTTTGTTCAACACCTGCTCGGTTCGTGAGCGCGCACAAGAAAAGGTTTTTTCTGATTTAGGCCGCGTTCAGCACCTGAAAAAGAAGGGCGTGCTGATCGGTGTGGGCGGTTGTGTCGCCAGCCAAGAAGGCGCCGACATCATCAAACGAGCGCCCTACGTGGACGTGGTGTTTGGGCCGCAAACCCTGCACCGCCTGCCCGACATGCTCAAGGCCCGCGAACGCTTGCACCGGCCTCAGGTCGACATCAGCTTTCCTGAAATTGAGAAGTTCGACAACCTGCCCCCCGCTCGCGTGCAAGGCCCCTCGGCCTTTGTGTCGATCATGGAAGGCTGCTCCAAATACTGCAGTTACTGTGTGGTGCCCTACACGCGTGGTGAAGAAATCAGTCGTCCCTTTGAAGACGTGCTGATTGAAATCGCCGGCCTCACTGAGCAAGGCGTGCGAGAAGTGACCCTGCTGGGCCAGAACGTCAATGCGTACCGCGGCGCCATGGGCAACACCACAGAGATCGCCGACTTTGCCCTGCTGATCGAAACCATCGCCGAGATTCCTGGCATCGAGCGCATCCGCTACACCACCAGCCACCCGAATGAGTTCACGCAACGCTTGATCGAGGCCTATGCCAAGGTGCCCAAATTGGTCAGCCATTTGCACCTGCCCGTGCAACACGGCAGCGACCGAATTTTGATGGCGATGAAACGCGGCTACACCGCGATGGAATACAAAAGCACCATCCGCAAACTGCGCACCATTCGCCCCAACATGTCGATGAGCAGCGATTTCATCGTCGGCTTTCCCGGCGAGACCGAGGACGATTTCAACAAGATGATGAAGCTGATCACCGACATTGGTTACGACACGTCTTTTAGTTTTATGTTCAGTCCGCGCCCTGGCACCCCAGCGGCGGCCTTGCAAGATGAAACGCCGCACGAGGTCAAGCTCAAGCGATTGCAGCACCTGCAGGCGGTCATTGAAGAGAATGTGGCGGCCATCAGCGCCAGCCGCCAAGACACGGTGCAGCGCATTTTGGTCGAAGGGCCTTCTCGCAAATCCAGCCCCGAGGCGCCAGAATGGATGGGCCGCACCGAGTGCAACCGCGTGGTGAACTTTGCGGCGGGCCCCCACGGCGACCGCTTGGTGGGTCAAATGATTGACGTCAAAATTACCCAAGCTTTCCCGCATTCTTTGCGGGGCGAAGTGCTGGTGAATTAATGCCAAAAAACAAACGCCTGCGGGCCTCGCCCACTTTCAAGCTCTACAACGACGACTTGATCGCCGATGGGCTGAACCACCGGCTCTTCAACGACCTGTATTTTTATTGCATGACGATGCGCTGGCCCGCTTTTTTTGGGCTGATTGGCGTGTTCTTTTTGTGCTTGAACACCTTTTTTGCCGCGCTTTACTATGCGGCGCCGGACTCGGTCGCCAACCTCAACCCCAGCGGTTTTTTGGGCGCCTTTTTTTTCAGCGCTGAAACGCTCGCGACGGTGGGCTATGGTGACATGCACCCCCATTCGATGTGGGGGCACGCGGTCTCGACGCTCGAAATTTTTGTCGGCATGATGGGCATGGCGGTGATTACGGGCATGGTGTTTGCCCGCTTTTCAAGACCCCGTCCCCGCATTGTTTTCTCCAAGAACCCCATCATCCGCCCCATGAATGGGGCCGAGACCTTGATGCTCAGGGCCGCTAATGCGCGACTCAATGCGATATTGGAGGCGTCGGCCAAGTTGCGTTTGCTGCGCGAAGAGGTCTCGCCCGAGGGCGTGAAGATGCGCCGCATTTACGACTTGGCGTTGGTACGGGACCAAACCCCCATGTTCATGCTGAGCTGGACCTTGATGCACGTCATCAACGAACACAGCCCCTTGTTTCACATGCGTGCCGAAGACTTGGCCTCCTCTAAAACCATGCTGGTCTTGAGCTTGGCGGGCACCGATGAAACCACCAGCCATACCTTACAAACTCGGCAGGTTTACCCCACCAGCTCGATTCGTCACCACCATGCTTTCCGCGATTTGGTCCACACCGACGCCGATGGCCAGGACCATGTCGACTACCAACGCATTCACGATACCTATGCCTTAGAGCCCAAGGCGTGAAACGGGCTATTTAACGATTTAGAACGGCATTTTTCCCATGCCGCCCAGGCCCTTCATGGCGCCCATTTTCTTCATCATCTTCATCAGGCCGCCGCCACTCATTTTTTTCATCATGGTTTGCATTTGCTCAAACTCATTGAGCAAGCGGTTCACGTCTTGCACCTGAACCCCGGCGCCGGCGGCAATGCGGCGTTTGCGGGTGGCTTTGATGAGGTCGGGCTTGCGCCGCTCAAGCGCGGTCATGCTGCAAATAATGCCTTCTTTGCGCCGAATGTCGCGCTCGGCTTTGTTCATGTCCATCTGGCCGGCTTTCGCCGCCAACTGCGTGGGCAGTTTCTCGAGCAAGCTGGAGAGGCCACCCATTTGCTTCATTTGTTGGATTTGCGACAAAAAGTCGTTCAAGTCAAAACCCGATCCGCTTTTCATCTTGGCGGCGAGTTTTTCGGCCGCTTGGATGTCCACACCCGCCGTGACTTGTTCGACCAAGGCCACGATGTCGCCCATGCCGAGCACACGGCCAGCGTGTCGGTCGGCATCAAAGACCTCAAGGCCATCCAACTTTTCTGAGGTGCCAGCGAACTTGATGGGCGCGCCCGTGATTTGTCGCACCGAGAGCGCTGCGCCGCCGCGTGAGTCGCCGTCGAGCTTGGTCAGCACAATGCCTGTCAACGGCAAGGCGTCTTTGAATGCGCGCGCCGTGTTGATGGCGTCTTGACCTTGCATGGCGTCGACCACAAAGAGGGTTTCAACGGGCTTGAGCACCGCGTGCAGGTCTTTGATTTCGGCCATCAGGGCCTCGTCAATCGCCAAACGGCCCGCGGTATCGACCAGCAAGACATCGAAGAAATGCTTTTTAGCGTAATCCAAAGCGGCCATGGCAATGTCATGCGGCTTTTGTGAGGGGTCACTGGGGAACCACTCGGCACCGGCCTGCGCGGTCACGGTCTTCAACTGCTCTATGGCCGCAGGGCGGTAGACGTCGCCCGAAACGGTCAACACTTTTTTCTTGCGCTTTTCAATCAGGTGCTTGGCCAGCTTGGCCGTGGTGGTGGTTTTACCCGCCCCCTGCAAACCCGCCATCAAGATCACGGCGGGGGGCTGAACCGACAAGTTGATGTCAGAGACACCCTCGCCCATGGTGGCGGCCAACTCCTTGTTGACGATGCTCACCAGTACCTGGCCCGGTTTGAGCGAGGTCATGACCTCTTGGCCCAAGGCCTTTTCTTTCACGCGGGCAATGAAGTCACGCACCACCGGCAACGCCACATCGGCCTCCAGCAAAGCCATGCGGACTTCACGCAGCATGTCGCTGACGTTGGCCTCGGTGATGCGGGCTTGCCCACTGAGGTGCTGCACGAGCTTGGAGAGTTTGTCGGTAAGGGCGGAGGCCATGTGGGGTTCCAGAGCTAAACTATGAGCCATGATTTTATCCAGTGCCCCCGAGCTTGACTTGGCCAATGGCTTGCCGTTGAGTTGGTTGCTGGGCATCGCCTGTGCCTTGGCTTACGCGCTGCCGGCCTTGGCCGCGCCGCGAATGGGCAGCAACGCGTCACGCTGGACACTCGCCTTGGCGTGGGCTTTGCATGGGCTGACCCTGTTGTCGAGCCTGTTGGAGGGCCCGACCCACTTTGGTTTTGCCCCCGCCATTTCGGCGACCGCCTGGCTGGTGCTGACTTTGTATGGGATTGAAACCCGCTTTTATCCGCAACTCAACGCGCGCCGCGCCTTGGCGGCCTTGGGCGCTTTTTGTGTTTTACTCGGAACGGTTTTTCCGGGACAGCCTTTGCACCTGAGTGCTTCCCCCTGGCTGCCTTTGCACTGGGTGCTGGGGATTGCGTCTTATGGTTTGTTCGGCACGGCCGTGATCCACGCGTGGTTGATGAGCCGCACCGAAAGGTCCATTCGCCAAGCCACGGCCTCCGATACCGGCCTGCCCTTGCTGACCTTGGAGCGCATGACCTTCCGTTTTGTCAATGCCGGCTTTGTCTTGTTGACCTTGACCTTGCTCGCCGGCTTGGTCTTTGGTGAATCCCTTTATGGCCAGCCTTGGCGCTGGGAACACAAAACGATTTTTTCGGTCTTGTCTTGGCTGGCATTTGCCATTTTGTTGATGGGACGCGCCCGTTTTGGCTGGCGTGGTCAACGCGCGGCTCAAGGGGTTTACATCGGCGCCAGTTTGTTGTTGCTGGCTTATGTTGGCTCGCGTTTTGTATTTGAAATCTTGCTGGGTCGCGCCTTCACCTGAAGCCAACGGCACTGAAGAAACCCCATGAAACTGCTGCTCTATATTGGCATCGCCCTCGCGGTTTATTGGTGGTGGCGTCAGTCGCGGCTTCAAAACGGCGGCCCCGGTGGAGAAAACGCAAGGCCCCCCGGCAGGCCGTCGGCACCGCCTCACACTGCCCCCCCGCCAGCCCCTCCCTTGACGATGGTGAGTTGCGCCACCTGTGGCGTGCATTTGCCCCTCAGCGAGGCTTTTGCCGATGGCCCCGGTGGCACCGAGCCCTTTTATTGCAGCCCTGAACACCGCCGTCGATGAGTGAAGTTCCTGCATCCAGGAAAACAGCAGAGGGGGAAACCCCATGGCACCAAGGTTGGTATGGGGGTGCCGAGCGCATCGACTCGCCCAATTTTGGGGCCAGACCAGCCCAAGCGCACATCGACTTGATCGTGTTGCACTCCATCAGCTTGCCGCCCGGTCAGTACGGCGGCCCCGAAGTGGTGCAGTTTTTCACCAACCAACTGGGTTTCGAGGCCCATCCCTATTTTGATTCCTTGCGAGGGGTGCAAGTCTCGGCCCATTTTTTTCTGCGTCGCGACGGCCGCCTGATCCAGTTGGTGAGTTGCGACGACCGGGCCTGGCATGCGGGCGTTTCAAGTTACCGGGGTCGTTCTCAGTGCAACGACGATTCCATTGGCATTGAATTAGAGGGCCTGGAGGGCGACACCTTCACCGAGGCCCAATATGCGGCGCTGGCTTCCCTTTGCCAAGCCCTGCGAGCGGCCTACCCGATCAACCACGTGGCCGGACATGAGCACATTGCCCCCGGCCGAAAACAAGACCCCGGTGCCGGTTTTGAGTGGCAACGGCTAAAAAATGAACTGGGCTGGCCAATCGACTGCTTGCCGCGCCTCTAAGTGCTTTCCCCAATGAATTTTTTTATTTGAAATTCGAACAAAGCCCCCCAAAAGAAGAGCGCTCATGGCGTCTGGGTTTTGGTCTGAAATGCCGCTCAATACCGCGCCCAGTCTGGCTCTTTGTTGTCAAAACCTGAACCGGCCAGCGTTCAGTGTGAACACCGGGATTTGGACCTGAGGCCCTCCCCCTCCCATTCGCGGCTGGTTCGAGAAAAACACTACCCCTAGCGTCTTGCACGGGTCATGGACACCAGATATAGTGTGTTCCTGAATTTGAATTGACTCGAACCCCCCTTGATCCCATTGGGAAATTTTGATCAAAATGTTCTCGAATTTACCCCGGAATTTGTCCGCCAGTTCAACCCCGTTTCGGCGCACAAGCGCCTTGTCGCATCCCCTTATCAAAGAGTGACCCATGCAAGTCTCCACCAGCACCGCTTCGTCATCGAGCCCATCGGCCGCCTTCGCGGAAACCACCCAAACGGCTTCAGCGCCTGGCGTTTTGGCACACTACCAAATCATCCGCCGCAACGGCGCCGTGGTGCCTTTTGAGCCGCAAAAAATTGCGGTTGCCATGATGAAGGCCTTCTTGGCGGTGCACGGCACCCAAGGCGCTGCGTCTGCCAGCGTGCGGGAAGTCGTGGACAACCTGACCCAGGGCGTGGTGCGCGCCTTGATGCGCTCACGTCCAGGTGGCGGCACCTTCCCCATTGAAGACGTGCAAGACCAAGTGGAGCTTGGCTTGATGCGCAGTGGTCACCATGAAATCGCCCGCGCCTATGTGTTGTACCGCGAGCGCCGCGCGCAAGAGCGCGCCAGCCAAGTGGCCCAAGCCAAACCCGCCGCACCCACTCTGCACGTCATCGACGGCGGTCAACGGGTGGCCCTGGACGAAGGCTACTTGCGCTCGCTGATCGAAGCGGCTTGCGAAGGCCTGAATGGGGATGTGCAAGCCGAACCCATCTTCACCGAAACCATGCGCAACCTGTACGACGGCGTGCCCATGGAAGAGGTCTACAAAGCCAGCATCTTGGCGGCCCGTACCAAGATTGAAAAAGACCCCGATTACACCTACGCGACCGCGCGTTTGTTGCTGCACACCATCGCCAAAGAGGTCTTGGGCCGTGAAGTGACGTTGAGCGAGTTGTCCACCAGCTACGTCGATTACTTTCCTCAGTTCATCAAAAAGGGCGTCGAGAACGACCTGCTCGATGAGCGCTTGATGCAGTTCGACTTGGTCCGCCTTGGCGCTGCCTTGAAGCCCCAACGCGACATGCAGTTCGACTACCTCGGCCTGCAAACGCTGTACGACCGCTATTTCTTGCACGTGCGCAAAACCCGCATCGAATTGCCCCAAGCTTTCTTCATGCGCGTGGCGATGGGTTTGTCGTTGAACGAAATTGACCGCGAAGCCCGCGCCATTGAGTTCTATGAAGTGTTGTCCTCTTTTGACTTCATGTCGAGCACCCCCACCTTGTTCAACAGCGGGACTTTGCGCTCCCAACTGTCGAGCTGCTACCTGACCACCGTGCCCGACGATTTGGACGGCATTTATGAGTCCATCAAAGAAAACGCTTTGCTGTCCAAATTCGCCGGCGGCTTGGGCAACGACTGGAGCCGCGTGCGCGCATTGGGCTCACACATCAAGGGCACCAACGGCGAATCCCAAGGCGTGGTGCCCTTCTTGAAGGTGGTGAACGACACCGCCGTCGCCGTGAACCAGGGCGGCAAGCGCAAGGGCGCGGTCTGCACGTACTTGGAAACGTGGCATTTGGACATCGAGGAATTCTTGGAGCTGCGCAAGAACACTGGCGACGATCGTCGACGCACCCACGACATGAACACCGCCAACTGGATTCCCGATTTGTTCATGCGCCGCGTGATGGAAAAGGGCACTTGGACCTTGTTCTCGCCTTCCGATGTGCCCGACTTGCATGACCTGTTCGGGGCCGCCTTTGAGAAAGCCTATGTGGCCTATGAAACCAAAGCGGCCAACGGCGAAATCAAACCCAGCCGGACGGTGCAAGCCACTGACCTGTGGCGCAAGATGCTGACCATGTTGTTTGAAACCGGTCACCCTTGGATCACCTTCAAAGACGCTTGCAATGTGCGCTCGCCCCAACAACACGCCGGCGTGGTGCACTCATCCAATCTGTGCACCGAAATCACGCTCAACACCAGCGACACCGAAACTGCCGTCTGTAACTTGGGCTCGGTCAACTTGGTTCGTCACTTGAAAGACGGTCAACTCGACCATGACAAACTCAAGAAGACCATCAAAGTGGCGATGCGCATGTTGGACAACGTGATCGACATCAATTACTACGCCGTCAAAAAAGCCCGCGATTCCAACCTGCGTCACCGTCCGGTCGGCTTGGGTCTGATGGCCTTCCAAGACAGCTTGTATGAATTGCGCATTCCTTACGCTTCGCAGGAAGCCGTCGAGTTTGCCGACCAATCGATGGAAGCCATTTGCTATTACGCTTATTGGGCCTCGACCGAATTGGCCAAGGAACGTGGCAAATATTCGAGCTACAAAGGCTCTTTGTGGGACCAAGGCATTTTGCCGCTCGACACCTTGAACATGCTGTCCGAACAGCGCGGTGGCTACGTAGAAGTCGATCGTTCGGCCCGCTTGGATTGGGATGCTTTGCGCCACAAGATTGCGCAAGATGGCATGCGAAATTCCAACTGCGTGGCGATTGCACCGACCGCCACCATCTCCAACATCATCAGCGTAGACGCTTGCATCGAACCTTGCTTTGGCAACTTGTCCGTGAAGTCGAATTTGTCGGGTGAGTTCACCATCATCAACAGCTACTTGGTGCGCGACTTGAAACGCTTGGGCCTGTGGGACGACGTGATGGTCATGGACCTGAAGCACTTTGACGGTTCCTTGCGTCCCATCGACCGCGTGCCGCAAGAGGTCAAGTCCTTGTATGCCACGGCCTTTGAAGTTGAAACCACTTGGATCATCGAAGCGGCAGCGCGCCGTCAAAAATGGATCGACCAGGCCCAGTCGCTCAACATTTACATGGCCGGCGCGTCGGGCAAAAAACTCGACGACACCTACAAACTCGCTTGGTTGCGTGGCCTGAAGACCACCTACTATTTGCGCACCGTGGGTGCCACGCACGCGGAAAAATCCACCGTCACATCGGGCCGCATGAACGCGGTGTCTTCGGGCAACGAAAGCAGCTCGGTTTCCGCCAGCGCTTCACCCAGCGCGTTAGAAACAGCGGCCGCACAAGCGCGCGCGCAAGCGGAAGCACTGCCTGCCACCGACATCAAGTTCTGCGCGATCGACGATCCAACTTGCGAGGCTTGCCAATAAAGAGGCACGCTCACAACACATCACTAAATAATTCACACTAAAACAGCAACTTGTTGCGGAATTGCTTTGCAAATTCCGCAACAGCTTTCATAATTCGAACATTGGATTTTTTATGTTGACCTGGGAAGAAGAACGCACACCCGCTTTGGCGCCCGCCATCGCCTCCGCCGCACCCCACCAAAGCTTTGGTGGCGCCGCAGCGTCCTCTACATCAGCCACCTCATCGGCCTCGATGTCTACACCGATTTCTGCGCCCGCACACCGCCGCGTGAATGCTGCGGACAAGCGCATCATCAACGGCCAGACCGACGTCAACCAATTGGTGCCGTTCAAATACAAATGGGCTTGGGAAAAATACCTAGCGACTTGTGCCAACCATTGGATGCCGCAAGAAGTCAACATGACGCGCGACATCGCGTTGTGGAAAGACCCGAATGGTTTGACCGAAGACGAGCGCCGCATCATCAAGCGCAACTTGGGTTTCTTCGTCACCGCCGATTCTTTGGCAGCCAACAACATTGTGCTCGGCACCTACCGCCACATCACTGCGCCCGAGTGCCGTCAGTTCTTGTTGCGCCAAGCCTTTGAAGAAGCCATCCACACCCACGCTTACCAATACATTGTGGAATCGTTGGGCTTGGACGAGAGCGAGATTTTCAACGCCTACAACGAAGTTCAATCCATCCGCGACAAAGACGAGTTCTTGATTCCCTTCATCGAAGCGATCATGGACCCCAACTTCCACACCGGCACGCCCGAGACCGACCAGACTTTGCTCAAGTCGCTGATCGTTTTCGCTTGCCTGATGGAGGGCCTGTTCTTCTATGTGGGCTTCACCCAAATTCTGGCCTTGGGTCGCCAAAACAAAATGACGGGGGCGGCTGAGCAGTACCAATACATCTTGCGTGATGAATCGATGCACTGCAACTTTGGCATCGACCTGATCAACCAACTGAAATTGGAAAACCCCCACCTTTGGACCGCTGACTTCAAGGCCGAAATCAAGGCCCTGTTCATGAAAGCCGTCGAGTTGGAGTACCGCTACGCCGAAGACACCATGCCACGTGGCGTGTTGGGCCTCAATGCCTCGATGTTCAAAGGGTATTTGCGCTACATCGCCAATCGCCGGGCCACGCAAATTGGCTTAGAAGCCATGTTCCCCAACGAAGAAAATCCCTTCCCTTGGATGAGCGAAATGATCGACTTGAAGAAAGAAAGAAACTTCTTTGAGACCCGCGTCATTGAGTACCAATCCGGCGGCGCTTTGTCTTGGGACTAAAAAGCGCTTCTGACTAAAACATGTTTTTGAATTCTGACCAGACCCCACCTCAACAGTTGCCCAAGAGCAGCCGGCGGTCTTGTCACCCCCATTCAGCGCGTTGGGCCCGGGCCCAGCGCGCTGAATCATTTGGCGCCTCCCAATTCAGCGCCAAGTGCTCTTTGCAATCCTATCAAGGAGAATACGATGGCAACTGCGAAAAAACCAGCCGCTAAAAAAGCGGCCCCCGCCAAGAAAGCGGCACCTGCTAAAAAAGCAGCCGCCAAGAAGGCAACCCCTGTGAAAGCTGCCGCCAAGAAAGCAGCCCCAGCGAAGAAGGCAGCTCCTGCTAAAAAAGCAGCAGTCGCTAAGAAACCAGCAGCTAAAAAAGCCGCTCCCGCCAAAAAAGCGGTTGCTGCTAAAAAGCCGGCTGCCAAAAAAGCAGCACCCGCTAAAGCCGCTGCTAAAAAGGCCGCTCCCGCTAAAAAAGCGGTTGCTGCTAAAAAGCCGGCTGCCAAAAAGGCCGCGCCTGCTAAAGCCGCTGCTCCTAAAAAGGCTGCGCCCAAAAAGGCCGCTGCTCCTAAAAAGGCCGCTGCCAAGAAACCTGCTGCTAAAAAAGCGGTTAAAAAGGCGGCAGCTCCAGCTGCCCCTGGCCCTGCTGCCCCAGCTGCACAGACCACACTCAACCCCCAAGCCGCTTGGCCCTTCCCCACAGGAAGCAAGCCCTAAGCTGCTTTGGGCACGTCAGTGTCTCAAGCCCGAAGCCTCACGGCCTCGGGCTTTTTTTATGCGCGAAGCGTCCGCTCAGGGTTGAAAGTTGAGTTGGTAATTTTGAGGTCCCCGTTGTGCGATTTTGAGAGACGCCACGCGGTTGCCCAATTCAGCGCAACGCACCAAGTCCCAGCCGCGCTCCAATCCAAAAAGCAAAGCACCGCGCCAAGAATCGCCACAGCCTGTCGGGTCCACCACCTGCTCAGCCACCACCGGAGGCACCCAGGTTTTTTGCCCCTCCACCCAAATTTCTGCGCCCTGTGAGCCCAGGGTGATGATCAAGCCTTGCACTTGGCGGGAAATGTCAGCCGGGGACAAGCCGGTGCGGTCACAAAGCATCTTGCCTTCGTAATCGTTCACCGTGACCCACGTCGCCTGTTCGATGAACTTCGACAGCTCTGGGCCATCAAACATCGGCAAGCCTTGGCCTGGATCGAAGACAAAGGGAATGCCTGCCGCCACCAATTGATCGGCGTGCTCGATCATGGCTTGACGGCCATCGGGAGAAATGATGGCCAAGCGAACACCGGCCGGCCCAGCCCAAGCAGATTCGATGGTGTTCAAATGGGCTTGCCCCATCGCGCCGGGGTGAAAGGCCGTGATCTGGTTGTTGTCGCGGTCGGTCATGATCATGGCCAGAGCGGTGTAATCGTCACCGACCTCGCGCACGCCTTGGCGCGAAATGCCCAAGTCATCCAAGCGCTTCAGATAAGGCGCGCCGTCGTTGCCCAAGGCTGCCAAGATCAAGGGATCCCCCCCCAAAAGTTTCAGGCTGTAGGCGATGTTGCCCGCGCAGCCGCCGAAATCGCGACGCAATGTCGGCACCAAAAAAGCCACATTCAAAATGTGCAATTGATCGGGCAGGATTTGCTCAGCAAAACGGCCTTCAAAGTTCATGATCGTGTCAAAGGCCAAAGAGCCGCAAATCAGGGCTGCCATCTAAATCTCCAGTTGGGGACGAGGAAGGGAAAAAAGAAAGAGGGGAATCAGGGGTAAAAGGCGACGAGGCTGTAGCCCATGACCCGGTCATTCAGGTTGTCATCCAACAGCACCGAATGCTGAATTGGCCACTCGCCCCCCGCGCGAATCAAGGTCGGTGCTTCCAATTCTTGGGCCAAGAAGACATGCCGCACCACGGCTTGGTTTTGCGCGTCGGTCAAGGTCAATTCCAAGGATGGTGCCGCCACGGGGGCCCCTGCTTGATTCACCAAAGTGGCCGACAATTCATAAACGCTGCCCTTGACTTTGTTGAAGGACGAGTCGTTGACTTGGATTAAATCCACCCGCTTCCAATGGTCGACTTTGCAATGGAAAGGTTGACACAAAGTTTGTAGCCAAGGCTTGATACTGGGCTCCATGGCGGCAATGTGGTCTCGTTCAGCAATCAAAACCTGCACCACCAAGACCATGAACAACACCAAAGCCAATAAGCTTTGAAAGGCAGCCCACAAGGCGAGGAGCCAAGCTGGGGAAGCGGGGGTTTCGGCGTCGTCGGAGGTGGTCATGATCGGAGTTTATTACGGGTGTTCATCGCGGCTTTTGAGCCGTCATCAAAACCCAGCCCTCTTGCTCATCAGCCACGGACAATGTCAAGTAAGGGGCGTAGGCTTCGGTCAATTCTTCGGCTTGGCGTGCCAAGATGCCGGCCAGCACCAAGTACCCGCCAGCGTCGACATGCGCGCACAGCAAGGGCGCCAAGACCTTCAAAGGCGTCGCCAAAATGTTCGCCAGAACGGTGTTGTAAACCCCTTGCGCCTGATCGGGCAAGCCGGCTTTCAAGCGGACCTGATTGGCCTCGGCATTCAACCCAGTGGCTTGCACGGCCGCCGGGTCGATGTCCACAGCGTCGACCGATGAAGCGCCAAACTTGGCGGCGCCAATCGCCAAGATGCCCGAACCACAGCCGTAATCCAAGACACGGCCGAGCACTGAATCGGAGGCGTTTCGCGTCGAATTGGCAGCAGCCACCCATTGCAAACACATGCGGGTGGTGGGGTGGGTGCCGGTACCGAAAGCCAAACCGGGGTCGAGCCGAATCACGGCTTGGGCTTCGGCTGGCGGCTCGTGCCAACTGGGCACAATCCAAAAAGCAGGCGTAATCGGCACTGGCGCGAATTGCGACTGCGTCAAACGCACCCAATCTTGTTCGGGGACCACCACCGCACCCAACACTTCACAGCCCTGAAAAAAGTCTTGCGCCGCCAGCAAAGCGGCCGCTTCTTTGGCTTGATCTTCTTGCGCAAATAAAGCCGTCAAGCGCGAGCGTTGCCAACCGTCTTTGGGTGGTGGCATGCCAGGTTCGCCAAACAAAGCTTGTTCAGCTTCGGTATGGGCATCTGCGTCTTCGACGCTGACACTCAAGGCATCCAAGGCCTCGAGGGCCTCGCTGATGGTTTCAACTTGGGCTTCGGGACACAGGAGCTTCAGCTCAAACATCAGGCGCTCAACTTCTTGCGTTGAACCAGCCACTCTTCCAAGTAATGGATGTTGGTGCCACCGGTCATGAAGTGGGTGTCGATCATCAGTTCGCGGTGCAACGGGATGTTGGTTTGAATGCCCTCGACCACCGTCTCCAACAAAGCGGTGCGCATGCGCGCCAATGCTTGGTCACGGGTGTCGCCGTAAGCAATGATCTTGCCGACCATGGAGTCGTAATGGGGCGGCACAAAATAGTTGGTGTAAATGTGCGAATCGACTCGAACCCCGGGCCCACCGGGCGGATGCCACATGGTGATGCGGCCGGGCGATGGCGTGAACTTAAAGGGGTCTTCGGCATTCACTCGGCACTCAATCGCATGGCCCTTGATTTGAATCTGGCGTTGCGTGAAAGGGAGTTTTTCACCGGCCGCCACCAAGATCTGGGTTTTCACAATGTCGATGCCCGTCACCAATTCAGTCACCGGATGCTCCACTTGCACGCGGGTGTTCATTTCAATGAAATAGAACTCACCGTTTTCGTACAAGAACTCAAAAGTGCCGGCACCTCGGTAGCCCATTTTTTTACAAGCAGCAGCGCAACGCTCACCAATTTTCTCAATCAGCTTGCGAGGGATGCCAGGGGCGGGCGCTTCTTCGATGACTTTTTGGTGGCGGCGTTGCATGGAGCAATCGCGCTCACCTAAGTAGACGGCGTTTTTGAACTTGTCGGCCAACACCTGAATTTCGATGTGGCGTGGGTTCTGTAAAAACTTTTCCATGTAGACCGAAGGATTGCCAAAAGCCGCCGCCGCCTCGGCCTTCGTCATTTGCACCGCGTTGATGAGCGCCGCCTCGGTGTGCACCACGCGCATACCGCGACCGCCGCCGCCGCCCGCGGCTTTGATGATCACGGGATAGCCCACCGTGCGGGCAATGCGGCGAATCAGCACCGGGTCATCCGGCAACTCACCGTCAGAACCGGGCACGCAAGGCACGCCCGCGCGAATCATGGCTTGCTTGGCCGACACTTTGTCACCCATCATGCGGATGGATTCGGCGGTGGGGCCAATGAACTGGAAGCCACTTTGCTCGACGCGTTCTGCAAAGTCGGCGTTTTCGCTCAAGAAACCATAGCCAGGGTGAATGGCTTCGGCGTCCGTCACTTCAGCGGCCGAAATCAGGGCCGGCATATTCAAATAGCTGGCGGAAGAGGCTGCCGGACCAATACAGACGGCTTCGTCGGCCAACTTCACGTATTTGGCGTCGCGGTCGGCTTCTGAATAGACCATCACCGCTTTGATGCCCAACTCACGGCAGGCGCGTTGGATGCGAAGGGCGATCTCGCCTCGATTGGCGACAAGGATTTTTTTAAACATGCTGGAGAAGCCGCCTTTACTCGATCACGACCAAGGCTTGGCCGTATTCAACGGCTTGACCGTTTTCACACAATATTTTGCTGACCCGGCCTGTCTTGTCGCATTCGATCTCGTTCAGGATTTTCATGGCTTCAATGATGCACAAGGTGTCGCCTTCCTTGACCTCATCGCCCACCTCCACGAAGGGCTTGGCGCCTGGGCTTGAAGCGCGGTAGAAAGTACCCACCATGGGTGAGGTGACTTTGTGCCCGCTGGCGGGGGCTTCAGCCGTTTCGGTGGCTTCAGCGGAAGCAACAGGGGCTGCAGCAACGCCTGGCGCCAAACCTGTCACAGCGGCTGCCATGACGGGTGGCGCCTGAACCCACTGAGGCGCCATTTGCACGGCGCCGGCGCTTTTGACAATGCGAACCTTGCCTTCGGCCTCGGTGATTTCCAATTCAGACACATTGGACTCGGACACCAAATCAATCAAGGTTTTGAGCTTTCTCAGGTCCATATCTTCTCCAATTCAATTAAATCAAAAGGCCGATGATCCGTCATACCACCCTTTGAATTAGGCGGTTAATCATTTCATTAGGCCGTCAATGAACGGGCCCATTGCGACAGGTCATCCAACGTTAATTGACCCATTTTACGCTGCAAAACACGGCCATCTGATCCGATCAGCACCGAAAACGGCAGGGATCCGGCTTCATCTCCGAGGGATTTAGCCAACGCAGTGCCTTCTAAGCCGGCCAGGGCCACCGGAAATGGCAAGGGGGTTTGTCGCAAAAAGCGTTGCACTTGGCTGGGCTGGTCAACCGCCAAACCCAGAACTTCCCAACCTTTGGCCTTGTTTTCGCCGTAGAAAGCAGCCAATCGAGGCAATTCCTCAACACAAGGGGGGCACCAGGTGGCCCAAAAATTCACCAACAAGGGGCGCCCCTTGAAAGAAGACAATGAGAGAGGGGTTCCACTGGGCGTCTCCAAAGTGAGCGCCCAAAGCGCCTGGACCTCAGCAGCGCCAGAAGACGACGCCGAGGAAACGCCTGAGGCCGATGGCCTTCGAGACCACAACCCCGTGGACACCCCCGCCGCCAACCCCAGGGCGCCGATGACCCAGAAACGACGCCAAAATGACTTCGGTTCTCCCGTTGTCTCCGCCTTGTCTACATTCTTCATGCAGCTTCCTCAGTTATTAAGCGCTGAACGGCCTTCAAATCACCTCTTTGGACCCGTCCAGACGAATCGGGTTTGAGCGCGCCACGCAAATCATCGTGGTCATAAATGAGCAGATGAATGCCCACAAGCAAGTCCAAATCATCACACACTTGGGCGAGACTCAGCACATCGACCGCTTCGCCCCGAAAGCCGAGGGTGGAGCCCACATCGTATTCAAGACCCAGGTTAATCAGCGCCAACTCAGCTGATTTGGAGTCATCGCAGAACAATTGCAAGTGAATATCTGACAACTTCGTTGCTGTGCCTTGCCAAACCGCGCCCGTCAGATGGGGACGAAAAGCCGCCAGGCGCTCCATCCAAGCCAAAGCCATGCGCCTCAAGGCGCGCAACTCAGCGGGTTGGGTTTCCGCACAAAACAGGGCCAAGTACTCACGAACCTCTCGCTCCAACAGTGCGTTGTCTGGCAATGCCGTGCGCGGGGGCAGGCCCAATTCCTTCAAGGCACGCTGTTTGGCAGGGCCGTAGCCCAGCCCTTCCTCCACCACCCAGCGGGCGGCGCAAGCTGCAATTTCTTCGCTTGTGTTCATGGCGTCTATTTTGCTCCTTTAAAATTTTGCCATGCACCTTCACATCTTGGGTATTTGCGGCACTTTCATGGGCGGTTTGGCCGCGCTCGCCCGGGAAGCCGGTCACCGGGTCACCGGCTGCGACGCCGGGGTGTACCCGCCCATGAGCGACCAGTTGCGCGCTTTGGGCATCGACTTAATAGAGGGGTTTGGCGCCGATCAAATGGCCTTGAAGCCCGATGTGTTTGTCGTCGGCAATGTCGTGAGCCGCGCCCGCTTGCCTGACGGCAGCCCCAAATTCCCCTTGATGGAAGCGATTTTGGACCAAGGTGCTCGCTACACCAGTGGCCCTCAGTGGCTGTCTGAACACCTCTTGCAAGGACGCCATGTGCTGGCGGTGGCAGGGACTCACGGTAAAACCACCACCACCTCGATGCTGAGCTGGGTGCTCGCACAAGCCGACCTGAGGCCCGGCTTCTTGGTCGGCGGCGTGCCTTTGAATTTTGGCGTCTCCGCGCAACTGAGTGGCCCGGACACCCCGTTTGTGATCGAAGCCGATGAGTACGACACGGCATTTTTCGACAAAAGAAGCAAGTTTGTTCATTACCGCCCCCGCACGGCCATCTTGAACAATTTGGAATTTGACCACGCCGACATTTTTGACAATTTGGCCGCCATTGAACGCCAGTTTCACCACTTGGTCCGCACCGTGCCCAGCACCGGCCGGGTGGTCGTCAATGGCCTCGAAGAAAGTCTGACAAGGGTCTTGGGACAAGGGTGTTGGAGCGAAGTGCGCACCTTCGGTGCGGCCGTCAGCGACTTCAGCGCCGAAGGCCCCGCCCACGATTTCGCCGTCTTGAAACAAGGCAAAGAGGTGGCCCGAGTGCGCTGGAACTTGAGCGGCCATCACAACCAACTCAATGCGCTGGCGACCCTCGCCGCCGCCGATCATTTGGGGGTCTCTGCCGTGCAAGCGGCCGAGGCCTTGGGCCAATTCCAGAATGTCAAACGCCGCATGGAAGTGCGCGGTGTCGTGCGCAACATCACCGTGATTGACGATTTCGCCCACCACCCGACCGCCATGCGAACCACCTTAGAGGGACTGCGTGCGCAGTTGTCGGCTCAGCGGGAGGTTCAGCACCCACATCGCATCTTGGCGGTGTTCGAGCCGCGCTCCAACACCATGAAGCTCGGCACCATGAAAGCGCAATTGCCTTGGGCATTGGCCCCTGCCGACCTGTCGTTTTGTCACACAGGCGGGCTGGATTGGGACGCCGCCGCCGCTTTGGCGCCCCTCAATGCCGCCGCCCCCGAAAACGGTGGGGGCACCGTCGCATTCACCGCTGCCAACTTGGCAACTTTGGTGGAACAAGTCACCCAAGCCGCACGGCCAGGCGACCAGATTGTCTGCATGAGCAACGGCGGCTTTGGTGGCATTCACACCCAATTGCTGGCCGCCCTGGGCAACACGCCCAAATAGGTACCCCAATAGAATAGGCCCCAAATCTTTCGTGACTTAAAGGGTCATTGAGATCAAGCCTTCTGGCGGCGACGGGCCAATACCGCCTCGGACAGGGTCGCCAGCACTTGGGCCGAATCGTCCCAATCCAAGCAAGCATCGGTAATGCTTTGGCCATACGCCAAGCCCGCCACACTGTCTTGACCAGGGGTGAATTTTTGCGCGCCGGCTTTGAGGTGGCTCTCCACCATCACACCAAAAACGCTGTGCGATCCGCCGCTGATTTGGGCTGCAATGTCCTTGGCCACGTCGATTTGTTTTTGATGCTGCTTGCTGCTGTTGGCGTGGCTGCAATCGACCATCAAAGTGGCTGGGAGTTTGGCCGCGGTCAAATCGGCGCAAGCAGCAGCCACGCTCGCAGCGTCGTAGTTCGGGGCTTTACCGCCGCGCAAAATGACGTGGCAATCGGGGTTGCCTTTGGTTTGCACAATCGCCACTTGACCGTTCTTGTGAACCGACAAAAAGTGGTGACCGCGCGCCGCCGCCTGAATCGCATCGGTGGCGATGCGGATGTTGCCATCGGTGCCGTTCTTGAAGCCAATTGGCGCTGAAATGCCCGAAGCCAACTCGCGGTGCACTTGGCTTTCCGTTGTGCGGGCCCCAATGGCGCCCCAACTGATGAGGTCGGCAATGTATTGCGGTGAAATCACATCCAAGAACTCGCTGCCCGCTGGCAAGCCCATTCGGTTGATTTCAATCAGCAACTGACGCGCGATGCGCAAGCCCTCTTCAATCCGAAAACTCCCGTCCAAATAGGGGTCGTTGATCAACCCTTTCCAGCCGACCGTGGTGCGGGGTTTTTCAAAGTACACCCGCATCACGATTTCGAGCGAGTCTTTGTACAACTCGCGCACTTCTTTCAAGCGTTTGGCGTAATCCAAGGCGGCTTCCGGGTCGTGGATCGAGCAAGGGCCAATCACCACCAACAAACGATCGTCTTGACCGTTCATGATGTTGTGAATGTGTTGACGGGTTTGCGTGATCAGCGATTCAACGGGCGTGGCGTGAATGGGGAAAAAGCGAATTAAATGTTCTGGGGGTGGGAGCACGTTGACCTCTTGGATGCGTTCGTCGTCGGTTTTGCTGGTTTTTTCGACGTGCGCATACCAGGCGTTGGCATTGGGGGTCACGGTGCTCATTTGAATTCCTTTTGATTGCAAAAAAATAAACAGGGGCTAAAACAAAAAACCGCCGGGCTTTTCAGCTTCGGCGGTTTTGAGAAGGGGTTTGTGCTTGTTGCGCGTGGTCCTCTCATCCGCCAGGGACTGAGAAATAAAAACCAAACCAAAAAGCCAAACGGGTTGTCATGGTTGAGAATTTAGCACATATTTCTGACGGCTTCATTGCAAAGCAGGCGAATCCTTTTCATCTGCTTCTTTTAAGCCGTTCCGCCGACCGTCATGCCCTCGATTCGCAAGGTGGGTTGCCCCACCCCCACCGGCACGCTCTGGCCTTCTTTGCCGCAAGTGCCGACACCGCTGTCCAAGCGCATGTCGTTGCCAATCATGCTGATGCGGGTCAAGGCGTCTGGGCCGTTGCCCACCAAGGTGGCCCCCTTGACGGGGTATTGAATTTGGCCGTTTTCCACCCAATACGCTTCGCTGGCCGAGAAAACAAACTTACCTGATGTAATGTCCACCTGACCTCCGCCAAAGTTCACCGCATAAAGGCCCTTCTTGATGCTGGCCACAATTTCGGCGGGGTCTTTGTCACCGCCCAACATGTAGGTGTTGGTCATGCGGGGCATGGGCACATGCGCATAGCTTTCGCGCCGGCCGTTGCCGGTGGGGGCCACGCCCATCAGTCGGGCATTTGTCGCGTCTTGAATGTAGCCACGCAAAATGCCGTCTTCAATCAACACATTGCGCTGAGTGGCATGGCCTTCGTCGTCCACATTCAGCGAGCCTCGGCGATCGGCCAGGGTCCCGTCGTCCAGCACGGTCACCCCTTTGGCGGCGACCCGTTGCCCAATGCGGCCGCTGAAGGCGCTGGCACCTTTGCGGTTGAAGTCGCCTTCCAAGCCGTGGCCAATGGCTTCATGGAGCAAAACGCCAGGCCAACCGGGGCCCAAGACCACAGTCAATTCGCCCGCAGGCGCGGGGCGGGATTCCAGATTGGTCAAAGCGGCGTGAACGGCTTCGTCCACGTATTGGGTAATTTGAGCGTCGCTGAAATAGGCCAAGCCAAAGCGACCGCCGCCGCCGCTGGAGCCCACCTCACGTCGGCCGTTTTGTTCGGCAATGACGGTCACAGACAAGCGCACCAAGGGGCGCACATCCGCCGCCAAAGTGCCGTCGGCACGGGCCACCAAGACGACGTCGTATTCACCAGCCAACCCCGCCATGACTTGAATCACGCGGGGGTCCTTGGCACGGGCCAGCGTTTCGACTTTGCCGAGCAGCTCGACTTTGGCCGTGCTGTCGAGGGTGGCAATCGGGTCGGTGCCGGGGTACAAAGAACGGCTCTTGGCCACTTTGCGCGCCGGTGTTTTGACACGGGCTGTTTGACCAGCGGTCGCGATGGTGCGCACCGTGCGGGCAGCGTCCATCAGGCTGGCCTGGGAAATGTCATCGGAGTAAGCGAAAGCGGTTTTTTCGCCGCTCACGGCGCGCACGCCAACGCCTTGGTCGATGCTGAACGAGCCGGTCTTGACGATGCCCTCTTCCAAACTCCAGCCCTCGCTGCGGGTGTATTGGAAATAGAGGTCGGCGTCGTCCACGGCATGCGCTCGAATTTCTCGCAGGGCCTGCATCAAATGGGTTTCATCAAGACCGAAGGGCTCCAGCAAAAGCTGGCGCGCCACGTCCAGGCGCTCAAGTGTGGGTTCGCGTGCAATCATGATCGGATTCTAGGGGGTTTGTCTTCGGTTGGCTTAAGTGGGTACCAAGCGCTTGGACCTGGCAATCGACATCAAAATCCCCAAACCCAAACCCAGGGTGGCCATGGCCGTTCCACCGTAGCTCACAAAGGGCAAAGGCACGCCCACCACCGGCAAAATACCGCTGACCATGCCCATGTTGACAAAGGCATAGGTGAAAAAAATCATCGTCACCGAGCCGGCCAACAAGCGCGAGAACAAATTGGGCGCATTCAGGGCAATTTGCAAGCCCCGCAACAGCAGAAAACCATAGCCCACCATCAAGCAAATCCCACCAAAAAGGCCGAATTCTTCGGAGAAGGCGGCAAAAATAAAGTCGGTGGTGCGCTCGGGAATGAATTCCAAATGGGTCTGGGTGCCGGCCATAAAGCCCTTCCCAAACAGGCCGCCTGAGCCGATGGCAATCATGCCTTGAATGATGTGAAAACCTTTGCCCAAGGGGTCTCGCGAGGGGTCGAGCAGGGTGCAAACACGCTGCTGCTGGTAGTCGTGCAGCAGGGGCCAGCGCACCCCCGTGGCGCACAACTCGTCGCTCCAAACGATGAGGCCGGCAAAGGCCAGCACCCCGAGCACCAAGGGCGGCACGATCCAGCGCCAATCAAGGCCCGCAAAATACAGCACCGCCAAGCCAGCGGCCAGCACCAAAATGGCGGTGCCCAAATCGGGCTGGCGAACGATCAAGCCAACGGGCACCAACAAAATCAGCGCGGCAATGGCAAAGTCTTTGCGACGCAAATGCCCTTCTTGGCGCTGAAACCACCAAGACAGCATCAAGGGCATGGCAATTTTCATGATCTCGCTGGGCTGAATGACCACGCCCACATTCAACCAACGCCGAGCCCCTTTTTTGGTCAAGCCAAACAAAGCCACCGCCAACAGCAAGGCCACGCCGACGCTGTAAAGTGGAACGGCAAACTGAATCAAGCGGTGCGGCGGGATTTGGGCCACGCTGAACAACAAGGCACCCGCAATCAAAATATTGCGGGCGTGGTCCGGAAAACGGGTGCCGTGGTCGTACCCCGCCGAATACATCGTGAACAAGCCGCCCAAGGCCAGCGCCAAGGCCGCCCAAGCCAGTGGGGCGTCAAAACCTTCCCAATAAGGCGCCAATCGCTGCCGAAAGGTAGGTTGTGCGAAGTGATAGCTCATCCATCAGATTATCCCGCCAACACAGTGGGACAATGGCGCCCATGTACGCACTGTTTGACGACGCTGGCAAATTTTTGGCCGGCAAAATTTTGTCCGAGGCTGAAAGCTCCGCCCAAATCGAACTCGACTCGGGCAAGCGCCTCAAAGTCAAGGCCGTGAATATTTTGTTGAAATTCGACAAACCCAGTCCCGCCGAGTTCATGGCCCAGGCCCAAAGCCAAGCCCAAAGAATTGAGCTGGAATTGGCTTGGGAGTTTGCGCCTGAAGACGATTTTGGTTTTGCCGATTTGGCACGCGACTATTTCAGCGCCAATGCCACAGTGGCCGAACAAGCCGGCGCGTTGTTGCGCTTGCACGAAGCGCCGCACTACTTTCGTCGCGCCGGCAAAGGCCGCTTCAAGAAAGCCCCGGCCGAGGTGATTGCTCAAGCATTGGCGGCGATTGAAAAGAAAAAGCAAGTCGTGCAACAAATTGCTGACTGGGCAGCCGTCTTGGCGCAAGGGGAATGCCCAGTGCCGATTCGCGAACAACTCTACAAAATTTTGTTCAAGCCCGACAAAAATGCGCCTGAATACAAGGCCGTGGTGGAGGCTGCTCGCAGCACGCAAACCGCGCCGCTGGATTTGCTGCGTCAAGCCGGCGCCATTGAATCGGCCTATGAATTCCACTGGAAGCGGTTTTTGTTTGACCACTTCCCCAAAGGCACCGGCTTTCCCGTCCTGAATGCCCCCGACATCACCACGGAACTGCCCTTGGCGGCCGTGCAAGCCTACTCGATTGACGATTCTCAAACCACGGAGATTGACGACGCCTTGTCCTTGCAAGGCCTCGGCAGCGGCCGCGTGATTTTGGGCGTGCACATCGCCGCGCCCGGTTTGGCCTTGACCCCGGACAGTGCGGTCGATGCCGTTGCCCGCCATCGTTTGTCAACGGTTTACATGCCGGGCCACAAAATCACCATGCTGCCCGACGAGGTGGTACAACGCTACACCTTGGCCGAAGGCCGTGCCTGCCCCGCTGTGTCGTTGTATTTGACTTTTGACGAAGCCACACTGGACATTCAGCACACGGAAACCAAATTGGAACGGGTGCCCATCGCCGCCAATTTGCGCCACGACCAGTTAGACAGCTTGGTCACGCCGGACTGGCTAGAAGCCGTCAACACCTACCCTGCGAATGCCCGAGTCGGGGGTCCCCATGGCATTGACCACGCCCGCTTGGCCTTTTTGTGGCGTTTGGCGCAAGACCTTAAAAAACGGCGCGAAGGGGTGCGCGGCAAACCCGAAACCTTCAACCGCCCCGACTACAACTTCCGACTTCAAAAGCCCGAAGGCGGCGACGACCGCCCCCATGCCGAGCCCCAAGGCAACGAAACGGTGCTCATCGGTGTGCGCCAACGCGGTGCACCACTCGACTTGATCGTCGCTGAAGCCATGATTTTGGCCAACAGCCATTGGGGTGTCTGGTTGTCTGAATTGGGCTTGCCAGGCATTTACCGCAGCCAAGCCAGCTTGGCCCCTGGCATCAAAGTGCGCATGGGGACCAAGGCTTTGCCGCACGCGGGGATTGGGGTGCCGGCCTATGCTTGGAGCACCTCGCCGCTGCGCCGCTACACCGACTTGGTGAACCAGTGGCAAATCATTGCAGCCGTCCAGCACGGTGCAACAGCGGCCTTGGTGGCCCCGTTCAAACCCAAAAGCGCAGAGTTGTTTTCCATCATCAGCGCGTTTGAGGCCGCCTACAGTGCTTACAACGGTTACCAAGCGGGCATGGAGCGCTTTTGGACGCTTCAGTACCTGCAACAAAACGGATTGAGCGAGCTGGTCGTCACGGTGTTCAAAGACGGCACCCATGGCGGCACCCATGACGGCACCAATAGCGGCGGCAACGGTGGTGTCTTGGCCCGCGCCGATCACTTGCCCTTGGTCTTGCCCGTTTTTGGACAAGGCAACGGCCAAGCCCCGCTGACCCGCGGTGACAAGGTTCGGGTCAAGTTGTCGGCCATCGACCTGATTGGCTTGGAGGTGAGTGGTCAAGTCATCGAACGCTTAGACGACCTCAACAGCAAATTGGCGGCCGAAACTGCCGAGGGATTCGCGTTCGAATTAGAAGACGATGAGGCCGCAGCCGGACCCATTGCGATTGCGGTGGATGTGACGGAGGTCTCTGCTGAAGCGCCCTTGGAGACGCCCATCGCATGAGCCTGAGGCGGCTTTCCCCCTTGCAACTGGCTTTGCTGATTTCGCTGGCCGTTCATGGGGCTTTGTTGACCTTGAAAATCGCCGCCCCCAAAACCTTCGACCGCTTGTTTGAACAAGCGCCGTTGGAGGTCATTTTGGTCAACGCGAAATCCAAACAAAAACCAAGCAAAGCAAGCGCGTTGGCGCAAGCCAATTTACAGGGGGGGGGCGAGGCCAAAGCAGGACACGCCACTTCACCGCTGGTGAATTCAACCCAAACGCGGACGGGGGATGCCTTAGAGGACCAACGCCAACAACTGGCCCATTTAGAGGCTTTACAAGCCCAGATGCTCAGCGACATCCGCCAGCAATTGGCCACCCAGCCAGCCATCGACCCCCGACTGGGTCAAAATGACCCAAGCCGCTTGGCGCTTGAAGAAAAGCACCGGCGCCTGTTGCAACTTCTGGCCGAAATCGAAAAACGCGTCAACACCGAAAATGCACGCCCCAAAAAACGCTTTGTCAGCCCCGCCACACAAGAGTCCATTTATGCGGTTTATTACGACCAACTGCGTCGCAAAGTGGAGCGCATGGGGACCGAGCATTTCCCACAAGCAGACGGCCATAAACTTTACGGCGAACTCATTTTGACCCTGACTGTGAATGCCTCGGGCCAATTAATCCACATCGAGTTGTCAAGCAGTTCAGGGCAACCGGTGCTGGACCGTCAGGCGGTGCTGATCGCCAAAGCCTCGGCGCCGTTCAAGCCATTCAGCCCGGAGATGCGGCGCGAAGCCGACCAAATTGTGGTGGTCTCGCGTTTTCGATTTACCCGCGATGAAACCTTGGAAACCCGGGTTCAAACCAAGGGCTCACCATGAAAGCAATCAAGACATTCAAGGCATTGAAGCGGTTGTTGGGTTGGTGGCTGGTGGCTTTCATGCTGCTGCAACTGTTCTTGGCCGGACGGGTGGCTTTGATGGCTTACTTTGACCCCAGCTCCACCGCATTTGAGCGCTCAGAAATGTTTCGGCTGCTGGAAAAACAAACGGAAAATGGGTCGAGCCCCAAAATACTTCGCTGGAGCCAAGCATGGCGCGCCTCCCACCAGATAGCGCCCTCGCTCAAAAGGGCGGTGATCGCCTCTGAGGACGACGGCTTTGTTCAGCATGGGGGCGTCGATTGGACTGCCCTTCAACAGGCCTGGGACAAAAATGAAAAGAACGAAAAGCGCAGTGTGCAAGGCGGCCACCACCGCGCGCCCAAGATCGTGGGCGGCTCGACCATCAGCCAACAATTAGCAAAGAATTTATTCTTCAGTGGCGAACGCAATTTATGGCGCAAAGGCGAGGAACTTTGGGTCACCACTTGGTTGGAGTTGTGTCTGAGCAAAGAGCGCATCCTGACGTTGTATTTGAACCATGTTGAGTGGGGTGAAGGCGTTTTTGGGGCCGAGGCCGCGGCTCGCCACTACTTCAAAAAATCAGCCGCAGAACTCAGCCCACCCGAAGCCGCGCGTCTGGCCGTCATGCTGCCGCGCCCCAAGTACTTTGAAAAACACCTTGAATCAGCCTACTTGGCTCAACGCAGTGGCGTCATTCTGGAGCGCATGCCCAACGCCCGGTTGCCCTGATTGACCCCCTCAAAATTTTCATGAGAATTCTCGGCATTGACCCTGGGCTGCAGACCACCGGATTCGGCGTGATCGACGTCGAGGGTTCACGCATGCGCTACGTGGCAAGTGGGACGATCAAAACCACGCACTTGGCTTTGGGTGATTTACCCGGTCGCCTCAAAGTCCTTTTTGACGGCATTCGCGAAGTGAGCACCCGCTACACACCCGACGTGGCCTGCGTCGAAATTGTGTTCGTCAATGTGAACCCCCAATCCACCTTGTTGCTCGGGCAAGCGCGCGGCGCTTGCCTGACGGCCTTGGTGTCGATGGATTTGCCGGTGGCCGAATACACCGCGCTGCAAATGAAGAAGGCCGTGGTCGGTCATGGCCGCGCCGCGAAGTCTCAGGTGCAAGAAATGGTAAAGCGACTGCTGCAATTACCCGGCCTGCCTGGCACCGATGCCGCCGACGGCTTGGGCATGGCCATCACCCACGCCCATGTGGGTCAGTCTATGGCCAAGCTCGCCGAGGCCGGCACCTTGAACCGCAAACAACACGCGATGTACCGCAAGGGACGGAGTTATTAAAAACGCAGACGTCCTTTTCACCAAGCGAGCACAGGCTTGAAGAACCCTGCAGGGGCCAATTTTTCGTTTTCGAAAGTGACGATTTCCCAAGCTTCGGGTTGGTCCAACAAGGCACGCAACAACCGGTTGTTCATGGCGTGGCCTGAGCGGAACGCGGTGTAGGAAGCCAGCAGGGGTTTTCCCAAAATATAGAGATCCCCCATGGCGTCCAAAATTTTGTGCTTCACGAACTCGTCGTCATAACGCAGGCCGTCGCTGTTCAAGACTTTGTAGTCGTCCATGACGATGGCGTTGTCCAAGCCGCCGCCAAGGGCCAGGCCGTTGTTGCGCATCATCTCCACATCGCGGGTGAAGCCAAAGGTACGAGCGCGGGCAATGTCGCGGCTGTAATTGCCAGAGCCCAAATCGAACTCCACGCTTTGCCCGGTCGAATCGACAGCGGGATGGTGAAAGTCAATTTCAAAGCCCAGCTTGAAGCCGTGATAGGGCGTCAAGCGTGCCCATTTCAGGTTGGCGCCCTCGCCTTCGGTGACTTCGATCGCTTGTTTAATGCGAACAAATCGTTTGGGGGCTTTTTGCAGTTCAATCCCCGCGCTTTGCAGCAAGAACACAAAGGAGGCCGACGAGCCATCCAAAATAGGCACCTCTTCGGCCGTGATGTCCACATACAAATTGTCCAGCCCCAAGCCCGA
>CAILKX010000063.1 GCA_903834975.1 uncultured Curvibacter sp.
GCCAGCTCCAATGTGGTGCTGAGGGGGCCGCTCGCTTGCCGGCGAGCGACAATCGCTTTTGCAATCGGAAAAGCAAACCGTTCTTCGCCGTAGTCACGTATCACCTCCGAAATTTGATCTACATCGGCCGTTGCCAGCCAATCGGCCACTGAGTCGCCTCGGGTCGGGTCCATGCGCATGTCCAAGGGACCTTCTCGGCGGAAGCTGAAACCCCGCTCTGACACATCGATCTGGGGCGAACTCACGCCCAAATCCATCAACAAGCCGTTCACCGACCCTGGCGACAGCGCCCCCACATGACGGAAACCTTGGTGACGAATGGAAAAACGCGCATCAGAGATGCGCGCTGCTTCTGCAATGGCGTCGGGGTCTTTGTCGAAAGCCAAGACCCTGTCTTGTGGCCCCAATCGGGACAAGAGCAGGCGGGTATGCCCACCCCTTCCGAAGGTGGCATCGACAAAGAGTCGCCCCTCTTTTCCCTCCGCAGCAAGGCTGGGCTCAGCGGTTGGTTGACCCAACAAAGCGTCCACTGCTTCGTGCAGCAAAACCGTGACGTGTTGAGGGGCCGATGTCATGCGAACTCAGAAAGAGAAGTCTTTGAACACATCGGGCATCTCGCCCTGCATGGCCTGTGCTTCTTGGGCATCGTAGAGCGCCTTGTCCCACAACTCGAAGTGGTTGCCCATGCCCAGCAAAATGGTGTCTTTGGCAATGCCGGCGGCGGCGCGCAACTCGGGCGATACCAAGACCCGGCCGGTGGCGTCCATCTCGACGTCCATGGCGTTGCCCAAAAAGATGCGCTTCCACCACTGCGCCGACATTGGCAAGGCGGCTATGCGTTCACGGAACTTTTCCCACTCTGGCCGGGGGAAGACCATCAAGCAGCCGTGCGGGTGTTTGGTCAAGGTCAGCTGACCAGCGGCGGTGGCAGACAAGACGTCACGGTGCCGGGTCGGCACAGACAACCGCCCCTTTGCATCCAAACTGATCGCTGACGCCCCTTGAAACACCGAACACCCACCCTGTCTTCTGAAAAATGCTGTTTGAATCACTTCAAAATGCCCAGCAGCGACGGCCCTGAAGGCACTTTTCACCACTTAATTGCACTTTTTTGCACTGTATCAGGAAATCATCGATTTGGAAACGCGCCAGACAGAAAATTTAACAATGAAATCAATGACTTAGACCGTAAATTTCGGGCCACAAACCAGAAAAAAACCAAACAAATAAAGCACTTAGGATGGGCAATGAAAGTGATGCTTCAGACATTGTCAAGATCAAAAAAAATCCGAGCCTGCTGACTCGGATTTTTTGGCGATAAAGGGGTTCTTCAGACCCCCTTTCTGGGCAAGCCTTAATCACCAAACATTTTTTGCTTCAGCTCACGGCGTTGCTGGGCTTCCAGCGACAAAGTGGCGGTGGGGCGCGCCAACAAACGACCCACGCCGATGGGCTCGCCGGTTTCATCGCAATAACCATAATCGCCGGCGTCAATGCGGGTAATGGACTGCTCAATCTTTTTCAGCAACTTGCGCTCGCGGTCGCGGGTGCGCAACTCCAAAGCATGCTCTTCCTCGATGGTGGCTCGATCGGCGGGGTCGGGCACCACCACGGTGTCTTCCCGCAGGTTTTCCGTCGTTTGTCCTGCGTTGTTCAACATGCTTTGACGCAACTGGACCAGCTTCAAGCGGAAATAAGCGACTTGAACCTCGTTCATGTAATCGTCGTCCGACATGGCGATGACCTCGGCGTCCGTCAGGCTCTCAACCGGCTTGGTTTTCCAATTGTTCGCCAATTTTGGGTCTTTTTTGATGGCAACGGGCGTGTAAGAGGGCACGGCGCTCAAAGTGGGGGGCGCTGAAAAACTGGCCTTGGCCGCCGTAGAGGCCACCATGCCCGCGTTGTCCATCGAGGGCACGGTCAATTGTGTCAAGCGAGATGAGGGACGCGTGCTGCGGGCAGGGACGCCCGCGGCTGTTGCGGCTTGAATGGCCTGAATCGCGGCCTGCTCTGCGGCGGACGGCGAGGTGGAAGGGGAAGGGGAAGGCGCGGAAGAAGCGGCTTTTGAGGCCGCAGATGATTTCGAATTCACAGTTTTACTGGCGGTCACGGGAACAACTTTCGAGGAAACAGGGGGTTTGGCCGCAGGCGTTTTTAGCTGAACCGGCGCTTTTTTGGCGCTGGCGGTGGCCTTAACGGTTTTGGCGGCCGGCTTGGGAGGCTGAGCGGTTTTTTTCTCAGCGGCCTTGGCCGGACTCTTGGATTTAGGGACTGCCTTCACCACCGGCTTGGTGGTTGCGGGGATTGGTGTCTTCGTGGCAGGTTTGGCTGCAGGCTTAGGTGCAGGCTTAGGTGCAGGCTTAGGTGCAGGCTTAGCTGCAGGTTTAACTGCTGGTTTAGCGATTACTTTGGCCACTTCCTGGGTCACAGCTTTGGCTTTCCCCGGCGCAGCCACTTTGGGGGCTGGGACACTCTTTGCCGATTGGCTGGCCTTGACCTTGGCAATGCTCGCTTTGACGGCTGACTTCTTGGCCGCTGGCTTGGCGACTGGTTTGACCACAGATTTCGAGGGGGCCTTGGCCCCCGTTTTGGGCGATGCTTTGGCTTTCGCAGCAGATTTTTTCACGCAAAGTCTCCTAGAGGGACAGCAGCCGAATAACGCGATAACCCCTTAGAGGCATTTCAGGCTGGATGGGCCCCAACCTGCTCGGGGTGATTTATCGCGGCGCGATTGTATAGGTTGTCAGGTTGAAGGGGTCAATTTCACCAAACTTTGTTCCAAACCTTGCAACAAGATGTCTTTTGGCAAGTCAATCCCTATGAAAACCATTTTGCTTTGACGCACTTCTTCTGCGCCCCACTCGGGTCCGAGGTCGCTGCCCATCAACTGGTGCACGCCTTGGAAAATCACTTTTCGATCGGTGCCGCGCAGGTTCAAAACGCCTTTGTAGCGCAGCATGCGGGGGCCATAGACGTTGACAATGGCCCCCAAAAAATCTTCCAGCTTGGCCGGATCAAAGGCCAATTCAGACCGAAAGACAAAGCTTTTGACATCGTCATCGTGATGATGGTGGTGGCCATGATCATGGGCGTGGTCGTGGGCATGGGCATGGGCGGGATGGTCGCAGTGTTCACCGTGGTCATGGTCATGGTCATGTTTGTGGTCTTGCTTGTCGTGCCCGGAAGCCCCCTCATTCAAAAAATCAGGGTCCACATCGAGTTTGGCATTCAAGTTGAAACCGCGCAAATCAAAGACTTCATTCAGTGGCACTTCACCAAAATGCGTGATTTTTTGAGGTGCCCGGGGGTTCATGTGTGACAGGCGGTGCCGCAAGGCGTGAACGGCTTCGGGACTCACCAAATCGGCTTTGCTGATGAAGATTTGATCGGCAAAACCGACTTGTCGACGCGCTTCTTGGCGGTCATCGAGCTGCTGGTTGGCGTGCTTGGCGTCGACCAAGGTGACGATGGCGTCGAGCAGATAGGTCTCGGCAATTTCATCGTCCATGAAAAAGGTTTGCGCCACGGGGCCAGGGTCGGCCAAGCCCGTGGTTTCAATCACCACGCGCTCAAATTCCAGCAGTCCCTTGCGGCGCTTGGCCGCTATCAACTGCAAGGTTTCACGCAAGTCTTCGCGGATGGTGCAGCACACGCAACCGTTGCTCATCTGAATGATCTGCTCGTTGGTGTTGCTGACCAAAATGTCGTTGTCGATGTTTTCTTCACCGAATTCGTTTTCAATGACCGCGATTTTTTGACCATGGGCTTCGGTCAAGAGCCGCTTCAACAAGGTGGTTTTACCCGAGCCCAGAAAGCCGGTAAGGATGGTGACGGGAATCAAGGCCATGGTGATGTTCGTGCTTAGTCGTTAAAGAGGATTGGCGTCTATTTTAAAGAGACCGCTGTTTTGAGGGGTCGCTATATCAAGGCGTCGGTTTAGCGCCTCACCACCACCAAGCCCTTGAGGTATTCGCCTTCAGGGAAATTGATCGTCATTGGGTGATCCGGCGCGCCCCCCAAACGTTCGGCGATGAAGCCGTCCACGCCCGCATCGATGCCCGCCGAAGCGACGATTTTGTGGAATAAATCGGCCGAAATGCCGCCCGAGCACGAGAATGTAAACAACACCCCACCCGGCGGCAGAAGTTGAAGGGCCAAACGGTTGATGTCCTTGTAGGCGCGGGCCGCCCGCTCGGCGTGGGCCGCGCTGGGGGCCAGCTTCGGGGGGTCCAACACAATGGCGTCAAATTGGCGGCCTTCGGCCAAAAAGCGCCGCAAAGTGGCGTTTACATCGGCGTCCAAAAAATCAGCCCGCGACTGGCCTTGCGCATCGAATGCCAAATCATTGAGCGCCACATTGGCCTTCGCCAATTCCAAAGCCAATGCCGAGGAATCGATCGATGTCACATGCTGTGCGCCGCCCACCAAAGCCGCCACCGTGAAGCCCCCGGTGTAGGAATAGCAATTCAAGACGCGCGCGAACTGACGCTGCGCTGCCCACTCTGCAAAACGCTGTCGGCTGTCACGTTGGTCCAAATAAAAACCAGTTTTATGACCCGTCGCCACATCCAGCGCCAAGCGCCATTGGTGTTCGCGCAACACCCTTTGCGTGGGCCCCGAAGCCTGTCCCTTCAACCAGCCAGTGCTCGGCGACAAGCCTTCGAGCTTGCGCGAACTGGTGTCAGAGCGCTCGTAGAGTTTTGTCAGGCCCGTGGCCGCCAACAAGGCATCGATCAAAACCGGCTTCCACCGCTCGACGCCCGCTGAACCAAACTGAGCGACCAAGGTGTCGCCGTAACGGTCAACAACCAAGCCCGGCAGGCCGTCCGACTCGGCATGGACCAAACGGCAGGCATCGCTGTCGATGTGAAACCAATGGCGTGCTGCAACAGCTTCGCTTAACCGAGCTTGAAAAAAGGCCGCGTCGATGCGTTGACTCTCGTCAAAACTCCAAACTCGGGCTCGAATTTTGGAGTTCGGCGAGAACGCGGCCCAGGCCAAGAACTGGCCTTCTGACGATTCAATGCGCACCGTTTCACCGGCGTCGGCACTGCCTTTGGCAATCGCAGAGTCAAAGACCCAAGGGTGGCGGCGCTGCAAGGAGCGCTCTTTGCCGACGCGCAGTCGAATGATTTTCATGGCAACAAAAATGGGGAACGTTAGGGTTTTTTATGGGCTCGCGGATGGGCCGCATCGTAGACCTTGGCCAGATGCTGAAAGTCCAAGCCCGTGTAAACCTGTGTGCTGCTGATGCTGGCGTGGCCCATCAACTCTTGCACCGCGCGCAAATCGCCGCTGGACTGCAAAACATGGCTGGCAAATGAATGGCGCAACATGTGTGGATGGACCGGGGCCGCCAAGCCCGCCTGCAAGCTGCGTTGACGCAGTCGCTGCCAGACGGCTTGCGGCGTTAAGCGGGTGCCACGCTGGCCGATAAACAAGGCGTTCTGCACCTCGATTTCAGCGCCATTCAGGTCTTCAACGCCTTCGGCCACTGGCGGGATGAGATCACGCCGCACCTTCAACCACGCCTGCAAAGCCAGAGCCGCCTGACGACCCAAGGGCAATTGACGGCGTTTGCGGCCTTTGCCAAACACATGGATTTCAGCATTCGCCAAATCGACCCAACCACGCCCCTGGTCTTTGGCCGCCGCGCTGAAAGCGCAGTCGAGGCCCACCAATTCGCCGACCCGAATACCGCAGCCGTAAAGCAACTCGACGATGGCCACGTCGCGGGCTTCGAGCCAAGGGGATGTGCCGGCGGCTGAACTCGAAGGGTTCGCTGCGGCCGTGACCGCCTTCTGATTTTTAAATTCAGCCAACTGGACCGCGTCGTCCACCCGCAAGGCCTTGGGCAACAGCTTGGCCGATTTAGGCGCCCTCACCGCTTGCACCGGGTTGCTGGCAATGAGGCGTTCGCGGCAAAGCCAATTAAAAAAACCGCGCCAAGCGGAGAGCATCAAGGCCACGCTGCGGCTGCTGTGGCCGTTTTGGTTTTTGGCACCGTTTTGGCTTTTATGGCGCTTCACGGCGTCGGAAGGCGAATGCCACTGTGCAGCCCAACGACGGATGTGCGCCGGCTGGATTTGTGACCAATCCAAATGGGTAGCCGAAGGAGATCCTGGGACAGGGACAGGGACAGGGACAGTGCCAAGGCTCGGGCTCGAACTTGTCGTGTTTAAGCCATTCTCTTGCTCTTGCTCTTGCTCTTGCTCTTGCTCTTGCTCTTGCTCTTGCGCTTGCGCTTGCGCTTGCGTTTGCGTTTTCGCTTGCGCCAGGCTTTGGCCCGCCCCTTTGACTTGCATCATTCCCACAGCCAACTCGGTCAGCTGCGCCAAACTTTGTTGGTACAAGGTCAGCGTTCGCTCGGCCAAGCGCTTTTCAAACCGCGCATGGTCCAGATAACGTTGTACCAGCGGGTTCATGGCCAATGCGTGGACAGAATGTGGGGACTTCAGTTAACCGGTGTGCACTTGCGCTTGTGCTTGTAATCGCGACAAAGCAGCGCTCGCCAAGTCGGCCATGCGCTCCAGAAAGTCGGTCCCCATGCCGCTGTGAAAACGCTGCGAATCGGGCGACGCCAAGACCAGCAAGCCAAACACCTTTTGATTCGAGCGCAAAGGCAAAAGCGCCAAGGAAACCGCGGCGGCGGGTTGCGACAGCCAGTTCACCGCATCGGTTCCTGGTTGGGCGCCGCAAAAAGGCTGTTGCAAGGTATCGGCGAACGCTTTGACTTCCTCGGAAACGCCGACGGCAAAGTCGGCCTTCAGGTGATCGGCAGAGACGCCCCAAACCTTGATCGCCACTTGCGGCACCATGAATTGATCGCGCACGTCGTCGGCAATGCGCTGGGGCAAGTCGGTTAAGGTTTGCGCCCTTAGCAGGCCCATGGCCCACCGCTGCAACTTGTCGGCGATGAGGGCGTTCTCCCCCGAATGGCGAATCATGTCCATGATGCGGCCTTCGAGGTTTTTGATTTTTTCACGCAACATTTCAGCCTGCCGTTCTTGCAAACTCACCGCGCGTTGACCATGCGGGCTGCGCACCTGAACGCTGGACAACACCTCGGCATGGCGCTCAAAAAAATCGGGCGTGTTGATGAGGTAATTGGCGATGTCGTCTTCGGTGATTGGATTCATGGGGGAACTCATGGTCTCAGTGCCTTTTAAATTTCTTCGTTTTTAAGTTGCGTCAATTCAATTCAGGCAGCTCAATTTGCCCTTCAAAGACGGGGGTGGCCGGACCGGTCATCCGCACCGTGCTGTCGCCGCCCGGCCAGGCGATCTCCAAATCGCCGCCACGGGTGTGAACGGTCACCACCGGGTCCAATAAACCCCAACGGATGCCGGCGACCACGGCCGCGCAAGCGCCCGTGCCGCAAGCCAAGGTTTCGCCCGCGCCGCGCTCGAACACACGCAGCTCGATTTCAGTGCGCGAGATGACTTGCATGAAGCCCACATTCACCCCTTGCAAAAAACGCGGGTTGGCTTGAATGTCAGCGCCTATGCCCAACACATCGGCCTTCTCGGCACTGGCCACACACAGCACCGCGTGGGGGTTGCCCATGGACACCAAGCCCGCAAAAGACACGGCAGCCGGAGCGCCTTCTGGCCGCACCCGCCAGCGCGCCCAAGCGCCGAATGTTTGGGCTTCGAGATGGGCGGCGTCAAAGGGAATTTCAGCCAAGGCAAAGCGAGGCAGACCCATGTCAACCATGACCCGACCCTCGTCGGTCAGCACGGGCATGATGTCACCCGAACGGGTGCGGACCCGCAGCGCTTTTTTGCGCGTCAGGCCTTGGTCATGTACATAGCGCGCAAAGCAACGCGCCCCGTTGCCGCACTGTTCCACCTCGCCACCGTCGGCGTTGTGGATGATGTACTCGAAATCCACCCCCTCGGCGGGGCTGGGGCGAACGGTCAAAATTTGATCGGCACCCACGCCAAAGTGGCGATCGGCCAAAAATCGGTATTGCGCTGGGCTTAAATTCAATCGGTGCTGGGTTTCGTCCAACACCACAAAGTCGTTGCCCGCGCCGTGCATTTTGGTAAAGCGAACTTGCATCCCCTCATTATCGGACAGGCCGCAGAGTCCCTGGTTTTTTAGCGGGCCACGCCCCACCCTACTGATTGCCCTACTTTCCTATCTACTTACCTCTCTACTTCTCGTCATAATTCAAGGCAAAACACCCCCAAAAGAACCAAAAATACAAGAGAGCCTAAGAGACCATGCCACGATCCAGCCAGCTCTTGAGCAGCGCCAACCTCCTGCCGCTAGACCCGCACGCCAGCAGTCAATTGGCTGCCGAGTGGCAGAGCGAAGTCCCTGTCGCTTTGCAAAAAAATCTCTGGCGCTTGACCGCGCCCAATCCGAGCGTCATGACCGGGCCGGGTACCAACAGCTATGTGGTGGGCTCGACTGAGGTGGGGTTTTGGGTGGTGGATCCCGGACCTCGGGATTCAGCCCATCAGCAACGTCTGTTTGAGCTCACCCAGGGCCACATTCAAGGAATTATTTGCACCCACTCCCACCCCGATCATTCGCCCGGCGCGCGGCCCTTGCAAGCGCTTTGTGAACAAGCTGGAAAGGCAAAGCCCGCCATCATGGGCCTGCCCTCCGCCCCCACCTCAAGACCCGACAGCCACTTTGCGCCCGAGCGGGTCTTGGCTGAAGGCGAGGTGTTGACGCTTTCCAGCCATTTCAGTTTGAAGGCCATTCACACGCCTGGTCATGCGGCCAACCACGTTTGCTTGGCCCTGCTTGAAGACGGCGTGCTGTTCTCGGGCGACCATATTTTGAACGGCAGCACCACCCTCATCGACGGCCCCGATGGCCACATGGGTGACTACCTTGACTCACTGGACCGCTTGGACGCACTTTGCGAGACGCACGGCATTGAGTTCATCTTGCCCGCTCATGGCCATGTTCTGAACCAGGCCCGTGCGGCCATCGCCCATTTGAAAAACCACCGCCTCAAACGCGAGGCCAAGGTCATCGCGGCCATGCGGGCCTTGCCCAAGGCGGAGCCCCCAGAGTGGGTGGCGCTGGCTTACGACGACACCCCGCCAAGCTTGTGGCCGCTGGCCTTGCGCTCTTTGCTCGCCCACGTGCAGCGAATTCGCGAACTTGGCTTGGTTTAAGGGGGTTCAAAAGGCCTTAGACAGGCATTGAAGGCCTTGAAGGCCGTGAAGGCCACCTAGAAAAGTGTGAAGTTTGCCGATAAGCCGGATTCTGTGCGCCTTGGCAAGCCAAGGCGTGACTGCCATTACTCTGGGCCGCCGGTCACCCGAACGGCTCGATGCTACCTACCCGCACACTCCGGGGGCCCCGTCAACGTGTGCCTACTTGGTATTGCTGCGCGTAGAGATTGCCCGTTTCACCCGAACTGAATCGGCTCGTCTCTGTTGCTCTGATCCTCACCTCACGGTGGAGAGTGGTTAACTCCTACGCTGCCCTGTGCAGTCCGGACGTTCCTCCAGTGCGGCATTTCTGCTGGGCACCAGCGGCAGTCTGGCAAACTTCACACTCTGGATTATCCTTGTTTCATTCAAGACCCCCTCAAATTAACGAAGACCTTTTAGGAGACCCGCATGAAAGCCAACAGCATTCTTGACACCATCGGCCGCACCCCGCATGTGCACATCAACCGGTTGTTTGGCCCCCATGCCCATGTGTGGATCAAGTCGGAGCGCAGCAACCCGGGGGGGTCCATCAAAGACCGCATCGCCTTGGCAATGGTCGAGGCCGCCGAGAAATCGGGCGCGCTCAAACCCGGAGGCACCCTCATCGAACCCACCTCGGGCAACACCGGCGTGGGCTTGGCCATGGTGGCTGCCGTCAAGGGCTACAAACTGATCTTGGTGATGCCCGACAGCATGTCGATTGAGCGCCGCCGCCTGATGCTGGCCTACGGCGCCAGCTTCGATTTAACGCCGCGCGAAAAGGGCATGAAGGGCGCCATTGCCCGCGCCGAAGAACTGGCTGCACAAACGCCAGGCGCCTGGATTCCCCAGCAGTTTGAAAATCCTGCCAACATCGATGTGCACGTGCGCACCACGGCAGAAGAAATTTTGGCCGACTTCCCCGAAGGCTTGGACGCCCTCATCACCGGCGTCGGTACGGGCGGCCACTTGACCGGCGTGGCCAAAGTGCTGAAAGCCAAATTCCCACAACTCAAAGTCTTTGCCGTGGAGCCGACCGCTTCGCCCGTGATTTCAGGCGGCTCGCCAGCCCCCCATCCGATTCAAGGCATTGGCGCCGGCTTCATCCCGAAAAACCTGGACACCACCTTGCTTGACGGCGTGATCCAAGTCGACGCTGAAGCGGCCCGTGAAATGGCCCGTCGCAGCGCCCGAGAAGAAGGCATGTTGGTCGGCATTTCTTCAGGCGCCACCTTGGCGGCGATTGCCCAAAAACTCCCTGAACTGCCCGTGGGCGCCAAAGTCTTGGGCTTTAACTACGACACCGGCGAGCGTTACTTCTCGGTCGAAGGCTTCCTGCCCTGAGTCCGCTGAATGATTCGTTTGTCTGAACTCAAGCTGGGCTTGGGTGCATTGCCGCTGGACCCATTGCAACACCCCATCGAGGCCTTGCGCGCTCAGGCGGCGCAGGTGTTGGGGGTCAATGTCAGCGACATTGCCGCACTCACCGTTTTCAAACGCAGTTTTGACGCTCGCAAAGCGGATTTGCAAGCGGTTTACATTGTGGATGTGGCGTTGGCGTCGCCATCAACAGCGTCGTCCGAGTTAGAGGCACAAGCCTTGGCCACCGGTCAAAAAAAGGCCCCGCTGCACGTGCAAACCACGCCTTCAATGGCTTGGGTGCCACCGAGCCCCTTGGTCAACACGCCGTCAAATACCTTGGGACAAGACCGCCCGGTCGTCATCGGTTTTGGCCCTTGTGGCATTTTTGCGGCCTTGGTGTTGGCGCAAATGGGCCTAAAACCCATCGTCATCGAACGCGGAAAAACCGTGCGCGAACGCACCAAAGACACTTGGGGCTTGTGGCGAAAACGCGTCCTGCATCCCGAATCCAACGTGCAATTTGGTGAAGGCGGGGCGGGCACATTTTCAGACGGCAAGTTGTACAGCCAAATTAAAGACCCGCGTTTTTTGGGCCGCAAGGTCATGGAAGAGTTCGTCAAAGCGGGTGCGCCTGAAGAAATATTGTTTGCGGCACATCCCCACATTGGCACTTTCAAATTGGTCAAGGTGGTGGAGCATTTGCGGGCGCAAATCATCGCCTTGGGCGGTGAAATTCGCTTTCAGCAGCGGCTGGTGGGCATTGAGTTGGAGCCGCTCAATCCAATGGGAGCGGCGCGCCACGGCGCCCCTCAGCCTTCGGCTCGAACCCAAAAGGTTCAGGGCTTGGACATCCTCGATCTGGTGAGCGGCCAGACCTACACCTTACCGACCCAACAAGTGGTTTTGGCGCTGGGCCACAGTTCACGCGACACCTTTGCGCTGCTGCATCGACTGGGGGTCTACATGGAAGCCAAGCCGTTCTCGGTGGGTTTTCGCATTGAGCACCCTCAAGGCCTGATTGACCGGGCACGTTGGGGGCGTCACGCCGGCAATCCCCTGCTGGGGGCGGCCGATTACAAGTTGGTGCACCACGCCAAAAATGGGCGTGCGGTGTACAGCTTTTGCATGTGCCCGGGCGGCACCGTGGTCGCCGCGACTTCTGAGCCCGAGCGCGTGGTCACCAATGGGATGAGCCAATATTCGCGCAACGAACGAAATGCCAATGCCGGTATCGTGGTCGGCATCGACCCCAGCGATTACCCCCAGCCGATGACCGACGCCGCCGCGTTCGAGTGGGCCTTGGGTGAACCCGCGTCAGAGGACCTAGACCGAACGCGGCCGCACCCGCTGTCGGGCTTGGTTTTGCAACGACAACTTGAATCAAAAGCCTATGTGCTCGGGGGCAGTAACTATTCAGCCCCCGGCCAATTGTTGGGCGACTTTGTGGCGGGTCGCCCTTCCACGGCACTGGGCTCGGTCGAGCCTTCATACCAACCGGGCGTGCAGCTGGGCGATTTGTCAACCGCTTTGCCAGATTTCGCCATTCAGGCTGTGCGCGAGGCCCTGCCTGCTTTTGGCAAAAAAATCAAAGGCTTTGACCTGCCCGACGCTGTTTTGACAGGCGTCGAGACCCGCACCTCATCGCCCCTGAAGATGTCGCGAGGCGATGACTTCCAAAGTTTGAACACTTGGGGGTTGTTTCCAGCCGGTGAAGGCGCCAGTTATGCCGGCGGCATTTTGTCGGCAGGGGTCGACGGCATCAAGGTCGGCGAAGCCGTGGCCCGCGCCCTGCTGGGCTTGCCACAGCCCGCCGACGCCAGAGGCCGCAGCGCCTCAGGCGGTTACTGAAACGACTCGAGTCAACCCAAGGACACCGCCTCAGGGCAACAACTGCCAAGGCAAAGCCTCACCGGAGCGCAGGGGTTTTAGCTGCCCTTCGCCAAAGGCAAATTCCACGGGCGGTGTCCAGCTTTGGCGTTGCAAGGTAACGCGGCTTGTGTTGCGCGGCAAGCCATAAAAATCAGCGCCATTGAAACTGGCAAAGGCCTCGAGTTGGCCCAAGGCCCCGACCGAGTCAAACGCTTCCGCGTACATCTCGATGGCGGCGTGCGCGGTGTAGCAGCCAGCGCAACCACTGGCGTGCTCTTTCAAATGCGCTGCGTGTGGCGCGCTGTCGGTGCCCAAGAAAAAGCGGGAGGGGCCTTGCGTGGCGACCTCCATTAAAGCTTGCCGGTGGGTTTCACGCTTCAAGACAGGCAGGCAGTAGTAATGCGGCCGCACACCGCCCAAGAAAATGGCGTTGCGGTTGTAGAGCAAGTGGTGGGCGGTGATGCTGGCCCCGACAAACCGATCGGCGTCCCGCACGTAGTGGGCGGCTTCGCGTGTGGTGATGTGCTCGAAAACGATTTTGAGCTCCGGGAAATCGCGTCGCAGGGGGATCAATTGGGTGTCAATAAAAACCGCCTCGCGGTCAAACAAATCGATGTCAGGGGTGGTCACCTCGCCGTGCACCAAGAGCAGCAAGCCCTCGCGCTGCATGGCCTCCAAAGTGGGGTAAATCTTGCGGAGGTCGGTGACACCCGAATCGCTGTTGGTCGTGGCCCCCGCAGGGTAAAGTTTGCAGGCCACCACGCCGGCCGCTTTGGCGCGTTGGATTTCTTCGGGCGGCAATTGGTCGGTGAGGTACAGGGTCATCAGCGGATCGAAAGAAACGCCGGTTGGCACCGCCGCCAAGATGCGCTCACGGTAAGCCAACGCTTGCGCTGCCGTGGTGACGGGCGGGCGCAAGTTGGGCATGACGACGGCGCGGCCAAATGACACCGCCGTGTGCGGCACCACGGTTTTCAGCGCATCCCCATCACGCAGATGGACATGCCAGTCGTCGGGGCGAATAAGGGTCAAAGTATTGGCGTTCATAGCGGTTTTTCAAATAGGGAGATCAATGGAGACTCATTTAAACGGCGTTAGGTGACGACTGCTAAAAGGACGACATGGACAGCATCGCCAACATGGCGATGGGGGCCGTTTCAGCTCGAAGCACCCGCGGCCCCAGTTGCAAGGGCACAAAACCCTGGTCGATCGCTGCGGCTTCCTCTTGTGCATTCAAGCCGCCTTCAGGGCCATTCAGCACCAGCACAGAACCTGAAGAAACAGTTCCCCCCTCGGCGGGCTGCGTCAAGGCCGCTCGCCAATCCAGCGAATCTGGGCGGAAACTCAAGAGGTAGCGGGTGTCTTTGGCCTCTTGGGGTGGCGAAGCAGTTCGCGGGGACAGAGTCGCCAAGGCCGTGCTTAACGCCATCACGGGGGCAATGTGCATGACCCGGTTGCGGCCACATTGCTCAGACGCGCCGACCGCCACGGCTTGCCAGTGTTCGCGTTTTTTCTCGGCCCGCTCGGCCTTAAAACGCAGCACGCTGTGGGCGCTCATCAGCGGCTGCACGGAGGCAGCGCCCAACTCAGCGGCTTTTTCAATCAGCCAATCCATGCGTTCATTGGCGGGCATGACCACCCAAAGGTGCACGTCGATGGGCAACTCGCGCTCAACGGCCGAATGCGCCCCCACCTCAACGCTCACGTCGGAACGCCCCATGGCGGTGACAGTCGCCGCGTGCTCACCGCCCTCGCCGTTGAACAAGGTAATCACGTCGCCTGGCTGCGAGCGGAGCACCTGCACATGGCGCGCCGTGCCAGCAGGCAACGTCAGCGCTTGACCGGCGCTCAAAGGGGTTGGGCAATAAAAACGCGGCATCTCGCTTCAAATCCGGCCAAAGGCATAGCCCATGGCGGTGGGGATGTTCTCAATTTCGTCGATCAATTTCAGCAAAGGCCCCAACGCCCGGTAGCGGTTGCAGGTTTCACGAATGTATTGAATGAAGCGCGGCGTGTCGGCCAAATAACGTGGCTTGCCATCCCTGAGCGTCAGGCGCGCAAAGATACCCGCGACTTTCAAATGGCGTTGCAGCCCCATCCACTCCACGCTGCGGTAGAACGCGCCAAAGTCGCTGTGCCAGTCTTCAAAATCCATCAAGCCCACTTGGCGCGCTTTTTCCCAATACCGCACGGTAACGTCCAAGACATAAGGCTCTTCCCAGGTGATGAAGGCGTCGCGCATCAGGCTCGCGATGTCGTAGGTCATCGGGCCATAAACGGCGTCTTGAAAATCAAGCACGCCCAAGCGGCCGTGATCCTGTGAGGGGGATGGGGAGGAGGCGGATGTTGTTGGCAACATCAAGTTACGGGCCATGAAATCGCGGTGCACGTAAACGGACGGTGCGGCCAAGTTGTTGGCCACAATTTGGCCAAAGGCGGCGTCGAGCACGCCTTGTTGGCTGGGCGTCAAGGTGTATTGGCGGTGGGCGCCGATGTACCACTCCGGAAACAAGGCCAATTCACGTCGCAGCAGGGCCTCGTCGTAAGGCGGCAATTCGTTGGGACGACTGGCCAATTGCCATTGAATCAGAAGGTCGGTCGCTTCGGAAAAATAAGCCAAATCAGCGGGGCTGGCGGCTCTGGGCAAAAAGGCCTGTGCCGCGCTTACGTCGCTTGCAGCCTCCGCCACGTCTTGCGCCGCGAGGCCAGGCGTGGCCTGCTCAAAAGCCGTCATCAGGGTGTGTGTGCCCAAATCGGTCAGCAACATGAAGCCTTGGGGCTCATCCCAAGCCAACACCTCAGGGGCATTCAAGCCAGCGTCGGCCATCAATTGAGCCACATGGACAAAAGGCGCACAATTTTCTTTATCGGGCGGCGCGTCCATGATGATGCGGGTCTGGCCCGTCACCGTGCTGATGCGCCAATAGCGCCTAAAGCTGGCGTCTGCAGAGGCGATGACCAAACTGGAGGGCACCAAACCTTGAGCGGCGGCCAAGTTCTGAACCCAATCCGCCAGTGCCTTTTGTCTGGCAAGCTGTTCGCCAGTACCGGCCGCAGAAGAGGGCGCAGAAGTGGGCGCAGAAGCGGGGATGGGGGGGAGGGACATAGGGCGGTGCGGCGGGTTGGGCTGAGTCATGGATAATTCGATTTTAAAACCCGTCCCCCTCATGCCCGCCCGTTGGATCCCTTGGAAGTTTGAACTCAGTGGTTTGCTGGCGCGCTTCCAAAGCGTGTCCATCGCGCTGTTCATGGCCTTGGGCGTTCACAACGGCGTCCTGGCGCAAGTCTCTAAAGAGGGATTAACGCTCCAAACCACCCCCCAATTACAAGAAGTTCTGACCCCAGCATGGCGTGCAGAGCGGCCTCAATTTATCACGGGTGACCGCATCAGTTCTCAAAACGACTTGCTCACCGAGGTCGACGGCCATGCAGAACTTCGCCATGCCGACACCGTCATTCGTGCCGATCATTTCGACTACTTTGCACCCACCGATGAAGCCCGGGCCAAGGGGCAGATTTATTTGAACCGTTCTGGCTCGGTGTACCGCGGCGACGACCTGCAGTTATCGGTCGACGCCTTTGAGGGTTTTGTCACCCACCCCACTTTTGACTTGCTGCGCAACAAAGCGCACGGCGAGGGTAGTCGCGCTGACTTTCTGGATCAAAATAATTTGATTCTTCAGAACGGCACCTACAGCACTTGCCGCCGACGCATGGGTCCCGACTGGATGCCCGAGTGGCTGCTCACGGCCGACAGCCTTTACATTGACGAAGACAACAATGTGGGCACAGCCGATCATGCCCAACTGACCTTCTACGGGGTGCCCTTGATGAGCGCGAGTTCGATGAGTTTTCCACTCAACGACGCCCGTCGCAGCGGCCTGTTGCCCCCGACGCTCGTGACCTCAACCCGAGACGGTCTGGGGTGGATACAACCCTATTATTTGAACCTGGCGCCCAACCGAGACTTGACGCTGGAGCCCGGCTACATGATTAAACGGGGCCTCGACATCGGCAGCGAATTCCGCTACCTAGAAACGGATTATCGAGGCCAGCTTTTCTATGACTTGATGCCCCATGATGAGCTTGAAAAACGCCAACGCTGGGGTTTGAGTTGGCAACACAACGGCTTCTGGGACAGCGGCATCGACGGCATCGGCAAGTTGGGGGTGAACATGAACCTCAACCGCGTGAGCGACAACAACTATTGGGCCAATACCACCCACCCCAACGGCACCTTGATCCAGCGTACTTTGCCTGATGACTTCGCCCTGTCTTGGCAAAAAGGGGATTTTTCAGCGCAATTTCGCAGCTTGAGTTGGCAAGTTCAGCAAGAAGTGACCTCGGTCATCATCCCGCCTTACAACAAAAATCCGGAGCTCTCGGGCCGGTATCAGAAGCAGAATTGGGCTGGATTTGATGTCCAGCTTGACCTGAACCAAACCCACTTTGTCGCCGACCCGCTGCTGACCAAACAAGTCAATGCGACCCGTGACTATGCGATTGCCCAGGTTGCCAAAACTTGGTCTATTCCGGGGGGCTTTATCAGCCCTAAATTCTCTTGGCACAGCACCACTTACAACTATGACAACCCCCTGCCCAATGGCACCACCCAAGCCGCGTGGAATGTGCCGACTTTTAGCTTGGACAGTGGTTTGGTGTTTGAGCGAGAGGCCCGGTTTTTTGGGCAAAGTTACCAACAAACCTTGGAGCCCCGGGCCTTTTTCGTCAACACCCCATACCGAAGCCAAAACGGTTTGCCCAATTACGATTCTGCGCTCAACCTCTTCACCTTTGAGAGCGCATTTTCTGAAAATGAGTTTGTCGGCAATGACCGAATCTCCAGCAGCCACCAACTGACGTTGGGCGCCATCAGCCGCATTTTGGACCCCAACAACGGCAGTCAATTGGCCCAAGTCGGCCTGGCCGAACGCACCTTGTTGAGCCCACAAGCGGTTTATTTGCCCGGCGGTTCGGCAGAAAAGGCCGGGGTCAACAACCTGTTTGTGGGGGGGTCGCTGAATTGGTCGCCCAATTGGTCGGCCAATGCCAACTTGGCCTACAACAGCGCCAGCCACAAAACCACCAGCTATTCAGCCTTTGGCCGCTACTCGCCCAGCAACTACCGCGTCATCAATGCCGGCTATTTATTTGACCGCAACAACGCCCAACAAGTGGACGCCAGTTGGCAATGGCCACTGAATGATCTGTGGGGCGACAAGGGGGCCGATCAAGGGGCTGGCGCGGGGCTGGGGCCCAACCGTTGGTACAGCGTGGGCCGTCTGAATTTTGACCTGATCAACAAGGCCTTGGTCAACACCTTGGTCGGTTTTGAATACGATGCAGATTGCTGGTTGGGCCGCATTGTGGTGGAACGGCTGAACAGCTCCCTCATCTCGTCCAACACCCAAATTATGTTTCAATTGGAGCTTGTTGGATTTTCCCGTCTAGGTCCCAATCCCCTGCAAAGCCTGCGCTCCAATGTTCAGCGCTACCAGCCTTTGCGGGAGCAAACCTTGCAACCCAGTCGCTTTGGCGATTACGACTGAGTGGCGCTTTGTCATCGTTCGCTTGTTTTTTGAATGTTATGAATATCAAACCTCTTTTGACTGGGCTCGCTCTCTCGTCCGCCTTGTTGTCCACCTTGCCCCTTTGGGCCCAAGGACTGAAGACCGACAGCCCCTCGACCGCGGTGGATTACATCGCCGCTGTCGTCAATTCTGAACCGGTCACCGACAGCGAAGTTCGGGCCCGCATGGCCAGGGTTTTGCAGCAAATCAAACAACAAGGCAACGCAACGCCACCCGCTACCGAAATTCGCAAGCAAGTCCTGGAGCGTTTGATCAGCGAAAAGGCGCAGTTACAAGAAGCCAAAGAAAACGGCATCAAGATCGAAGACGGGGCCATCACCCAGGCGGAAGAAAATGTGGCACGCCAAAACCGCATGACCTTGACGGAGTTTCGTGAACGCTTGCGCCAAGAAGGGTTGTCAACGTCTCAACTGCGCGCCGATCTGCGTGACCAATTGATGATGACCCGCCTGCGCGAGCGGGAAGTCGAGCCCCGCGTCAAAATTACCGACTGGGACATTGATAACTTTTTGAAAGAACAGCAACGCCAAGCCAGCGTAGGGCCTTTGGAATTGAACTTGGGTCAAATTTTGGTGGTGGTGCCTGAATCCGCCAACGCTGAAGAGGTCACCCGACTGGAAGCCAAAGCCAAGCAATTGGTCGAGAAGGTCAAGGCCGGTGGCGATTTAGAGGCCTTGGCCCAACAAGCCAACACCGCCTCCGACAAAGTGCTGGGCGGTGTGATGGGGCTTCGCAGTTCAGAGCGCTACCCCGAGTTGTTTGTCACCAGCGTGCGCCCCCTCAGTGTTGGCGGCGTCGCTGGACCGGTTCGGTCTGGGGCCGGCTTCCACATTTTGAAATTAATCGAGAAACAAGACCCCAATGGCCTGCCCGAAACCGTCACCCAAAGCCATGCCCGCCATATTTTGTTGCGCACCAGTGCCAAATTGAGCGAAGCCGACGCCATCAACCAACTCAATGACTTTCGCCGTCGCTTGAATGCCCAGCAAACCAATTTTGCTGATCTGGCCAAAGAATTTTCACAAGACGGCAGCGCCCCCGCGGGCGGCGATTTGGGTTGGGCCAACCCAGGACAATTTGTGCCTGAATTCGAAGAAGCCATGAACGCCTTGGCGCCGAACGACATCAGCCGCCCCACTGTGACGCGCTTTGGTGTCCACCTGATTCAACTGATCGAGCGCCGTGAGGCGCCCTTGAGCGAGCGCGACCGGCGTGAAATTGCCCGCTATGCGCTCAAAGAAAAGAAAACCGCCGAGCTTTACACCACCTATTTGCAAGACCTGCGCGACCGCGCCTACGTCGAATTGCGCGACGCCCCATGAAGCACCGCGCTCGCAAACGGTTTGGGCAGCATTTCCTGTCCGATGCTGGTGTGATTGATGAAATTGTTAGAGCAATAGCGCCCCAACCGCAGCAAGTCATGGTGGAAATCGGTCCGGGTTTGGCCGCCCTGACCCAGCCCTTGGTCGAGCGCTTGGGCCACTTGACCGTGATTGAGCTGGACCGCGATTTGGCGCGTCAACTGCGTGAACATCCCCAGCTGAACGTGGTCGAGTCCGATGTCCTCAAAGTGGATTTTGTGGCCTTGGCCGAGTCGTTGGGCCTCGCACCTGAACAGCCAGCGCAACTGAGGGTGGTGGGCAATTTGCCCTACAACATTTCCAGTCCGATTTTGTTTCACTTGCTGGAGCAAGCCCACGTCATTCAAGACCAACACTTCATGTTGCAAAAAGAAGTGGTTGAGCGCATGGTCGCCTCGCCTTCCACATCGGCGTATGGGCGCTTGAGCGTGATGTTGCAATGGCGCTATGCGATGGAAAACATGCTCGTGGTCGGTCCGGAATGCTTTGACCCACCGCCAAGGGTCGACAGCGCGGTGGTGCGTATGGTGCCGCTGGCCACCCCGCCTGAATTGGCCTTACCGGTATTGTCAGAGTTGGTTCAAGTGGCGTTCAGCCAAAGGCGCAAGCTTTTGCGCCATACCTTGGGGCAGTGGATCAGCACCCGAGAAATCGACACGCCGTTTGACACCCAGCGCCGGGCTGAAGAGGTGCCGGTTGCCGAGTACGTGGCCTTGGCACAGGCCGCCGCTGCATCGACAGCGGTCGCCTGATCGGCTCAAGGCGCTCCCTAGCAGGAACCTAGCAGGGAGTAGGGAGTCAGGAGAGCGCCAAGGCCGCTGAGGCTTTAAGCGGCTGAGAGCCAATAAGCCGAATTAAAAGGGCTGCTCATGCGCAGCGCCATGGGCGACACATCGACGAGTTTGTCGGTGGGCATTTTGTCGCCTTCAGGGGTCAGATCCAGCCCCAACCCGAGTCCGTGCCCGGTGGAAGTGACTGGGACTTCAGCCTCATTCGCCCGTTCTGCTTGGCTATTTTGCGCAGAACGGGCTACAGAAAAGAATAGAAGCATCTGAAGGGTATTTTTCGATCCCCCCAAAAGTCCGCGGCATCCCGAAAAACATCCAACAACTGCTCGCGCGCTTCTTTGTCGAATTTCGCGTGGGCAGGAATTTGCTCCAAGACCACCACAAAACCAGGCTGGGCACCAGACTTGTATAGGGGGTCGGTCAAAGAATCCGACAGCGAGTCAAAGTTCTTGCCCGACTGAACGGGAAAGGTGAACTGGGCTGCGATCATGTCCAGAACGTCTTGTTTGGACTGGGCTTGTGCCAAGTTGGCATACAAAAAATGGTGCGCCAAATCTTGGGCAGCATTTTGTAAGTCAGGCACACGAAAGGCCCGAATCGATTGAACGATATTGGGTCGAACGTTACGAAGTGGCAATTCCATCTCCGCGTCTCTTTCTCATGGGTCTCAAAAAGTAGCCGCCTCCGTCATCAGAAGCGGCCCGTCAAGGCTGGTTGTTAAGCAGGGTTTTACCTAGCGTTTTTACCCAAATGACTTGGGAAATCTGGGGTAAACCCTGATAAAACGAGCTGCTATTTTGACCGGTATCGTCCAAAAAGGCAAGGGGTATTTCGCCCCTTGCCGTTAATTAGGGCGCCCGTTTTCAGCGCAGTGCGTTGGCATCCGCGACCGTCAAGGCGGTCATGTTGACGATCCGGCGCACCGTCGAAGTGGCCGTCAAGATGTGCACCGGTTGAGCGGCGCCCAGCAACACCGGACCCACCGCGATGTTGCCGCCGGCCGCCGTTTTGAGCAGGTTGTAGGCAATGTTGGCGGCGTCAATGTTGGGCAACACCAGCAAGTTGGCACTGCCCTTCAAGGTGCTGTTTGGCATGATTTGGGCCAAATTGGCGGGATCCAGGGCCGCGTCGCCGTGCATTTCGCCGTCGACTTCCAGCCAAGGCGCTTGGGCTTTTAACAAGGCCAAGGTTTGGCGCATTTTGACCGCGCTTGGTTGGTCGCTGCTGCCAAAACTGGAGTGCGACAGCAGGGCCACACGAGGGGTAATACCAAAGCGGCGCATTTCTTCCGCCGCCATCAGGGTGATTTCAGTGAGTTGTTCGGCCGTGGGGTCGTAATTCACATGCGTATCGACCAAAAACACCTGGTGGTTGGGCAGCAGCAAGCCGTTCATGCAGGCAAAGGTGTTGACGCCAGCGCGCTTGCCAATTACTTGCTCGATGTAATGCAGGTGCATATTGGTCTGGCCCCATGTGCCCGCAATCAAACCATCCACGTCGCCTTTGTGCAGCAGCATGGCGCCGATCAAGGTCAGCCGGCGGCGCATTTCGATTTTGGCGAACTGGACCGTCACGCCTTTGCGCGAGGTCATGTTGTGGTAAGTCTGCCAAAAATCGCGGTAGCGGTCGTCTTGCTCCACATTGACCACGTCGTAATCGACACCCGCGTTCAAGCGCAGGCCAAATTTGGCGATGCGTTCGGCAATCACCTCAGGTCGTCCGATCAAGGTGGGGCGGGCCAACCCTTCGTCGACCACGATTTGCGCAGCACGCAACACGCGCTCCTCTTCGCCCTCGGCGTAAGCCACGCGCTTTTTGGTGGCGCGCTTGGCCGCCGTAAAGATCGGCTTCATGATGGAGCCCGAGGCATAGACAAAAGCCTGTAGCTTTTGGCGGTAAGCCTCCATGTCCGTGATGGGGCGGGTCGCCACGCCGCTGTCGGCGGCGGCCTTGGCCACGGCCGGTGCGATCATCATCATCAAGCGCGGGTCAAACGGCTTGGGAATCAGGTACTCGGGCCCAAAGCTAAGGGGTTCGCCAACGTAGGCGGCCGCCACGACTTCGCTTTGCTCCGCCTGGGCCAACTCCGCAATGGCATGGACGGCGGCAATTTCCATTTCAACCGTGATGGTCGAAGCCCCCGCGTCCAAAGCCCCCCGAAAAATATAGGGGAAACACAAAACGTTGTTGACTTGGTTCGGGTAGTCGGTGCGGCCCGTGGCCATGATGATGTCACCCCGGACGCTCTTGGCGTCTTCGGGCGTGATCTCGGGGTTCGGATTGGCCAAGGCCATGATCAAGGGATTCGGCGCCATCTTGGCGACCATGGCGGGCTTCAAAACGCCACCGGCGGATAGACCCAAGAAAATGTCAGCGCCCTCGATGATGTCGCTCAAGGTACGGGCGGTGGTTTTTTGGGCGAATTGGGCCTTGTCTTCGTCCATCAGCTCGGTGCGGCCTTCATAGACCACGCCGGCCAAGTCGGTCACAAAAATGTTTTCGCGGGGCATGCCGAGCTTGAGCAACAAGCCCAAGCAAGCCAAAGCGGCCGCGCCTGCCCCCGAGGTGACGAGTTTGACATTTTTGATGTCTTTGCCGACCACTTTCAGGCCATTCAAAATGGCGGCGCCGACGACGATCGCGGTCCCGTGTTGGTCGTCATGGAAGACCGGTATCTTCATGCGCTCGCGCAACTTGCGCTCGACGTAAAAACAATCGGGCGCCTTGATGTCTTCCAAGTTGATGCCGCCGAATGTTGGCTCCAAAGAGGCAATGATGTCGACCAATTTATCCAAATCTTGGCGTTCGTCAATTTCAAGGTCGAACACATCGATGCCGGCGAATTTTTTGAACAAAACCGCCTTGCCTTCCATCACGGGCTTGGAGGCCAAGGGGCCAATATTGCCCAGGCCCAGCACCGCCGTGCCGTTGGTGATGACGGCGACCAAATTGCCGCGGCTGGTGTAGCGAAAAGCCGCATTCGGGTCTTTGACGATTTCCTCGCAAGGCGCCGCCACGCCAGGTGAATAAGCCAGCGCCAAATCGTGTTGGTTGACCAGCTGCTTGGTGGCTGAAATTGCGATTTTGCCCGGGGTGGGAAACTCGTGGTATTCCAAGGCGGCGCGGCGGGTTTGGGCTGCGCGCTCAGCGGACTGGGGGGGGTTGTTGTTTTGGGTCATGTCGCTACTCCTGCGGCGGATTGTAGGCCTGCCGTCAGGAATCACTTGCACCCAAAAGTTAAAACTGAATTGCCCCGTTCAGCTTCAGGCCCGCATCAAGGCTTCAATTTCGCTGGCGACCACGGGCACGTCACGCGAAATTAACTCACACCCTGTGGCCGTGACGATGGCGTCGTCTTCGATCCGAATCCCAATGTCGTGGAATTGCTCGGGCACCCCAGGGGCAGGACGAATGTAAAGCCCGGGCTCGAGGGTCAACACCATGCCGGGCCGCAAAAGGCGGCTGGGGCGCTGCGTGATGGTCTCGCCGGACAGCGGGTCTTTGCGCACACTGACCAAGCTGGGATCGTTCAGCTCTGAGGGCTCGACGTAGCTGCCGCAGTCGTGCACGTCCATGCCGAGCCAGTGGCCGGTGCGGTGCATGTAGAACTGAAAATAGGCGCGGCTGTCGATCACGTCTTGAACGCTGCCAACTTTGTTTTTGTCGAGCAGGCCCAAATCCAATAAGCCTTGCGACAAAACAGCCACCGTGGCTTCATGGGGGTCGGTAAATCGGGCCCCCGCTTTGGTGGCGGCGACGGCCGCTTCTTGCGAGGCCAAGACCAAATCGTAAACCGCGCGCTGCGGTCCTGTGAATCGGCCATTCGCTGGAAAGGTGCGGGTGATGTCGCTCGCGTAGCCATCCAGCTCACAACCCGCGTCGATCAAAACCAAGTCGCCGTCATGGATGGGCGCTGCATCGGCGCGGTAATGCAAGACGCAAGCATTGGCGCCCCCTGCCACGATGGAGCTGTAAGCGGGGTACTGCGAACCGTGGATTCTGAACTCATGGAGCAGTTCTGCATCCAGATGGTATTCCCGCAAATCTTGGCCGGCGCGCAAGCGGGCCGCACTGGCTTGCATGGCACGGACATGGGCCTTGGCGCTGATCTGAGCGGCCCGCCGCATGGTGTCTTGCTCATGGGCATCCTTGATCAAGCGCATCTCGTCCAGAATGCTGCACAGGTCCAATTGCTTTTCTGGGCACAGCGCGCCGTAACGCACGCGCTCACGCACCTTGTTCAGCCAACCCGCCACACGGGATTCCAAGCCTTGGTGGATGGCAAAGGGGTAAAAAACCGCCTCGCGGTTTTCCAGCATCTTGGGCAATTCCGTGTCCAAGGACCCCATGGGATGGGCGGCATCAACGCCCAAAAAAGCCGGTGCTGCTTGGGGCCCTAAACGAAAACCGTCCCAAATTTCACGCTCGGTGTCCTTGGGCTGGCACCAAAGCGTGCTGCGACCGTCACCGGTGATGACCAAGCAGGCATGCGGTTCGGTGAAACCGGTCAGGTAATAAAAATAACTGTCTGCTCGAAACAAAAAGTCGCTGTCCCGGTTGCGCTGGCGCTCCAGCGCGGTGGGAATGATGGCCAGTCCACGGGGGCCCAGCGCCCGGGCCACAGCAGCGCGGCGCTGGGCATAAAGATTGGCGCTCAGAACGGGGGTTTTGATGGGGGTTTGGGTGGCGTTTTCGGTGGTCATGTGAGCGGTCTTGTGTGGTCTCTCGTTGGTCTCGCGTTGGTCTCTAAAGTCTGCGACCTATTTTGAATGAGAAATGGTCTGAAGGCGGTGTTGTCGGTGGTAGCCCATGCAAATTCAAGGGTTTTTTAAGGGCCTTGATTCAACTCGGCCAAGCGTTCGGGGGTGCCCACGTCGGTCCAAGGCCCTTCGTAGAGCGTTGCACCAACACGGCCCCCTTCGATTGCCCGTCTCAGCAGCGGTGCCAATGCCGCCCGAACGCCTTGTGGGTTGCCCCAAGGAATGTCGCAGTGAGGCGCTTCAAAAAAAGCCCGTCTGTACAAGCCCAAGGTGCTGTAGGTGTAGCGTGGGGCCCCCTCGTCCATGACCACGCGCCCGACGCCAGGCCCAACACCACGCCCTTGTGGGCCGTTTTGAAAGCCGAAATCCCCCTGGGGGTTGTGCGCCGGATTCGGTACCAACCAAACATGGGCCCAGTCTTCTGAGGCCAAAAAAGCCTGGGCCTGGGCCGCCTCAAATGCAAATTGCGGTAGGTAAACATCCCCAGCCACCAACCAAAAAGCACCTTCGCCTCCGTCGCCTGAGTTGCCGGAATCTTGGCTCTCGCCCTGACTGAAAGTCTTCAGTAAACGGGGCAAGGCCCGTACGATGCCGCCGGCGGTTTCCAAAGCGCCGCCGAAATCGGCTTGCTCGTCGGAATACTCAAGGGGCATCGCTGCGGAATCGGGGGCTCCCCAGGCCGTGCCAAAGGCGGCTTGAATTTGCCCCCCTAACCAGGCCGTGTTGATCATGGTTTTCGGGCAACCCGCTCGGGCCAAGGCCTCCAAATGCCATTGCAACAAAGGTTTGCCCCGCACTTTCAGCAGGGGCTTTGGCATGGCGTCGGTCAGAGGCCGCATGCGCTCGCCGCGCCCTGCGGCCAACACCAAGGCGGGTAAATTTTTCATCAGCAAAACACACCTTGCATCATTTATTTCGACATCCCTTGCGCTGCACTTGGACGTTTGACTAAAGACCAAATTTGGGCCAAATTTGAGCCAAATTACGGCCAAGAATACCGCGAAGTGCCACCCCAGTCGTCAGCTCTGTGGCAGCCAAGGCGCTAAAATCGTGGGCTTATCTGCTCAATTCAGCCTCACCTTGGAGATCTCCCGAATGGCCACCAGTTCCACGCAAAAGGACATGGCAAATGCGGTCCGCGCATTGTCCATGGACGCCGTCCAACAAGCCAACTCGGGTCACCCCGGCGCGCCCATGGGCATGGCCGAAATGGCCGTTGCCCTTTGGGGCAATGCCCTGCGCCACAACCCCAGCGACCCCCACTGGATGGACCGCGACCGCTTCGTTTTGTCGAACGGTCACGGCTCGATGTTGATCTATTCGGTGCTGCACCTGACGGGTTATGACCTGCCTCTGACCGAGCTGAAAAACTTCCGTCAACTGCATTCCAAAACCGCTGGCCATCCCGAAGTCGGCGTGACCCCCGGCGTCGAAACCACCACGGGCCCCTTGGGCCAAGGCATCACCAATGCCGTCGGTTTTGCGCTGGCTGAAAAACTATTGGCCCACGAATTCAACCGCCCCGGCCACGACGTGGTCAACCACAACACCTATGTGTTCTTGGGCGATGGCTGTTTGATGGAAGGCATCAGCCACGAAGCGGCCGCCTTGGCAGGCGCTTGGAAGCTGAACAAGTTAATCGCTTTGTACGACGACAACGGCATTTCCATCGACGGCCAGGTCGCGCCTTGGTTCATCGACAACACGGCCCAACGTTTTGCCGCATACGGCTGGAACGTCATCGGCCCGATTGACGGCCACGACGTCGGTGCCGTTTTGGCGGCCATCGAGCAAGCCAAACAAGAAGCCACTCGCCCCAGCCTCATCATCTGCAAAACCAACATCGGCCAAGGTTCACCGAACCGCGCTGGCACAGCCAAAGCCCACGGAGAGGCCTTGGGTGCCGAAGAAATTGCCTTGACCCGCGCGGCCATCGGCTGGAACCACGGTCCCTTCGAGGTCCCCGCCGATGTTTATGCGGCTTGGGACGGCAAAACCAAGGGCGCCGCCGCAGAAGCCGAATGGAACACCCGTTTTGCGGCTTATGCCGCGGCCTTCCCCGAGTTGGCCAGCGAGCTGACGCGCCGCATGGCCGGTGATTTGCCGAAAAATTTCGCCCAAACCGCGGTCGACACCGTGATTGCGGCGCACACCAAAGCGGAAACCGTGGCCAGCCGCAAGGCCAGCCAATTGGCACTCGACGCTTTTACCGCCGCGTTGCCCGAAATGCTGGGCGGCTCCGCCGATTTGACAGGCTCCAACCTGACCAACACCAAGAGCACGCCGAACCTGCGCTTTGACGCAGAAGGCAATTCCAACGGCGGCCGCCATATCAACTACGGCGTCCGTGAATTCGGCATGGCCGCCATCATGAACGGCGTGGCTTTGCACGGTGGCTTCATTCCTTACGGCGGCACCTTCCTGACCTTCAGCGACTACAGCCGCAACGCCATCCGCATGGCCGCGTTGATGAAACAACGCGTCATCCATGTATTCACCCACGACAGCATTGGCCTGGGCGAAGACGGCCCCACCCACCAATCCATTGAGCACGCGGCCAGCCTGCGACTGATCCCCCACCTGGATGTTTGGCGACCCGCTGACACCGCTGAAACCGCAGTCGCTTGGGCGGTGGCTTTGGAAAACAAGAACCGCCCCAGCGCCTTGCTGTTGTCGCGTCAAAACCTGCCCTACGCGCCGAAAAAAGACCTGGGCGACATCAGCCGCGGCGCCTACGTCTTGTCAACGCCCGCCGACTTGGGCCTGAAGAAAAAGGCCAAGGCCGTGATCATCGCGACGGGCTCTGAAGTCTCGCTGGCCTTACAAGCGCAAAAAATCTTGGCCGATCAAAAACTGTTTGTGACGGTGGTTTCCATGCCCAGCACCACGGTGTTTGACCGACAAACGGTTGCCTATAAAAAATCGGTCTTGCCCCAAGATTTACCCCGCGTGGCGGTCGAAATGGGCAGCACCGATGGCTGGTGGAAATACGGCGTGCAGGCCGTGGTGGGCATCGACACCTACGGCGAATCCGCCCCGGCGCCCGTGCTGTTCAAGCACTTTGGCTTCACACCCGAGAACCTGGCCAATACCGTCAAGGTGGTTTTGGCCAAAGCCGGCAAGAAGAAATAATTTTTAAACTTAGAGGAAAACTCCCATGACAATCAAAGTAGGTATCAATGGTTTTGGTCGCATCGGCCGCATGGTCTTTCGCGCCGCGGTGGCCAACTTCAACGACATCGAAGTGGTCGGCATCAACGACTTGTTAGAACCCGAGTACTTGGCCTATATGCTGAAGTACGACAGCGTGCACGGCCGCTTCAAGGGCGATGTTTCCGTGCAAGGCAACACCTTGGTGGTGAATGGTAAGTCGATCCGCTTGACCCAAGAACGCGACCCCGCTGCCCTGAAGTGGAGCGAAGTTGGCGCTGACATCGTGATCGAAGCCACCGGCTTGTTCTTGGACAAAGCGACTGCTGAAAAGCACTTGGCCGCTGGCGCCAAAAAAGTACTGATGTCAGCCCCTTCCAAGGACGACACCCCCATGTTCGTTTATGGCGTGAACCACACCAGCTACGCCGGTCAAGCGATTGTCTCGAACGCCTCTTGCACCACCAACTGCTTGGCCCCAGTGGCCAAAGTGTTGAACGACAAATGGGGCATCAAGCGCGGTCTGATGACCACCGTGCACGCGGCCACGGCCACGCAAAAAACCGTGGACGGCCCCAGCAACAAAGACTGGCGCGGCGGCCGCGGTATTTTGGAAAACATCATCCCCAGTTCAACCGGCGCGGCCAAGGCCGTTGGGGTGGTGATTCCTGAACTCAACAAAAAGCTGACGGGCATGTCTTTCCGCGTCCCCACCTCTGACGTGTCGGTGGTGGACTTGACGGTAGAGCTGAACAGCCCCGCTACCTACGCTGAGATTTGCGCCGAGATGAAGGCCCAGTCACAAGGCGCGCTGAAGGGCGTTTTGGGTTACACCGAAGACAAAGTGGTCGCGACCGACTTCCGCGGCGAACCCTGCACCTCCGTTTTTGACGCCGACGCCGGCATTGCCTTGGACAGCACCTTCGTCAAGGTCGTCTCTTGGTACGACAACGAGTGGGGTTACTCCAACAAGTGCCTGGAAATGGTTCGCGTGATTGCTCAGTAAGCTTCAGCAAAGCTGACTCTTCGCTGACTCTTTAATGGTGGTGGCCATGCTCGCCGTGCACATGGCGGTGAGCAATTTCTTCGGGGCTGGCAGCGCGAACGGCCACCACGTTCAAAGCAAACACCAAATCCAAACCGGCCCAAGGGTGGTTGCCATCCAAATGCACTTCGGGGCCCTTGATCTTCATCACGGTGTAAACCTGCGGTTCGCCCTTTTCGTCGGGTCCTTGCAAGGTGCCACCGACCTTGATGCCGGGCGGGAATTCGGTTTTGGGGATGACCCGGACCAGACTTTCGTCACGCGCGCCAAAGGCGTCTTCCGCCTTCAGTGACAGCACCACTTTTTCACCGGGCGCTTTGCCCTGCAAAGCGGCTTCGATTTTGGGCAAGGTGTTGTCATAGCCACCGTGCAAATAAACCATCGGGTCTTTGCTGTCGTCCAGCACTTTGCCTTGTGCGGTGGTGACCTTGAAGGTCAGGGTGACGGCCGTGTCTTTGTCAATGTTCATCTCTGGGTCCAACAGGGGGTGGTTTTTGGGGTTTCACAAATTAAGCGTCTAATTGTCGCTCAGTGTTTTGTCGTGCAGTGATTTGTCGTGCAGTGTGGGTGCCTAATTAAGGTCCCTGTTCAAGATCAGGTTCAGGTTTTGATTCAGGGTCTGGGGCCGGCTCTACCCGCCCGCTGACCACCCGGCGCACCACGTCGCTCGAAAAGCCCCGCGTCAACAAAAACCGTGTTTGCTTCGCGCGTGCGGCCAAGTCGGGCGACACGCCTTCAAAGCGGCGCTGCCAAAGCGCATGGGCCCGTGCCAATTCTGTGTCTTTCAAATGGGCCAGGGCCGTTTCTACCGCGTCGGCGGCCTCGCCACTCAAACCCTTGGCTTGCAACTCTTGACGCACCCGCGAGGCGCCCCAACGGGCTGCACGGCGGTAGACAACCGAGTCAATGACGCGCTGGGCATCAATGAAACCCTTGGCCTCCAACTCGTCGAGCACTTGGTCCAACTCCCCAGGCGTCTCCTCATGGGATTTGAGTTTTTGCGCCAACTCCAAGCGCGAATGTTCGCGCGCCGAGAGGTAGCGCAAGGCCCTGCCTTTGAGCGAGATTTTTTCAAAACCCATGCTGACGCACTGCCAAGTGGCTGGTCTGTTGAAGGGGTTGAAGGGTTTGCAGATGTGTCCGCGCCTGAAAGCCCCGCTTTAACCCGCGATCACGCCGTCTTTGCCTTCTTTCGCGTCTTTGGCCGATTTCGCTGACTCCTTGGCCGACTTGGTTTTGGCAGCGGCGACGCCCACTTCAGGCGCCAGCAAAGAGATGCCCAGCTCGGTGCGCACCTTGTTTTCGATCTCAAAAGCCAAGTCGGGGTTTTCGCGCAAGAATTCACGGGCGTTGTCTCGGCCCTGACCGATCTTTTCGCCGTTATAAGCATACCAAGCGCCGGATTTTTCAATGATCTTGGCGTTCACCCCCATGTCAATGATTTCGCCTTGGCGGCTAATGCCTTCGCCAAACAAGATGTCGAACTCAGCGGTCTTGAAGGGGGGGGCAACCTTGTTTTTGACCACTTTGACCTTGGTCTCGTTGCCGATGGAATCGTCGCCTTTTTTGATCGTACCGGTGCGGCGAATGTCCAAACGCACGGAGGCGTAGAACTTCAATGCATTGCCGCCGGTGGTGGTTTCGGGGCTGCCAAACATGACGCCGATCTTCATTCGAATTTGGTTGATGAAGATCACCATGCAATTGGTTTTCTTGATCGTGGCCGTCAACTTGCGCAGCGCTTGACTCATGAGCCGGGCTTGCAGGCCGGGCAAGGAGTCTCCCATTTCGCCTTCAATTTCTGCCTTGGGGGTCAGGGCGGCGACCGAGTCCACCACGATCAAATCGACCGCGCCAGAGCGCACCAAGCTGTCCACAATTTCCAGCGCCTGTTCGCCGGTGTCGGGTTGGCTGATCAAGAGGTCTTGCAGGTTCACACCCAGCTTTTGAGCGTACTGAATATCCAAAGCGTGCTCGGCGTCGACGAAGGCGCAGGTGCCGCCTTGCTTTTGCATTTCGGCCACCACCTGCAGCGTCAAGGTGGTTTTGCCGGAAGACTCAGGACCGTAAATTTCGACCACCCGGCCGCGCGGCAGGCCACCGACGCCCAAGGCCACATCCAGGCCCAAGGAGCCGGTCGATACCACCTGGATGTCTTCAATGACTTCCCCTTCACCCAAGCGCATGATGGTGCCCTTGCCAAATTGTTTTTCGATCTGGGCCAGTGCGGCTTGCAGGGCTTTGGCTTTTTCGGCCTGGGCAGGGGTCAAGTTGGCAGCGGGGGTGCGAACAGCGGTTTCCATAAAAATCTCCAAGAGTGACAAGGGGTTAGGTCGGGACCCAGCAAATAGCTGGATGCTTGAACAGTAGTTTATGCGCTTCTTTTAAGGAATAATCAAATTATTTAGTCAGTTTAATTGACCAAATGAACCGAGATATCGCCATGCCCATCCCGCCCATAAAGCCCTCTCCTCCGGCGCATGACCATTGGCGAAAAACCCATTTGGGGCGTTTGATGGGCCACGCTCTGCGCCGTTTTGACGAGCGGGTGTTGGTGCTGATGGCCCACAACATCGAGGTGCCGCTGGCGCTCTCCAACCTCGCCGCCAGAGGCCAAGTGAGTGCAGCCCACATTCACATCACTCGGCATTTGTCCTTGCAGGGCTCGCGCCTGACGGACCTGGCGGCGCAGGCCGGCATGAGCAAACAGGCCATGGGCGATTTGGTCGACCAATGCGAAGCCTGGGGTTTGGTCACCCGCCAAATCGATCCGCACGATGGCCGCGCGCGCAAAGTGCATTTCACCGAGATCGGTCTGAGTTGGCTTCAAGCCTTCCACGACGCCGTCACGCAGGCCGAGGCCGAATTCCGCAGCGCCGTGGGGCCTGAGGTCGCGACGGTGGTGGCTTTGGGGCTAGAGGCCTATGCCGAATGACCCCTAAAATGCTTCAAAATAATCAAGGCCCAGCCAGACCAAGGAGACAAACATGCGGATATTGATTGCTGAGGACGACCAAGTCTTGGCCGATGGCCTGCTGCGGACCCTGCGGGCCTCTGGTGCCGCGGTGGACCACGTGGCCAGTGGCACCGAAGCCGATGCCGCCTTGATGACCAACACCGAATTTGACCTGCTGATTTTGGATTTGGGGCTGCCCAAAATGCATGGCCTCGAAGTGCTGAAAAAACTTCGCAGCCGAGGCGCCACCTTCCCCGTCTTGATTTTGACCGCGGCCGACAGCGTCGAAGAACGCGTGAAAGGCTTGGACTATGGCGCCGACGACTACATGGCCAAACCCTTCTCGCTGCAAGAGTTGGAAGCGCGTGTTCGGGCACTCACCCGGCGCGGCATGGGCGGTGCGACCAGCACCATCAAACACGGCCCTTTGGTTTACGACCAAGGCGGTCGCGTGGCCACCATTGACGGCAAGATGGTCGACCTATCGGCGCGCGAGTTGGGCTTGCTCGAAGTGCTGCTCCAGCGCGCCGGTCGCTTGGTCAGCAAAGAGCAATTGGTGGAACGCCTGTGCGAGTGGGGCGAAGAGGTGAGCAACAACGCCATCGAGGTGTATGTGCACCGGTTGCGCAAGAAGATCGAGCGCGGTCCGATTCGCATCGCCACCGTTCGCGGCCTGGGTTATTGCCTTGAAAAAATCCCCAGCTGACACCCCTCTGCGCCTTTTTTCCCGGGTCCAACGCTCGCTGTTCGGCGAGATCCTCGATTGGATGCTGACCCCCTTGCTGTTGTTGTGGCCGATCAGTTTGGCTTTGACTTGGCTCGTGGCGCAGGGCATTGCCAACAAACCTTTTGACCGCGCGCTGGAATACAACGTGCAGGCACTGGCGCAGTTGATCAGCGTACAAAACCACGAAGTTCATTTCAATTTGCCACAACCCGCCAGCGAGTTGCTGCGTGCCGACGACTCGGACATGGTGTACTACCAAGTCATGGGCACGCAGGGTGAATTTTTATCGGGCGAACAAAGCCTGCCCTTGCCCCCCGAGGAGAGCCACGCCAACATCGGCGTCGTCAAATTGCGAGACGACGAGTTCCGCGGTACCGACGTGCGCATTGCCCACATCTGGGTTCGGGTGCCCTTGATCAACGCCGAACCGGCTTTGATCCAAGTGGCCGAAACCCGAGAAAAGCGCTCCATCCTGGCGACTGAAATTATCAAAGGCGTGATGCTGCCCCAGTTCATCATCCTGCCTCTGGCGGTGCTCTTGTTGTGGCTGGCTTTGGTGCGTGGCATCAAACCCTTGTCTCAACTTGAAAAACGCATCCGCGCCCGCCGTCCCGACGATTTAAGCCCTTTGGATGAACACGCTGTGCCCATCGAAGTGGCGCCGCTGGTGTTGTCGGTGAACGACTTGCTGAACCGCCTCAAAGACTCGATTGCCACCCAAAAACGATTTTTGGCCGACGCCGCGCACCAACTCAAAACCCCCTTGGCGGGGCTGCGCATGCAGGCCGATTTGGCCCAACGTGAAGGCACGAATACGGCTGAGTTGAAGTTGTCGCTGCAACAAATTGGCCGCTCCAGCATCCGCGCCACCCACACCGTGAACCAGTTGCTGGCCTTGGCCAGGGCCGAGAACGGCGCGGCTGTGCTGGTCCACCACAGCTGCAATCTGGCCAGCATCGTCCAAGAAGTGGTGCGGGACTCCTACCCCAAAGCCTTGGAGCGCCACATCGACCTGGGCTACGAGGGCGCCGAAATAGACAGCCCCGGCGTGGTCTTGCAAGGCAACGCCAACTTGCTTAAAGAGTTGGTTCGCAACCTGGTCGACAACGCCTTGCATTACACGCCTTCCCCTGCCGAAAACCCGGGCATGGTGACCGCCCGCGTGTTGGCTCATCCCAAATCGAAACAACTGGTTTTGGAAATTGAAGACAGTGGCCCGGGCGTTCCAGAAGCAGAGCGGGCGTTGGTGTTTCAACCCTTTTATCGGGCTTTGGGCACCGAAGCCGATGGCTCGGGGCTGGGTTTACCCATCGTGATTGAAATTGCCAATCAGCACAAAGCCACGGTCACGCTGGCCGATGCCAAGCCGGGCATGAACCCGCCAGGCTGCTTGTTCTCGGTGATGTTCAGCGTGGGTTAAAAAGCCAGCGACTTCTCGGCCGATGCACCTTAACAAGGTTGCCAGTTATGCCCAGGCCAAACGGGTTTAGCGGCCTCCAAAGCGGCTTTGGTGCTGGGGCTGACCACCGGCACTTTGACCTGAAAGGTTTTCACGGCAGGCGAGTTCGAGGCCGCTGAGGCGGCTGAGGTGGCTTGCTTGGGGCCCGCGCTGCCCTCTTTGTCTTCGCCGATTTTGGCGGTGTGAACGCCCCTGCTGGGCAAATCGTCCAAGGCTTTCTGGGCTTCTGCTTGGGTCGAATACCGGCCCAACACCAAGCCGGGGGAGAAAGGGCCTTGGGTCAACGGCTCGAAGGCCACCTTGCGCGCCCGCAACTCGCCTTTTTTCTTGGTCACCATCTCCGGATCGGGGTAACGCCCCATGTAAACCAACCAATGCAAGACGGCCGGCGATTTTTCGGAAGCCTGAGAGCCAGCGGTCGATGCCACTGCGGTGACCGCGTCCATTTGAAACTGCTCTGGCGTCAAAAGTGCCAACAAGTTTTTCTTCACGCTGACGCTGGTTTTTTCGTCAAACGGGCCGAGTACCCAGCACTCGTTTTGCACCGGCGGTGGGGGCGGGTTGATGATTTTCTCGGCCTCTTCAGACGACACCAAGCGCAGGGTGTCGGGGCGGACTTGATGGGTCAAACGCTCGGGTTCACCCGACGAGGCCGCCGGCCAGCCCATGGCCGTTAAATGGCCCTGTGAGCCGAGAAAGTAAACCCCATTGGCCAGCAACAACAAGCCCAACAACCATTTCATACCGCACACCCTGTATCAAATTAGCGCCGCATTATGAGCGGGGTCGAACGCTCACTTCGGCGCTCTGAACGCGCTGCAAACCCGTCGCAGTATGCACCAACAAGGCCCCGCTGGCATCAACCCCGGCTGCCTCGCCTTGAGCCCCAGCAGCCGCCTGCGCAGTCGCCTGGCTCAGTTGAACCGCACGGCCTTTCAGCACATCACGCGCTGCAAAAGCAGGGGCAAAGGGCGCAAAACCGGTGCGCTCGAATTCACGAATGGCCGCCAGAACCGCCGGTACAACGCGGCGCAAAGCGGCCGACGCCGTCAAGGGTTCGGGCAGCTCGGACAAAGCGGCCGGCGCGGTCGACAGTCCTTGAGCGACTTCAGCTGCGGGTAACTCGACGTTCAAGCCGATGCCGATCACGGCATACCGTGCAACAGGGGTTGGCCCTGCACCTGCACCTGCACCTGCACCTGCACCTGCGCCTGCGCCTTCGCTGCTTGCGGTCTCGATCAAGATGCCGCCAAGCTTGCGCTCTTGCCACCACAAATCGTTGGGCCATTTCAGGCCCAAACGGGGATCGGACGACAAGCTTTGCGCCGCCGCCAGGCCCACCACCAAAGACAGGCCCGACCAGTCTTGGGGCGTCAAGTTCAAGCCCAAAGAAAAAGTCAACGAGGTGGCGTCACTGGACCAAACTCGCCCCATTCGGCCGCGGCCTGCGGTTTGGCGTTCAGCCAGCAGGAGCGTGGGTTCAACGCCCTGCGTTTGGGCTTTGAAGCGTCGCAACAGCTCGGTGTTGGTCGAGTCGATCTCGGGCAACACCTCGACCGTGAAGCCAGGCCAAGCGGGGCTGAGTTGCTCCCATAGCGATTCGGCAGCCCCTTGTAGCGTTGGCGAAGTCAGCGCAGTCGACATCAAGCGGCCTTGGTCTTGATCTTGGCCTTGGTCTTGGTCTTGGCCTTGGTCTTGGTCTTGGCCTTGGCCTTTTTCTTGGCCAACTTTGGCGCAGCCGGTCGGCGTTTGGGCGAGAGCAGGGTGCCACGGCATTGGGGTGCGCCGCACCAGCAAGGGTATTCGGCTTTCAATTTGGGCGTGTAGCGCTCGGAAATGATCAGGCCGTAGTCGTAATTCAACTCATCCCCGGCGGCAATGTTGCGCAAAGCACGGATGAAGATGCGGCCGTCTTCTTCGTCGGCGATGCAATTCGGATCGCAGCTGTGGTTGATCCAACGGGAGGAATTCCCGCCAAACAGCGCGTCAATCACCCGGTCGTCGTCTACGTGGAAATAAAACGTGTGGTTCGGGTCTTGCGGATCGTGGGGGTGGCGGTCTTGCGCCTCTTGCCACGAAATCACTTCGCCGGTGTACTCGATCAGGGTCTCGCCCTCGGCAATATCGGCCACCGCAAAGACGCCCTTGCCATGCACGCCTGAGCGCCGAACTTGGATGCGACGACCTGTGATCGAAACCGGTTTTTTAGCCATGACTCAAAAATCTGTTAACTTAAAAAAAGGAAATGGGAAATTAACCCGACGCAGAATCAAGGCCTCTCCGGTGTTTTTTGAACACAGGTCAGGCAATTGATCGACAAAAGACAGACCGATTGTAGAAGCCCCCGTGCAGCCCCACTTCGAGGGCGCGCGCCGGCTTGAAAGAAAGAATGGAATGACCAAAACATTGGTGATCGCAGAAAAACCCTCGGTGGCACAAGACATCGTGCGGGCCTTGACGCCCAGCAGCGGCAAGTTTGAAAAACACGACGAACACTTTGAGAACGACCAGTACGTGGTGACCAGCGCCGTGGGGCATTTGGTCGAAATTCAAGCGCCCGAGCAATTCGACGTGAAGCGCGGCAAATGGAGCTTTGCCAATTTGCCCGTGATTCCGCCCTTCTTTGACCTCAAGCCGGTCGACAAAACCAAAACCCGGCTGAATGCGGTGGTCAAACAAGCCAAACGCAAAGACGTGACCGACCTCATCAACGCCTGTGACGCGGGCCGCGAAGGCGAGTTGATTTTTCGGCTCATCGAACAATACGCCGGCAGCACCAAGGCCGGCCAATTTCAGGCGCTGGGCAAGCCGGTCAAGCGGCTTTGGTTGCAGTCCATGACGCCGCAAGCCATCCGCGATGGTTTTGACAAATTGCGCAGCGACGCCCAAATGCAAGGCTTGGCCAATGCCGCCCGCAGCCGCAGCGAAGCCGACTGGCTGGTCGGCATCAACGGCACCCGGGCCATGACGGCCTTCAATTCCCGTGATGGGGGCTTCTTCCTGACCACGGTCGGTCGGGTGCAAACCCCCACCTTGGCTGTGGTGGTCGAACGCGAAGAACAGATTCGCAAATTCATCAGCCGACATTATTGGGAAATCCATGCCAATTTTGGCGCCGAGGCGGGGATTTATGCCGGCAAGTGGTTTGACCCCAAATGGAAAAAGGACGCAGAAGACGGCGAAAAGAAGGCCGATCGCGTCTGGAATGAGCGAGAAGCCACAGAAATCGCCTTGGCTGTTCGTGGCAAACCGGCCACGGTTTCTGAAGAAAGCAAACCCACCACGCAGGCGTCCCCCCTGCTGTTCGATTTGACCAGTTTGCAGCGAGAAGCCAACGGAAAGTTTGGTTTTAGCGCCAAAACCACCCTCGCTCTGGCCCAAAGCCTGTACGAACGGCACAAAGCCCTGACCTATCCCCGGACCGACTCTCGTGCTTTGCCGGAAGACTATTTGCCCGTGGCCCAACAGACCTTTGCCATGCTGGCCGACGGCAACACCACCTTGCGGCATTTGGCGCCGTTTGCCTTGCAGGCACTGAACAACGGCTACATCCGGCCGAACAAGCGAATTTTTGACAATGCCAAGGTCAGCGATCACTTCGCCATCATCCCGACCTTGCAAGCGCCCAGCGGCCTGTCTGAAGCCGAACAAAAACTCTATGACCTGGTGGCACGCCGCTTCATGGCGGTCTTCTTCCCCAGCGCCGAATACTTGGTGACGACCCGCCTCAGTGTGGTCGATGCCAGCACATCACAGGGCCCACAGCAGCACTTCAAAACCGAAGGCAAGGTGTTGGTCAAGCCCGGTTGGTTGGCCATTTATGGCAAAGAGGCCGCCGACGAAGTGGCCGACGCCAAGGACGGCGACAAAGGACAAAGCCTGGTGGCCGTTCAGCCTGGCGAGCGCCCCTTGACCGAGGAAGCCAATGCCAAGGGCTTGCAAACCCGACCGCCTGCGCGCTATTCCGAAGCCACCTTATTGGGCGCCATGGAAGGCGCTGGCAAGTTGGTTGAAGACGACGAATTGCGCGAAGCCATGCAGGAAAAAGGCTTGGGCACGCCTGCCACCCGCGCCGCCACGATCGAAGGCTTGATTGCCGAGAAGTACATGCTGCGCGAAGGACGCGAGCTGATCCCCACTGCCAAGGCCTTCCAACTGATGACCTTGCTGCGCGGCCTTGGCGTCGAAGAATTGTCACGACCTGAGTTGACCGGCGAGTGGGAATTCAAGCTCTCGCAAATGGAAAAGGGCCTGCTCAGCCGTGACGACTTCATGCAGCAAATTGCGGCCATGACCGAGCACATTGTTCAAAAGGCCAAGGAATACGACCGCGACACCGTGCCCGGCGACTACGCCACCCTGCAGACGCCCTGCCCCAACTGCGGCGGCGTGGTGAAAGAAAACTACCGTCGCTACACCTGCTGCGGCGCGAATGTTGCCCCGGAAAGTTCGGCCGAAGGCGCCTCCGATGGCTGCGGTTTCAGCTTCACCAAATCGCCCGCCGGACGCACCTTTGAGCCTGCCGAGGCGGAGCGCTTCCTGGCCGATAAAAAGATTGGCCCCTTGGATGGGTTTCGCTCCAAAGCGGGCTGGCCTTTCGTTGCCGAAATGGCCCTCAAATTCAGCGAAGAAGACAAAAACTGGAAGTTGGAATTCGACTTTGGCGACGATAAAAAAGACGACGACAGCGGCGAACTGCATGAACTGGACTTGACCCAAACCTTGGGCCATTGCCCCAAATGCGGCGCGCCTGTGGTGGAGCACGGTGCCAACTACGTCTGCTCAAAATCGGTCGCGACGCTCGAGCAAGCCACCCCGAGTTGCGATTTCAAGAGCGGCAAAATCATCTTGCAGCAGCCGGTTGAGCGCGCGCAAATGGAAAAGTTGCTCAGCACCGGCAAAACCGATTTGCTCGATAAATTTGTCAGCATGCGCACCCGCCGCGCCTTCAAAGCTTTCTTGGCTTGGGACGCCACAGCGGGCAAAGTCAACTTTGAGTTTGAGCCCCGCGCCAGCAAATTCCCACCGCGCAAAACAGCGGCGGGCGCGGCCAAAACCACAGCCACCAAAACGCCTTTCGGGAAAACGCCTGCTAAAAAAGGGGCCGCTAAAAAGGCCCCTGCGGCCAAAACCACGAAAGCAGAAAAAGCCGTCAAAGCACCGCGCAAAACAACACCCGGCACCGGCGCCAACCCCAGTCCTGACTTGGCCGCGGTGATCGGTGCTGAGCCCGTGGCGCGCACCGAAGCGGTGAAAAAAATGTGGGATTACATCAAAGCCAATGGCCTGCAAGACGCCACCAACAAGCGCGCCATCAACGCCGATGCCAAATTGCTGGCGGTGTTTGGCAAACCCCAAATCACCATGTTCGAGTTGGCAGGAATTTTGGGCAAGCATTTGAGCAAGCCCTAAAAGACCCAAAGAGCGCCCTAGCAAGCGCCGAAGGAAAGCAGCGAGAAAGCAGCAAGCGGAATCAAAAAGGGGCTCCAGTGAGCCCCTTTTTTAACCTTTTTGCGGTTTCATTATTCTGCTCGACAAATCTTTAGCATGTTCGTGCCGCCGGGCGAGCCCATGGGTTCCCCGCAAGTGATGGCATAGACATCGCCGGTGTTGACAATGCCGCGCCGTTTCAAATGGCCTTCCGCTTGCGAAAGCGCGGTGTCTCGGTCGGCGCTGATGTCCATCAGCAAGGGGCGCACATTGCGGTAAAGGGCCATTTTGCGCTGCGTGCTGACGCGCGGTGTCAGGGCATAAATGGGCACATGGATGCGGTGGCGGCTCATCCACAAGGCCGTCGAGCCGCTGTCGGTCATGGCAACAATGGCTTTGGCGTCGAGGTGGTGGGCGGTGAACAGCGCGCCCATGGCAATCGATTGGTCGATGCGGGTGAACTTTTTGTCGGTGAAGTCGGCTTCCAATTCGCCCGGCTCGGCGGCCTCTGCAGCGGCGCAAATTTTGGCCATTTCTTCGACCGTTTCGAGCGGGTATTTGCCAGCCGCGGTTTCAGCCGACAGCATCACCGCATCGGTGCCATCGAGCACCGCGTTGGCGACGTCACTGACCTCGGCGCGGGTGGGCACCGGGTTGGTGATCATGCTCTCCATCATCTGGGTGGCCGTGATGACGACTTTGTCATTTTCACGCGCCAGTTTGATCATGCGCTTTTGCAGTGCAGGCACCACAGCGTTGCCCACCTCAACGGCCAAATCGCCGCGTGCGACCATGATGCCGTCGCTGGCAGCCAGGATTTCTTCGAGGCGGGGGATGGCCTCGGCGCGCTCAATCTTGGCAATCAAGCCGGGTTTGTGGCGGTATTCTGCAGCGGCCACGTTGCACAGTTGGCGCGCCATTTCCATGTCGGTGGCATTTTTGGGAAAGCTCACGGCCACGTAGTCGGCCTGAAAGCTCATCGCCGTGCGAATGTCTTCCATGTCTTTGGCGGTCAAGGCTGGCGCCGTCAAACCGCCGCCTTGTTTGTTGATGCCCTTGTTGTTGGACAACTCGCCACCCATCTTGACGAGGGTGTGCACTTGTTCGCCCTTGACCGCGGTGACAGTCAACACAATCAGACCGTCGTTCAACAGCAGGGTGTCACCCGCCTTGACGTCCTTGGGCAGTTCTTTGTAGTCCAGGCCCACACCCGACAGGTCGCCCAATTCGGAGCGAGATGCGTCCAGCACAAAAGCCATGCCGGACTCCAACATGACCTTGCCTTCGGCAAATTTACCCACTCGAATTTTGGGGCCTTGCAAATCGGCCATGATGGCCACTTCGCGACCGGCGCGTTTGGCGGCTTCACGCACCAAAGTGGCGCGGTCAATGTGGTCTTGGGCCTTGCCGTGGCTGAAGTTCAGACGCACCACGTTGACGCCGGCTCGGATCATCTTTTCCAGCAACTCGGGGTCGCTGGAAGCGGGGCCCAAAGTGGCCACAATTTTGGTCGCACGGCGGATACTCATGCTGTCTCCTTGTAATTAAGTTTCTATTTTTACACGAAACTTGAATTAAAAGTTACTTGGTCCGCCGGCGGGGTTAACAGGGGCTTGGTTTTACCCGGCGGCGCGTTTTTGCAGAATCTCAAAGGCAGGCAAGGTCTTGCCTTCCAACACTTCCAAGAATGCACCGCCGCCAGTCGAGATGTAACCCATTTGCTTTTCGATGCCGTACTTGGCGATTGCAGCCAGCGTGTCGCCGCCGCCGGCAATGCTGAAAGCCGAAGACGCAGCGATGGCCTGCGCCACCACTTTGGTGCCATTTTCAAAAGCCGGGAATTCAAACACCCCCACCGGGCCATTCCAAACGATGGTGCCCGCCGTTTTGAGCTGAGCCGCCAATTTGGCAGCGGTCTCGGGGCCGATGTCCAAAATCAAATCGTCGTCGGCGACCTCGGTGGCTTTTTTGACCGTCGCAGGCGCGTCGATGGCAAAGGTTTTGGCGGTCACCACATCGGTCGGAATCGGGACTTCGGCGCCACGCGCTTTCATGGCCTCAATGACGGCTTTGGCTTCGTCGACCAAGTCGGCTTCGGCCAGGCTTTTGCCGATTTTTAGCCCTGCGGCCAACATGAAGGTATTCGCAATACCGCCGCCGACAATCAGTTGGTCAACGTTTTTCGCCAGGCTTTGCAAAATGGTCAACTTGGTACTGACTTTGCTGCCCGCCACAATCGCCGCCAACGGGCGTTTGGGCTGGGCCAGCGCCTTGGTAATGGCGTCCATTTCTGCCGCCAGCAAGGGGCCTGCACAAGCCACGGGCGCGAACTGGGCGATGCCGTAGGTGCTGCCTTCAGCCCGGTGGGCCGTGCCAAACGCGTCGTGTACAAAGACATCGCACAAGGCGGCCAATTGGCGCGCCAAGGACTCTGTGTTTTTCTTTTCGCCCACATTGAGGCGGCAGTTTTCCAGCATGACCAACTGGCCGGGCGCGACCGAAACGCCGTCGACCCAATGGGCCACCACGGGCACTTCACGGCCCAACAACTCGCCCAAACGCTTGGCCACCGGCGCCAAAGAATCTTCGGGTTTGAATTCGCCTTCTGTTGGACGGCCCAAATGCGAGGTCACCATGACCGCGGCCCCGGCGTCCAGCGCCATCTGGATGCAAGGCACGCTGGCGCGGATGCGGGTGTCTTCGGTAATGCGCCCGCTGTCGTCTTGAGGGACATTCAAATCGGCGCGGATAAATACCCGCTGGCCGCGAACCTGGCCGCTGGCGCATAAGTCAGAAAATCGGATGACGTTCATGGGGTTTAAAAGAAATTAAAAAAGAAAAAGAATCTGAATTCGAAACGAATTTTAAGGGGCTGCCCCAACAACAAAATCACCAGCCCCAAACCAAGTGCAGTGGCAGATAAATGGCCATGCCCAGCAAGATGCAGTGCAAGACATTGCGCCGCCAAAAATAAACCGCAGCAGCGGCGACAGCGGCATACCAACGGGCGTCGGTTGCCGTCAGTACCCACTCCCCGTGGTGCATCAACATGTCGGGCAGGATGACGCCCGACAAGGCCGCAATCGGCGCAAAGGGCAGGCATTGGTGCAACCATTTCGGCAAGCGCCAAGGCCGATTGAGAATCAGAAAAAAAGACCTTGATAAAACCGTGATCACGGCCAAACCCACAATCACACCCAAACGCCAAGCTTCTGCAGCGTCCCAGTTGATGCCGCCCCACCCCATCCATTCACTCATGATCGAGCCTCCGGTGAATCAGCTTGCGGTGCCTGGCTGGCATCGCTTTCATCACTTGCTTTTTGGCCGATTTGCCAGCGTTCCACCGCGGATTGCGCCATCCAACAGAACAACATCACGCCGCCAATCGCCAACAAGATGTTCAACTTGAGCGGCAGGTGGTAGGCCCAAGTGGCCAAGAACGCGCCCAACACAGCGGCGAGAAAACGCAGCTTTGTGCTCAGTAAGGAGCACAAAATACCGAGCAAGCAAAGACTGCCCGCGAAGCCCAGTCCCCAAGCCTCCGGGATCCATTGCGCAAGGACAACGCCCAACAAAATGGCGGCGATCCAACCCGCCCAAGCGACAAAGCTGTTACCGGCTAAAAACGCCACCTCTTGTTGCCGTCTCTCGGTGTCTGGGGCGGGCTCTGGGAAGCGTTGAATGAACAGCACATAACTCAGGTCGGTGGTGAAGTAGCACAGGCTCATCCGTTGCCAACGGGTCAGGTGCATCAGGTATTCACGCAGGTGCAAACTGAACACCACAAAGCGCAAGTTGACACAAAAGGCGGTCGCCAAAATCACCCAAGCAGGGGCGCCTGCCGCCATCAAAGGCAGGGCTGAGAGTTGCGAACTGCCCGCGTAGACCAAGAGTGCCATCAAAGTGGCATCGAAAAAGTGAAGTCCGGTGTGAACCGAAGCCACACCCGTCATCAAGCCCCAAGCCATCAGGCCGGGCACTTGCGGCAGCATGCTGCGCACCCCTTCCAGAAACTCGGGGCGGCGGTGCAAGTGGCGCTGCCAAATCACGGGGCGCTCTCAACCCGCTCATTGACAGGCCCCAAAACCTCGCCGGCCTGCAAAGGAAAGCCGCGCATAAAGTCGGACACGGACAAGCGTTTACCACCCGCCCGTTGGAGTTGAGAGAGCTTCAAAACACCTTCGCCACACTGCACCCAAACACCCAATTCATCGGCGACCAAAATTTGACCGGCCACGGGCTTCTGGTGTGGCGTTCGCCCTGCACCGAGACCTGCACCGAGACCTGCACCCAGGCCAACCCCGGCGCCGACCGAGCGCACCGCTTGGCCTTGCCAGACTTTGATGGTTTCTTCCCCCCATTGGGTTTGTGCGCCAGGAAAGGGGTCGAAGGCCCGCAGGCGGCGGGCAATGGTTTCGGCGGGCAAGGACCAATCGATGGGGGCCTCGGCTTTATCAATTTTGTGGGCGTAACAAACGCCTTCTTCGGGTTGGGGCGTGGGCTGATCCGGCGCGGTGCCTTGCCGAAAATCCGCCAACACCTGCACCATGAGTTGGCCGCCCAAATCGGCCAGTTTGTCGTGCAGGCGGGTGGTGGTGTCGTCTGGCAAGATGTCCAGCGTTTGCATTCGCCACATCGGTCCCGTGTCCAAGCCCAACGCCATTTGCATGATGGTCACGCCGGTCTGGGCGTCGCCTGCTTCAATGGCGCGGTGAATCGGTGCGGCGCCGCGCCAACGCGGCAACAACGAAGCGTGGATGTTTAAGCAACTCACGGTGTCCAAGACCCATTGCGGCAGAATCAAGCCGTAAGCAGCGACCACCATCGTGGTGGCCCCAGCGGCTCTTGCGGCTTCAATCGCAGCACGGCCTTCGGCGGCTTCGTCCGGGAATTTCCCATCCAAGCGCAGGCTCCGGGGTTGGGCCACCGGCACCTGATGCGCCAATGCCCATTGCTTGACCGGTGAGGCCTGCAATTTCATGCCCCGACCGGCCGGACGATCGGGCTGGGTCAGCACCAAAGCCACCTCGTGCCCAGCGGCGTGCAAGGCCGCCACCGCCACTTGGGCGAATTCCGGCGTGCCCGCAAAAATCAGGCGCTGAGGGCTCATTTTTCCGACTCGCGCTGCAATTTGAGCATCTTGGTTTTGATTCGATTTCGTTTCAAGGTCGACAAATAGTCAACAAAGACCTTGCCCATCAAGTGGTCCATTTCGTGTTGAATACAAACCGCAAGCAAGCCCTCGGCCTCTATTTCACGCCACTGCCCTTGGCCGTCTTGCGCCTTGATGCGAACCTGGCTGGGACGCTCAACGCCGTCGTAAATGCCTGGCACCGACAAGCATCCTTCTTCGGCCACGGTTTTTTCTTCACTGGCCCAAACCACCTCGGGGTTGATCACGACCAAAGGTTGGTCGTGCTCTTCGGACACATCGATGACGATCAGTCGGTGGTGAAAGTCAACCTGGGTCGCCGCCAAGCCCACCCCTTTGGCGTCGTACATGGTTTCAAACATGTGGTCGATTTGGGTTTGCAGAGCAGCATCAAATTGGGTCACCGGCTTGGCAACTTTGTGCAAGCGGGCATCGGGATAACAAAGAATGGGCAAAAGGGCCATAACAAACCAACAAGGGTAATTCCTGAGAAGGCTCTATTTTCGTGGCATTTGGCCCCCAAAGCCAACCGCTCAACCCCAGGTGCCGGACAAATAGGCGACCTTGAGGCCCAATGTCACGGATGCAATGTCACCCATGATCGGCCCGTCTTGTCCGCACCCTGTACACCAACTTGTCCGCCAACGGCCCCCCATCTGCCCATGAGCCGAGACGAATTGGGCGCCTGGCTGCGCTTGATCCTGACGCCCGGCATTGGCCCTGTCAGCGCTTACGAGTTGCTGCGTGTTTTTGGGCGCGTTGAGGCCTTGTTTGAAGCGTCGCCGGCCGCCTTGCGTCTCGTGGTCAGCCCGCGTCAAACGGAAAGCCTGTTGCAAGCGCCCCCGTTGTGGGACGGGCTGCTGTCACGCACCTTGGCCTGGCTCGACGCCGCTACGCCCCAACAGCACCGGGCAGTCATCACCTTGGGCGACCCGCTTTATCCCTCTGCATTTTTGAATTTGGACGATCCCCCTTTGTTGATTCATGCCCTGGGGGCGCCCGCGGCCTTTGCGGCCCTGCAAAATCCAAAAACCTTGGCGGTGGTGGGCAGCCGCAACCCCACGCCTGCGGGTCTCGACAACGCATTTGCTTTCTCACAGCACCTGGCCGAAAAAGGCGTTCTGATCGTTTCGGGATTGGCGCGCGGCATCGATGGCGCTGCGCACCGGGGCGCCTTGCAAGGCAGCCACAGCCAAGGCGCTCCGGTCGGCACCGCAGCGACCTTGGCCTTCGTCGGTACCGGGCTCGATCAGGTCTACCCTCAAGCGCACCGCGAACTCGCTCAGCGCATTGCCCAGCAAGGCCTGTTGATCAGTGAATACCCGCTCGGTACGCCGCCGCTGGCCTCCAATTTCCCCAAACGAAATCGCCTGATTTCAGCCTTTTCACAAGGCGTTCTGGTGGTTGAAGCGGGCCTGCCTTCGGGCTCTTTGGTCACCGCGCGCTTGAGCTTGGAGCAGGGCAAGGAAGTCTTTGCCATCCCAGGCTCGATCCATTCGCCGGCCTCACGGGGTTGTCACGCCCTGATCAAGCAAGGCGCCAAGCTGGTGGAAAAAGCGCAAGACATTCTGGATGAATTGCCGCACTTGCTGCCCGTGTTGCCGCTGTTGCAGGTCGCTTCGCCGGCCTCCGGGTCATTGAGCGAGGCGCCGCCGCCATTCAGTGAAACATCCACCGAAAAATTCAGTGAACCATTCACAGATGGTTTAAAGCCAACCGACCCTGACCAAGCGGTGCTGGCCGCTTTGGGTTATGAAGTGGTGGATTTGGACACCCTACAAGCCCGCTGCGGCTGGGCCACGCCAGCCTTGCAAGCCGCCTTGATGCGTTTGGAATTAAGCGATCAAATTGCCCCTCTGGGCGGCGGATTTTTTCAGCGCCGAGGGTTGGCCTGATCGGCTCAAACCACGGCGCCTGAGTTGGGGTCGTTGGGGTCAATGTCTCGCTTGGGACCTTTGATCAAGTCTTCCCGCTTGATGCCCAGCCACATGGCGATGGCGGCGGCCACGAAAACCGATGAGTAAATCCCAAAGCAAATCCCAATCGTCAGCGCCAAGGCGAAATAATGCAGCGTTTCGCCACCAAACAACAGCATGGAGAGCACCATGACCTGCGTGCAACCGTGGGTGATGATGGTGCGGCTGATGGTGGAGGTGATGGCGTTGTCAATGACTTGAACGGTGTTCAATTTGCGCAGGCGGCGGAAGTTTTCGCGGATCCGGTCAAAAATCACGACCGACTCATTCACTGAGTAGCCGAGCACGGCCAGCACGGCGGCCAAAACGGCCAGGGAAAACTCCCACTGGAAGAAAGCAAAGAAGCCCAAGATGATGACCACGTCGTGCAAATTGGCGACGATGGCGGCGACCGCAAATTTCCACTCAAAGCGGAAGGCCAAGTAAACCATGATGCCGAGCACCACAAAGCCCAACGCCTTCAGGCCGCCTTCGACCAATTCGTCGCCCACTTGGGGACCAACAAACTCGGTGCTGCGCAAGGTCACCGGGTTTTGCGCGGCGTCGGGGAGCGCATTCAAGGCCGCAATCACCTTGTCGCTTTGCTGGGCCGTTGAAACCCCTTTGACGACGGGCAAACGGATGGTCAAGTCACGCGCGGTGCCAAAGTTTTGCACCTGCACATCGTTGTAGCCCAGGGCCGTCACGGCATTGCGAACGCCTTCAATCTCAACCGGTTGGCTGTAGGTGACGTGCATCACGGTGCCGCCGGTGAACTCCACCGACAAATGCAGGCCACGACTGAACAAGAAAAACACCGCCAACAAAAAAGTGACCAAAGACACCACATTGAACGCCAAGGCATGGCGCATGAAGGGGATGTCTTTTTTGATCTTGAAGAATTCCATGACTTAACCCATCCAAACCGTGCCAATGCGCACCGACTTCAATTTCTTGCGGGTGCCGTACCAAAGGTTGACCAAGCCACGCGAGAAGAAAACCGCCGAGAACATGGAGGTCAAAATACCAATGCAATGAACCACTGCGAAGCCCCGCACCGAGCCCGATCCGAAGGCCAGCAAGGCCAAACCCGCGATCAGGGTGGTGATGTTGGAGTCCAAAATCGTCGCCCAAGCGCGGTCGTAACCCGCATGGATGGCCGTTTGCGGCGCCGCGCCTTGGCGCAGCTCCTCACGCACGCGCTCGTTGATCAGCACATTGGAGTCAATCGCCATGCCCAAAGCCAAGGCCATCGCCGCAATGCCGGGCAAGGTCAACGTGGCTTGCAACATCGACAGCACGGCCACCAAGAGCAGCAAGTTAACGCCCAGCGAGACGCTGGAAATGACCCCAAAAACGAGGTAGTAGAGGCACATGAAGATGACAATCACCATAAAGCCCCAGCTCACGCTGTGAAAGCCCTTGGCAATGTTCTCAGCACCCAGCGTGGGGCCAATGGTTTGCTCTTCGATGATTTCCATGGGGGCTGCGAGCGAGCCCGAGCGCAACAGCAGCGATTCATCGGTGGCTTCCATGGCCGTCATGCGGCCTGAGATTTGGACACGACCCCCGCCGATTTCGCTGCGAATGACCGGAGCGGTGACCACTTCGCCCTTGCCTTTTTCAAACAAGATGATGGCCATGCGCTTGCCCACGTTGTCACGCGTGACGTCGCGGAAAATGCGGGCGCCTTTGGCGTCCAAGGTCAGGTTGACTGTGGGTTCTTGGGTCTGGCTCTCAAAGCCGGGCTGGGCATCGGTGAGGTTGTCGCCGGTCAGCAGCACTTGCTTTTTGACGATGACGGGCTGGCTGTTTTTATCCAAAAAACGCTCGTCGCCAAAAGGCACCGCGCCGTCGCCACGCTCAGCACCGCGGGCCTCGGGGCTTTCGTCGACCATGCGGATTTCCAACGTGGCGGTGCGGCCCAAAATGTCTTTCGCCTTGGCCGTGTCCTGAACCCCAGGCAATTGCACAACGATGCGGTCCAAGCCCTGCTGCTGAATCACCGGTTCGGCCACGCCGAGTTCGTTGATTCGGTTGTGCAGGGTGCTGATGTTTTGCTTGAGAGCGGCTTCTTGTTCTTTGCTGGCCGCGATGGGCTTCAAGGTGGCAGAGAGTTTGAACTCTGCGCCGGTCGGCGTTTGCACCACGTTCAAGTCGGGAAAGGCGTCGCTGATGGCATTCTTGGCGGCCTCGGCGGTTTGGGCGTCACGCGCATTCACTTCAACCGTTTGGCCATTGCGGCTGATGCCGCTGTGGCGAATGCCCTTTTCACGCAACAAGGTGCGGATATCGCCCGACAGCGATTCGGCCTTCTTGGTCAAGGCCGCCGACATGTCGACCTGCATCAAGAAGTGAACGCCACCGCGCAAATCCAAACCCAAATACATGGGTGCGGCATGCAATGACGTGAGCCACTGCGGCGTGCTCGACAAAAGGTTGAGGGCAACGATGTAGCTGGGCTCGTCCGCGTTGGGAATCAAAGCACGTTGTAAGGCGTCTTTGGCCTTCAACTGCTCGTCGGTCGTCGTGAAGCGCGCCTTGATGGAATTGCCATCGAAACTGATGGCCGTGGGCTTCAAGTCGGCACTTTTGAGCACCTCTTCGACACGCTGCAAAGTGGAGGTGTCCAACTTCAAAGTGGCTTTACCGGACGACACTTGGACGGCCGGCGATTCACCAAAAAAATTGGGCAGCGTGTAGACCACGCCAATCAACAGCACCACCAAAATGAGCGCGTACTTCCAGGCCGGGTAACGATTCATAAACGGACTAATTCAGACGATGATTGATCGAAGTTGGCAACCGCGCCTGGCTTGGCCCGGGTGTGCTGCACAGGCAAGCGTCTTATTTGGCGACCGTGCCCTTGGGCAACACTTGCACCACGGCACCGCGCTGCACCTGAATTTCAACACCAGGGGCAATTTCAAGGCCAAGGACCGATTCGCCCAACTTGTTGATCTTGCCCATGACGCCCCCCGTGGTGACCACTTCATCCCCCTTGGCCAAGGCCTCGAGCATGGCTTTGGTTTCTTTTTGGCGCTTCATTTGAGGACGGATCATGATGAAGTAGAGCACCACAAACATCAGCAGCAAAGGGGCCATGCTGGTGATGGTGGCCATCATGTCGCCACCCGCGGCAGCGGCGGGGGCAGTTTGAGCGTAAGCAGAAGAAATAAACACAAAGGTCTCCCGATTGAATTAACCGGGCATTGTATGCGGCCAAAGCACCCAAAGCGCCAAGGGCTGCTTCAGGCGCCCCGCCAATTCGCCGGCTGAATCCCCAGAGCCCGCAAAGTAATCGGCCCGCACGGCGCCTTGAATGGCGCTGCCGGTGTCTTGGGCAAAGACCCATTTTTGCAAATTGACTGTCGGGCCCTTGCTCACCAACCAAGCGGGGGTGCCATAAGGAATGCTGCGTGGGTCGACCGCAATGGAGCGCCCCGCGGTCAAGGGCAGGCCTTGAGCGCCAATGGGGCCGCCAAACCCAGCCTCTGGTTGGGACGTCGGCAGTTTTTGCTCTTTGAAAAACACATAGCGGGGGTTTTTCCAAAACAATTCTTGGCTGCGTTGGGGGTTCTTGGAGAGCCACTGACGGATACCTGGCCAGCTGGCGTCTTGGATCAACCCCTGATCCAACAACCACCTTCCAATGCTTTGGTAAGGCTGTCCGTTGGTCCCCGCAAAAGCCAATCGAACGGTTTGGAGGCGACCATCGGGCTCGGTTATTTGCAACTGGCCAGATCCTTGAATGTGCAAAACCAAGGCTTGTACCGGGTCGGCCAAATAGGCAATTTCTCGACCCCGCAAGGCCGCTTTGGCCTCTGGCAGCGTTTCAATTTGCTGGCGCGTGAACCAAGGACTTTGGGCCGTGAAATGGGGGGGAGAGGGGGAAGAGGAGGGGGTGGGCAATTGGTAGAGCGGGACCGAGAAGCCTTCACCGGGCAATCGGCGCGCCGCCAAAACCGGCTCGTAATAAGCGGTCAACAGGCCTTGGCCTTGGCCTTGACTTTGGTTTTGGTTTTGACTTTGGCCCGCCAAGGGCTCCACTCGGTAGGGCTGGAAGTGCGACAACACCCAACGCGTTCGGTCCTCCACCGACGCCGCGCTTAACCGTTTGATTTCAGGGCACAGCGGCTTGAAGGCGGCCGGCGGGCGCTCGCAGTTGCGCACCCAAACAGGCCAAAATTCGGCGTCGGCCACTTGCAAAACCGAAGGCCCCGTCGCGCCTGGCGAAGGGGCCGTCCCGCCTACCGAAGGGGCCGCCCCTCCCGGCAACTCTTGCCAACGCACCGCCACCCAACGGCTGTAGGCTTGTTCACGAGGCGGTGGCAAAGGGTTTTTATCCCAGGCAGACAAGTCCAACTGCCCGCTGGGTTCGCCACCCCCCGCGTTGACACGGCCCCCTTCCGCGCGGTTCAGTCCCGTCGTCGGCCCACTCGAACAAGCGGCCAACAAAAAAGCCGCGATCAAAAGCGCAAAAAGGGGCATCGCCAAAGCAAACGGTTGGTAGTGACCGAAGTCGGCGGTTCGCCGCCTTTCTACAATAGCGTGAAGCAACCGGAGCGTTTTGACCATCATGGGTTTTATGTGGATTTTTCTAGAAGCCGGACTCGCCCTGCTGATCTTGGTGGCGATTGTTTGGTGGACCATGTTTGCGGGACGCTCGAAAGGTGAAATACCGGGCGACAAGACAGCACCGCTTTCAGCCGATCAAGACCGGCCCCTCAAACATTGAGGTGGTCTTCGCGAATCAGGTTGGCCAACTCCACCGCCGACTTGACCCCCATTTTGTCGAACACCCGCGCGCGGTGCACCTCCACTGTGCGCACGCTGATGTTGAGCTGATCGGCGATCAATTTATTGGGCAAGCCTTCAATCACCAAATCCAGAACCGATCGCTCACGCTCGGTCAATTCGGCCAATTTGCTGGCCACTTCATTGCGTCGTTTCAACTGAGCCAGCGCATCATGTGATTGCCACAAGGCCTGTTCAATGCGGTCCACCAAGGCGTTGTCGGAGAAAGGCTTTTCACAAAAATCAAACGCGCCCCGCTTGACGGTGTCCACGGCGGTCGCGACATCGGCATGCCCCGTTAAAAAAATTACCGGCATCCAAGTCAAACTGCCGCGAAGGCGCAGGCGTTCAAACAAAGCCAGGCCGCTCATGCCCGACATGCGCATGTCCAACAGCAAGCAACAGGGGTCTTGGGGCGTTCCAGGAAAGCGCTGCTCGAAGGCTTCGGCGCTGTCAAACACCTCGCTGAACAAACGGCGCGAGCGCAAAAGCCACGACAACCCGTCACGCACGTCGGCGTCGTCGTCGACCACATACACGGTGGCATCAAAATTCAGCTGCATAGGGAAAATCATGCCACATCTGTGCGGGACTCAGGTCGGCGCCAAAGGCAAGGTAAAAATGAAGACCGAGCCTTGGGGCGAATTCTGTTCAAACTCCAGCGAGCCGCCGTGCTGCTCTGCCACGGTTCGACAAAGGCTCAAGCCCAACCCCATGCCCTCGCTTTTGGTGGTGAAAAAAGGCGTGAACAAACGCTCGGCGACTTCCTCGCTGATGCCCAAACCCTGGTCCACCACTCGCCAGACCAATTGGGTTTTGGTCGGCGCATCGGCGTCAAAGATTTCAATTCGCCGGGCTTGAATTTTCAGAATGCGTTGCGCCACCGGAATCTCTTCCATCGCTTGCATGGCATTGCGCGCCAAGTTCAACAAGACCTGTTCCACCATGGTGCGGTCACAAATCACTTTTGGCAATTGAGGCGACAGCTCGGTCACCACACGCACCGACAATTTACGGGCCTGTAAATTCACCAAGGGCAAGATCGCCGCCAACAGTTCTTGCGCGCCCACCTGTTCACGTTGTTGTTTGCGACGGCGCACGAAATCGTTCACGCTTTTAATCACTCGGCCGGCGCGCTCGGATTGTTCCGCAATGCGCGACAAGGCCATCTGAAGGTCACCGGCCACATCGGCGGCGGTTTCATCGGTCATCAAACCGGCTTTCAACAAGTTGATGGACCCATTGGCATAACTGGAAATGGCCGCCAAGGGTTGGTTCAGTTCATGGCTCAGCAAAGAGGCCATTTCACCGACCGTCGCCAAGCGGGCCGTGGCTTGTAAGCGCTCTTGGGTGGCGCGAGACAACTCTTCGATGCGGCGCTTCTCACTCAAATCCAAGACCGCGCTCATCCAACCCGTTTGCTCACCCGCCGCGTTAATCAAAGGGGCCTCGACCACCAAGACCGGAAATTGCTCGCCCGATTTTCGTTTGAATACCGCCTCAAAACCCTCTCGCGCAGAGCCTTGGGTGCTGATCCGTTGTTGCTGAACTTGGCGGTATTCCGCGACCAAATGATCGGGCCAGTAGGGGGGCGTGTTGATTTGGGTTCGAAGTTCTTCGACGGTAAAACCAACCATCTCGCAAAAAGCGGGATTCACATAGGTGATCTGGCCTTGCAGATCGCGCGCCCGCAAGCCCGTCACCAAAGAATCCTCCATGGCCTTGCGAAAAGCCAGGGCCTCGCCCAGCTCGCGCTCGGCACTGAGTCGGCGTCGGGTGTCGCGCACCAACATCACCATGACCCCGACCAAGGCCAAGGACAACAAGGTCACCAAGGCGGTCAAGAAGTTGGGCACAAAGTCGGGGGTTCCCTGCCAGCTGTCCAAATGCAGGACCATCGTATTGCCCGGCAACTCCAAGGTTTTCTGGGCGCTGAACAAACGCACGCCCCGCTGCGCGGTCCCTGACACCGCGAGGCGGGTGCCATCGGCGTCGGTCAATGCCAGTTGTTCGGTGCGGGCCAATTTGCGGGCCGTCAGGTCAGCCAGAATGTCCGCCAACCCATAGCGGGCGACCAAAAACCCAACAAGGTGGCCATGCTCTTTCAGAGGCCAGCACATGGCCATCATTTCAGTGCCCAGGCCGTCTTCTTGCGGCACAAAATAGGAAGGCGAGTAGGCCGCAGCGCCCACTTGGCGGGCCCGGTTACAAGCCTGCGTCATTTCTTTCAAGGCTTCAATTTGCGCCTCGTCATCGCCCAAGCTGCGCCGGTAGGGGGTGTCCATCTGAGCCTTGCGGTGCAGGTTTTCATCGAGCCACTCGAGCCGCAAAATCTCACGCTGTTGCGCCAAAAAAACGTCGGCCTCATGCTGCCATTGCGACAGGGTCGGGCGACGCAACATCCCCGCCTGCAAGGCTTTCACGTCTCCGGCGAGGTGTGTGCGCAGGTCTTTGCCAACGTCTTCAATTTCGGCCTCGACTTGGCGTTGCAATTGATCGGCTTCAAGCCGACCCGCCAGATAAATCAAGGTGCCCAGCAGGGTGACGACCAAGACGCCCAAGACCACGACCAACAGCCAACGCTGAACGTTGGGTGTGCGCCAATCAATTTTTACCAAGCGCTTCATCTGAATTGGCGGCCGGCTTAAAGGGCACTTCAACCACACGGGGGTCGGTCCACGTGCCATCAATCAAAAATTCCTTGGTGGCCGCGGCCATGAAGGGACGTCGCAAAATGTATTGCGCGACAAAACTGCCCAAACCCACCACGGGGTTGATGGCCGCCACCAGCAACGAGGCCGTTCCGGCGTTGACTTCAGGGATGACGACGACCGTCAGATGCTGGGTTTCTTTGGGAATGTCGACTTGCCCTTCCATCATGACCGCCGCATTCACACCGCGCATTTGCAGGTTCCGGGTATTGGCGATGCCCTTTTCAATGAGCACCTCCCCGCGCAGAGAATCGAAGGCAAAGCCATCGCTGAAAACATCCCGAAAATCCAAGGTCAATCGCTTGGGCAATGATTGCAAACTCAAGACGCTGAGCAATTTGGCCGAGCCCAGCTCGGTTTTTAAAAACTGACCATTTTCCAAATTCAATTTCAAGCGCCCGCCCAAGCTCGCTTCGTCAAAAGCCATGGGCGACCCTTGCCAAAGGAGTTCCCCCTCTAACTTGCCATGGGAAGAAGCGATTTGACCTGTGAGGCCCAATCGGTCCAATAATTTACCGGCGTCTTTGACGTCCAATTTGAAATTCAATTGGGTTTGGTGCAGGCCTTTGCCCGGCAGCCACTGACCGCTGGAGGCCAGGCTGGCCTCAGGTACGGTCACGTTGAGCCGGTCCAACTGCCATTCCCGTTCTGCACGGGCATTGACGCGGTTCAAGGCCAACACCTCGAGACGCCCCAACGACAAACCGCGCAATTCGGTGCTGTCCACCACGATGTCCAAATCCGGCATGCTCACAGGGGGGTCGCTCAGCAAGCTTTCCACCTCGGCCTGGGTGCTCTTGGCCAGTTTCAAATAAGCCAGCCGGGCAAAAATTCGGCCTTCGGGGTTGGTGCTGTCTTTGCCCTCAGACGCCGGACGAAATTCGATGTTGCCAGCCAATTCTTTGGCCTCCACTTTGGCGCGCCAGAGTGGGAATTTGTCCGTCGCCTTTTCACCCTCGGCCATTTCTCGCTTGGCGCTCAAACTGAGGTTGTTCAGGGTGCGTGATTGAAAGACCAAAACCGGCGTATTGACGCTGATTTGGCTGGGCAAGTAGGCATTCCACGTTGCGCTTGTCAGGTCGGCTTTGCCATTGTCCGAGGCCGTCGTGACACCGGTTTGTAAGCCCAACTGACTCCACCGGTCCAGGTTCAATTTGGGCAGGTTAATTTGGGCCGACACCACCCTGTCTTCGGGTCTTGTTGAAAGGGCATTCGTCGACTCTTTGAAGGGCGTCCCAAGCTGCCACCGGCCCTGCAACACCTTGGGCTCGGGACCGCTGACATCGCGCAGATAATTCAGGGCCAACTGGTCGCCCCATTTGAGCTGCAGACGGTCATTCCAGCCCGCCGTGGCGGGGCTGACATTGCCCCCGTTGTTGGGATTGGCCCCTGGGCGGGCACCCGTCGCACGGGACCTCACCAAGCGTCGCTCAGCGTGCAGCGGCGCGCTCATCTCGGCCGTTTTGGCAAAGGGCTCGGGCAAATCCAAAGCCAAGCCTTGTAAGTTGCTGTCAAATTGCCAATTGATGCCGCCTTCCACGGCGCTGATTTGCAAGGTGTAAGGGGCGCTGCCACTGGCCTGTGCCAAAGGTTTAACGAATGCCTTCAATTCTGGCGCCTGTCGCAAACCTTCGGCACTGAATGCCCCGCTGACACGGATTTGCCCTTGCGAACCTTGCAATTTAGGCACTTTGAAGTTCATGGCGCCGTCCAGCTTCACATCGCCCCCCAAGGCCTGCGCTTGCAAATTCGCCAAAGTCAGATTGGACTCGGTGAAGGCCACCGAACCCCGCACCTTGGTCAAACGTGGCACCTCTGCCATCAACTTGAACTCGTTGCCTGCCAATAAAACACTGCCTTGCGCCTTGCTGCGGCTCATTTGTTCGAGCGGCAAAGAAAGTTTGAGTTTCAGCTCTGCGGCCCCTGTGGCCTGCGCATCGGACAGGACTTGGTCGGTCCAATCGGAAACAGGCGACTTGGCCACCACCTTGAGCATGTCATTCAAAGGGCCCTTCACGGTGCTGTTGACCTGAACCACTGAGTGGTCAAAATCAGCGATGCGCACCTCCACTGGCGCAGCGACCAAGGCGGTGCCCGCGAGCTTGGCGGCGCTGGCCCGTATCTGCATGCCCTGACCTTGAAAGTCCAACTGAGCGGCCATCTGGCTCAGCACAGGCCAATCACCAGAGGCGGGGGCGAAGTCCATGCTGGCGTCTTTCACCTGCGCTTGAACCTTAAACACCCCGCCCCGGTTGTCTTTGAAGGGAAAGTCATTCAAAAGGCCTTGCACTTGGAACTGGCCCTGCGTGATGCGGCCGCCCAACAAACTTTGCTTCAAATAATCGCGCGTTTCGGGCATGGCGCTCTTGGGCAAGTAGCGCGCCACCTGCTTGACCTCGCCCCGCGACAAGCTGCCCTGCAAATTCAAATAACCTGGTAAACGTTGTGCCAACGGCGCGTTGGCTTGGCGGTCATCGGTGTGCCACTCCAAACGAGCTTGACCTTTGAGGTCGGCATTGGCGAGGGTCAGCTCCGGTATTTGCAGCCGAATTTTTTGTCCTTGCCCCTCAATTTGCCACTTCAGAACAGCCTGGAGTTGGTCCAAGGGTAATTTGACGTCATCGAAATTGCCAGGCCAATCCAAGGCGCCTGCTGTCAAGTTCAACTTGGCCTGCCCCTCGCTTTGGGTGGTCTCCAAGGCGGCATCAAGCCCCTGCAAACCCGGCATCCCATTGCCCGGCGACCAAGCGCCTCCTTTGAGTTGCGCCTTGAGTTTGAATTCGGCAGGCAATGGGTCGAGATTGCCCACCCAACTCATTTGCACCGACTCCAATCGACCCTGCGGAGCGAAGGTCTTCACCGCCTTTTGTAGCTCGACAGGGGCAGGCACACGCAACAGCAGCGCCCCGAAGGCCGCCACATCGATTTGGTCGGCTTTCAGTACCCCTTGGGCGTGCCCCAACTGGGCTTGTAATCGAGAAGGTTTGGCGTCTTCCCAATGCAAGGAAACTTGGCCACCGGGCCAACGAAGGCCATCGGCCAATTCAAAGGTCAATCCATTCGCTTGTAAATCAAAGCCGCCGTTGAATCGGTGGCCCCCCATACGGCCTTGTAACCAATTCATGTCCATGGCGGGCAGGTCATCGCGCCAACGCACCTTCACTTGCGAGAGGGCCAAATCTAAAATGCCCCCGCTGAATTGCCCTTGGGCCAAATCAGCCCAGAGTCGCAAACTGCCGTGGCCCTGGGTCAGGTGCTGCCCCAGCTCGAGATAGGGGCCCAGCGATTGCAGATCAACGCGGTCAAATTGGGCATACGCCGTGCCCTTCCAAGATTGCCAGTGCCCTCGGTGCGGGTCCAACAAAGATTGGTGGAAATCACCCAACACCGAAAAGCGATCCCCCCAAGTTTCTGGTGGCGTGGCTTCGACACGCAGGCTGTGGCTGAGGGGCGTGTTGCGAATCAGCACGTTGACCTGACGCAGCTCGACGGGGGGGAGGGCTTGAAGCTCGTCGGTCCAAATCACAGTGCCGTCTTCCACCGCCATGCGGGCCTGTGAGGCCAGCCAGTCAGCGACCCGCTCGTCTTGCTGGGTAGAGGCCAGTCTCAAGCCTGCGACTTCGATGTTGCCGTCCGTTGTGCGTCGCAGGTTCAACGTGGGATGAAACAAAGTCATGCGCTCAAAACCCAAGCGCAACAACGATTGTGGTGACAACGTCAGCTCTACCCGCGGCAAGGCCAACGCCACTCGACCCAATGGGTCCAGCAGAGTGACCTGCTCCAAATCAAAGGAAGGAACCCAACCTGCATGGCGGGCCGTCAGCTGACCAATCTGAACGGGCACGCCCAATGCCCGAGAGGCCGCTGCCTCGAGGTCGGGGCGGTAATCGGAAACCCGCGGCAAAATCA